>JAJEDQ010000049.1 GCA_022821445.1 Acidimicrobiia bacterium | reverse complement strand
CACGCTGCTTGGCGACGCGGGCATCAACATTGACGACATGGACGTGGGTCAGTCATCTAGTGGGGAAGGGGCCTCCATGGTGATCGCCACCTCCCAGCCGGTGCCCAAGGCGGTGGCCGACGCTCTGGTGGCTATCGATGGGGTGCAGTCGGCGCGCTACTTGGGACTGGCCCCAGCCGAATAGCAGCCTCGGCATGTTTGGTAAACACCGGTGCTTCGGCGTAGGATTAACCCGATGAGCCGCATCCACACCCACCTGCTGCTCTTGTAGGGCGAGCACCCAGAGGTGCTCGCCCCGACCCCCTGAACCCGCAAGGGCAGGGGGTTTTTTCGTGAGTCAACTCCAATCGAGGCCATGCCATGAAAACCGGATTACACCCCCAACAGCCGTCGGGAATGCCGATCCACAAGTACCAGGCGTTCGAGCCGGTCAAGCTGACCGACCGGACCTGGCCCGACGCCGTGCTCACCGGCGCCCCCCGGTGGTGCTCGGTGGATCTGCGCGACGGCAATCAGGCCCTCATCGAGCCCATGAACCCCGAGCGGAAGTGGAAGATGTTCACCGCCCTGGTGGAGGCCGGGTTCAAGGAGATCGAGGTGGGCTTCCCCTCCGCGTCGGAGACCGACTTCCGGTTCGTGCGGGAGATCATCGAGCAGAACGCCATCCCCTCAGACGTCCGCATCCAGGTGCTCACCCAGGCCCGCCAAGAGTTAATCGAGCGCACCTATGAGGCCATCGACGGGGCGGCCGACGCCATCGTCCACCTGTACAACTCCACCTCCACCGTCCAGCGCCGGGTGGTGTTCGGCCTCGACATGGACGGGATCACCGAAATCGCCACCCGGGCGGCGGAGTGGTGCCGCTCGCTGGAGCCGCAGGTGCCCAACACCGACGTGTTCTACGAGTACTCGCCCGAGTCGTTCACCGGCACCGAGCTGCCGTTCGCCAAGCGGGTATGCGACGAGGTGGTGGAGATTCTGGCCGACGGCCACGACAAGCCGGTGATAATCAACCTGCCGGCCACCGTGGAGATGTCCACCGCCAACATCTATGGCGACATGATCGAGTGGATGCACCGCAACCTGGCCCGCCGGCAGCGGATCGTGCTCAGCCTGCACCCCCACAACGACCGGGGCACCGCGGTGGCTGCGGCCGAGTTCGGGCTCATGGCCGGCGCCGACCGGGTGGAGGGCACCCTGTTCGGCAACGGTGAGCGCACTGGCAACGTGGACGTGGTGAACCTGGCCATGAACCTGTTCAGCCAGGGGGTGGACCCCGAACTGGACATCTCCGACATCAACGGGCTGCGCCGGGTGGCCGAGGACTGCAACCAGCTCCCCATCCATCCCCGCCACCCCTATGTGGGCGATCTGGTGTACACCGCCTTCTCGGGATCACACCAAGACGCCATCAAGAAGGGGTTCGATGCCATGCAGGAGACCGGCCAGAGTTTGTTCGAGGTGCCCTACATCCCCATCGACCCCAAAGATGTGGGCCGCACCTACCAAGACGTGGTGCGGGTGAACAGCCAGTCGGGCAAGGGCGGGGTGTCGTACCTCCTCCAAGCCGAGGTGCAGCTGGACCTGCCCCGGCGGATGCAGATCGAGTTCAGCCAGGTGATCCAGCAGATCGCCGACGACACCGGTGAGGAGATCACCGCCGACCAGATTCACAGCGAGTTCGCCACCGAGTATCTCGACTTGGACGAGCCCTACCGGCTGAACGGCTACGAGTCGGCCCAGAACGCCCGGGGCGCCGACCGCACGGTGGTTACCGCCCGCCTCACCGCCGGCGACGACCAGGTGGTGGTCCATGGCGAAGGGGCGGGCTCGCTGGATGCGTTCGTGACTGGGCTGAACGAGATCATCGACACCCAGGTCAAAGTGGTGGACTACCACGAGCACGCCCGGGGCGGGGGAACCGACGCCGAGGCGGTGGCCTATATCGAGTTGCTGGTGGACGGCCGGGAGCTGTGGGGCTGCGGCATCCACACCGACATCACTACTGCCTCTATGCGGGCCATTGTGAGTGCGCTTAATCGAGCCTGCGCCGGGTTGGGCTGATTGTTTGAGCGGGCCTGTTCGTTACCATCCTCCGGCGAGCCGGCGGGTCCTGTCCCGGCCCAGCCCGCCGTCCTCGACGAGCTCCGGGCGGCGGGCACCCTGAGCCGGGCCACCCCCCGGCTCGCCTAGTTTGGGCCCCACACTCTTTAGTTTGAGGAAGAAAGTTCGAACTGGTCCTTGTAAGCGAAGGTGGCTAGGTCGTTGGCCTGGATGGCTCGCTCGGTCATGGTCCAGAGGCTCCCGTCGGCGACGAGCAGGCGTTGGATTCTCGGGGTCCATTCCCAGCAGATCAGCAGCTTCTCGTCGTTGCCGATTTCCAGCTCAGGCCATTGCTTTTGCACCCAGTCGGCTTCCCACGCCTCACACGACAGGCCGGGGTATTCGTCGGGCGCCCCCGTCGGGCAAATCTGCAAGGCGTCGGCCTCAGAGAGCCACTCGTCCAAGACGCTGCGGTCAGCTAC
Source organism: Acidimicrobiia bacterium (assembly GCA_022821445.1). Classification (GTDB taxonomy): domain Bacteria; phylum Actinomycetota; class Acidimicrobiia; order Acidimicrobiales; family Bin134; genus Poriferisocius. The sequence continues at coordinate 16,611 of JAJEDQ010000049.1, read as the reverse complement.
GGGACGACAGCCCGGGAAAGAGGCTGTGGGCCTCTCGTGGGTGATTCGGCCGAGTTCGACGATTCCGTCCCGGTTTGCCCGCAGAGCTACCGCTCCGGTGAATGGCTCTCCTTCGGCGGGCGAAGACACAGTTGTCTCGACAGCCGCCGGGCCTTCCATCAGAGGCACTGGGGGGGAGCTTTCCCTTTGATTCAAAGGGATGGCCAAAAGGCCGCTCTCGGCCCAGTAGAGGAAGGCCCGATGGTCCCATTCAGCTTCGCTGTAACCATTGGGAAACACGATCACGTCTAGTTCTTGCGGGCTGGCCGGGTCGCCCACATCGAACAAGGACACTTTTGTCCCCTGGGTGCGGCCCCGCTCGTCGGCCTGCTGTCCGATTCCTGCGAGCAGGCCGTCGCCAAGGGGGTGCAGGTAGGTGGAGAAACCCGGGACCTTGAGCTCGCCCGTAACTGCCGGGCTGGCCGGGTCGGAGAGGTCGAGCACATAGAGGGGGTCGACTTGTCGGAATGTCACCACGTAGCCGACGTCGCCTGCGTACCTCACCGAATAGATGCGCTCGCCCTTGCCGAGTCCGCCGACGCTGCCGACAATGGCGAGGCGGCGGTCCTGCTGCTCCAGAACAGCGATCTGGCTCTGGGAGGACTCGGCGCTCCATGGCTCGCCGATGGTGGTGGCCACCCGGAAGAAGCCGTTGTGCTCGTCCATCGAGAACTGGTTGAGCAAGTGGCCGTAGACCTCTCCTGAAGCCTCGTACTCTGCCGGGCCGCTCTTTGAGACGGAGAACTTGTGGATTGTGGTCGTCCACTCCGAAGTCGCCTCGTCTGAGGCTGCTGGTTCTTCGGTGGCGGCCTGGCCCTCTTCTCGGGGTTCGGGGCGGGTGTGGGCACTGGAGGCCAAGTACAGCGACTCGCCCGAGCCGTAAAGGGCGTTCCCGTCGGCCAGCACCGAGGCCGCATCGCCGGTGCCCAAAGGCTGCTCCAAGTCGAAGGTGAGCACAGAGAGCACGGTGAACCCGGAGAATTCCGCCGGGGCGTAAAGCTGGTCGCAGTCCGGCAGCAGGCCTGCCTGAGTGCCGCTTGGCCCGTCGAGGCGGTAGCCGGGCAGCCAGGCATCCAATTCGGCGGTGGCGGCAATCTGCTTGTTGGCCTCTTCGGCTGCCTTCTCGGCCGAGGGCCCGCTGGGATGCACGAACTCGAACTGAAGGGGATAGCTGGACACTGCCAGCCAGGCTGTTGCGCCCACCGAGCGTGCGCTGAGGTATTCCCCTTCCACGCGGAGCTCGGCCACCACCTCCATCGCTCCCGGGTCGGAGAGGTCTACCTCCTGGACGAGGGCAGACTGAGAGCCGCTGAAGGCCAAGTCGGCGATTCGAGCTTCGCCCACCATCTCGTCGGCGGCCACCGGCCCCAGATCGTCTTCGCCGAAGCTGGTGGAGAACACCAGGGCGCGGTCTCCGCGCATTAGAATCTCCTGGCCCCACCCTGAGTCGTCCAGCTTGAGGGTGCCCCGGTAGACCGGCTGCTCTCCGGTCAGGTCCACATAGTGAAGTCGGCCCTGGGCTATAGCCAATATGCGGTTGCCGTCGGTCTTTACGATGTCAGGCTCGTCGACGCCGGCCACCTGCACGTTGGTAGCGGAGAAATCAGCACTGTCATCGCCGTCGAATGAGATGGAGGAACCAGCGCTTTCTGCGGCGACAGCCGGAGCTCCTACTGCTGCGGCGTCCTCAGATACAGCCCTCTCCTCCATGTCGGAGAAAACAGGCCCGAAGCCGCCATAGCGGTCTCCGTTCAGTCCGTAGGGGCCTACCCGCTTGACGGTCTCAGCCCGCAGATACTCCAACACGGCGGGGCAGTCACCGATGGTCCGAAGCGCCGACAACAGCTCCACATCATCGAGGTGGTCAGCGGCCTCAGCCGTAGCCTCGGGAGTGCCGGAGCCGCCATTGGCAGAGCCGGGAATCCCGGGGGTGCCAGGCTCACCGGGCAAGCAGGCACCGGCCAGCAGGGCCACAGCGATCAAGGCCGCGGCCATGGCGACTCTGGTCACGGGCTTAAGGGTTGAAGCGGGGTTGGACTTTGTCATGCCCTTATGACGATACGCCTCCGACGCTTGGTTCCCGACAAATTGAGAGAAATGAGGATTATCGGGCCAGAGACGGCATCCAGGCGGGGCGGTTGGTCTCGAAGGCGGTGATGGCATCTGAGTGGGCCAGGGTGAGTCCTATGTCGTCTAGACCGTTCAGCAGGCGGTGTTGAACGGCGCCGTCGAGGGGGAACTCGGTGCTCACACCGGCGGCGGGGGCCGACACGGTGAGCTGTTCGACATCGACGGTGATCTGGACGGAGGGGTGATCGGCTATCGCGCCTAGCAGGGCGCGGCCCACTTCTTCGCCCACCTGCACCGGCACCAGGCCGTTCTTGGTGGCGTTGTTGCGGAAGATGTCGCCGAAGCGGGGGGAGATGACCGCCTCGAAGCCGTACTGCTGGATGGCCCACACCGCGTGCTCCCGGGAGGAGCCGGTGCCGAAGTTGGGTCCGGCCACCAGGATGCGGGCATCGGCGAAGCGGGAGTCGTTGAGCACGAAATCGGGGTCTTCGCGCCACTCTGAGAACAGGCCCTGCTCGAAGCCGGTGCGCTCCACCCGCTTGAGCCAGTCGCTGGGGATGATCTGGTCGGTGTCCACGTCGCTGCGGTCCAGCGGCAAGGCAGTGGCGGTGATATTTCGTACCGGCCTCATGACAGGTCTCCGGGAGTGGCGAAGGTGCCGGCCACTGCGGTGGCTGCGGCCACGGCGGGCGACACCAAGTGGGTGCGTCCCCCCTTGCCCTGGCGGCCCTCGAAGTTCCGGTTGGAGGTGCTGGCACACCGCTCGCCGGGAGCGAGCTTGTCGGGGTTCAGGGCCAGGCACATCGAACAGCCCGGCTCCCGCCAGTCGAACCCGGCCGCTCTGAAGACCTCGTGCAACCCCTCGGCCTCGGCTTGGGCTTTGACTGCTCCGGAGCCGGGAACCACGAAGGTGCGCACGCCGGACCGCACCCGGCGTCCCTCCACCACCGCGGCCGCCACGCGCAGATCTTCAATACGGCTGTTGGTGCAGGAGCCGATGAACACCGTGTCCACCGGGACCTCCTTGAGCGGGGTGCCGGGCTCAAGGCCCATGTAGTGGAGCGCTCGGGCGGCCGACTCCCGTCCGCTGCTCTCGGCGAAGCTGTCGGGATGGGGCACGGTGCCGTCGATGGGCGCCACTTGAGCCGGGTTCGTGCCCCACGACACGTGGGGCACCAGTTCCGACCCGTCGATCACCACCTCCTTGTCGAAGACGGCGTCATGGTCGGTCGACAAACTGCGCCAATCCTCCAGCGCGGTTTCCCACGCCGATCCAGTCGGCGCGCTGGGCCGCCCCTGGAGGTATTCGAAGGTGGTGTCGTCGGGGGCGATCAACCCGGCCCGGGCTCCGGCCTCGATGGACATGTTGCACACCGTCATGCGCCCCTCCATCGACAGCGAACGGATAACCGATCCGCGGTACTCGATCACCGAGCCAATACCCCCCCCGGTGCCGATGCGCCCGATGATGGCCAGGATCACGTCCTTGGCGGTGCAGCTCATCGGCAGGGTGCCGTCCACCGTCACCGACATGGTGCCGGGGCGCTGCTGGGGTAGGGTCTGGGTGGCCAGCACGTGCTCCACCTCGCTGGTGCCGATGCCGAAGGCCAGCGCCCCGAACGCCCCGTGGGTGGAGGTGTGGCTGTCGCCGCACACGATGGTCATTCCCGGCTGGGTGAGGCCCATCTCCGGGCCGATCACGTGCACGATGCCCTGGCCGGGGCTGCCCATGGGGTACAGGGTGATGCCGAACTCCTCACAGTTGGCCCGCAGCGTCTCCACCTGCTGGCGGGAGATGGGATCGGCGATGGGCCAGGCGATGTCGTCGGTGGGCACGTTGTGGTCTTCGGTGGCCACGGTGAGGTCGGGGCGCCGCACCGTGCGGCCGTTAATGCGGAGACCGTCGAAGGCCTGCGGCGAGGTCACCTCGTGAATGAGGTGCATGTCGATGAACAGCAGGTCGGGCTCGCCGTCGGCTTGGTGGACGATGTGGCGGTCCCAGACCCTCTCGCTGAGGGTTCGGCCCATGTGCGCTCCGGTTTCTTGCGTTTCTCGCGGTAATTCTGAGGCTATCGGGTGGCCTCGGATGGGGATGGATCGGGAGCAACACTGCTCTCGGAATCAGGACTGGCCGGCACTCCCACCGCATCGAGGGCCTTGCTCAGACAGTCCCAGAAGCTGTCGAAGTCAGTGACCACCGATGCGTGGCCACCCCGATAGGAGTACACGCTGATGCCGGCCACGGCATCGGCCAGCTCTTGTTGGAGGTAGTCGGGCACTACCTTGTCGCCCACGGTGCGAACCTGGGCGATCGGCATGGGGAGTTCGGCGATCCACGGCGAGGAGTCGAAGTTGAACAGCTCGGTGCCGGCGTCCAGCATGGCCTGGGGATCGCCTTTGAGCACCTCGGTTTGGGCCCATCGGCCGATGTTGGTGCCGATCACGTTGAACACGGTCTGCTCCCAGCCCCAATACCGCAGCTTCACGGGGGTCAAGCGGGAGGCGGCGGCCACCACCGGGAGCAGCGAGAAGCGGATGGCCCGCGATCCCCGCCCCCGGAAGCTGGTGGACGTGGCGCCCAGCACCAGCCCGGTGATCCGGTCGGGCGCCGCTTTGGCGGCCAGCTGGGCGATGGCGCCGCCCATGGAATAGCCCACGCACACGAATCGGTCGATGCCCAGGGCGTCGGCCACGGCCAGCACATCAGCGGCGCAGTCGGCGAACCTGAATCGCCGGGTGGGCACCCCTTGGCCATGGCCCCGGTGGTCGAATGCCACCACGGAGGCCCGCTGGGAGATCGGCTCGAAGGCGGGGTACCAGTTCAGGTCGGCGGTCACCGTCCAGCCGTGCAGCAGCATGACGGCAGGGGAGTCCGGCGGCCCAGCGGCCCGGCGGACGAACAGCCGCCCCCGCTCGGGGAGGTCGACGAACTCACCCGGCGGCAGGCTGGGGCCAATCGGTTCGCCGCTACTGCTCAAAGAAGACCACCCTGGCTGATCCCCGGTGGAACGCGGCGCCATGGCTACTAGGGCCGCTATTGCCCAAGGGACACGATTTGCACTGTCAGCGTGCCCCCCGCGGGGCTCTCATAGGGCACGGTGTCGCCCACAGCCGCTCCGATGATGGCCGACCCCATCGGGGATGCCGGGGAGATCACGTCGAGCCCGTCGTGGCGCTCCTCGATCGAGCCCACCAGGTAGGTCTCGACGTCGTCGGGGTCGCCGTCGTGGGCCACTGTCACCACCGAGCCCACCGCAACAGTGGTCCCATCGCCGGCCTCGACGATTCGGCAGTTCCTCAGCATTGCGCCCAACTGGGCGATGCGGGTCTCCATCTTGCCCTGCTCGTCTTTGGCCGCGTGGTAGTCGCCGTTCTCGCTCAGATCGCCCAATTCTCGGGCCGCTTCGATCTTGCGGGCGATCTCCACCCGTCCGACCGTGGTGAGCTGTTCGAACTCAGCTTGAAGACGGTCGAAGGCCGTCTGCGACAGCTCATGGGTTTCCGGCATAAAGGTCAATTTTAGCGTTCGCTTTCGGTAAGGCTGTATTCGTATTCTGATGGGCCATGGCTCACATGATTGGAGTTGTCGGCGGCGACGGGATCGGCCCTGAGGTCGTCGCCGAGGGTCTGAAGGTGCTGAACGCGGCTGGCGTGGAGTTTGACACGGTGCCCTACGACCTCGGCGGTGCCCGCTATCTGCGCGACGGCACCGTGCTGACCGATGAGATCATGGAGGAGTGGCGGGGGCTGGACGCCCTCTACGTGGGGGCGGTGGGAACCCCCGACGTGCCCCCCGGCGTCATCGAGCGGGGGCTGCTGCTGCGGATGCGCTTCGAGCTCGACCTGTACGTGAACCGCCGCCCGTTCCGGTCGCCCGACGGTGCATTCGAGTTCGAGGTGATCCGGGAGAACACCGAGGGCACCTACGCCGGGGAGGGCGGCTTCCTGCGCCGCCACACCCCCGCGGAGGTGGCCACTCAGGGATCGGTGAACACCCGGTTCGGGGTGGAGCGCTGTGTTCGCTACGCCTTCGAGTTAGCCCGCAGCCGCCCGGGGCGCCACCTCACCCTGGTACACAAAACCAACGTGTTGACCTTCGCCGGCGATCTGTGGGAGCGCACTTTCAACGAGGTGGCCGAGGAGTATCCCGATGTGGCCACCGCCTACAACCACGTGGACGCAGCCTGCATCTACTTCGTGGAAGACCCCAAGAGCTACGACGTGATCGTGACCGACAACCTGTTCGGCGACATCCTCACCGATCTCGGCGGAGCGGTGTCGGGCGGCATCGGGCTGGCCGCCTCGGCCAACCTGAACCCCGACCGCACCGGGCCGTCGATGTTTGAGCCGGTTCATGGCTCGGCACCCGATATTGTGGGGACCGGCCGAGCCAACCCCACCGCCGCGATCTTGTCGGCGGCCATGATGGTTGAGTTCTTGGGCGAGACCGACGCAGCCAACCGGATTAGGGCGGCCTGTGCCGATCCGACAACTCAATACGGGACCACCACCGAGATCGGCGACGCCATCGCAGAGCGGGTGTGAGGCCCGCGAAGATCGAAGCAGTGAGCGCAGAAGGGATCTGAGCACGATGCCAATCGAGACCACGGAGAAGGTGTGGATGGACGGCGAGCTGGTGGACTGGGCCGACGCCACCGTTCACGTGCTCACCCACACGCTCCACTACGGCAACGGCGTCTTCGAGGGCATCCGGGCCTATGAGACCGACGAGGGCGCCGCGGTATTCCGGCTCACCCCCCATATCCGCCGCCTGTTCGCCAGCGCCAAGATCCTCCAGATCGACATTCCCTACACGGTGGACGAGCTGGTGGCCGCCACCAAAGAGACCGTTCGGGTCAACAACTTGAAGAGCGGCTATATCCGTCCGCTGGCCTATCTGGGGTACGGGGAGATGGGGCTCAATCCGCTGCCCTGCCAGGTGAACGTGGCCATCGCAGTGTGGCCGTGGGGCACCTATCTGGGCGACGAAGGGGTTATGAACGGCGTGCGCCTCATGGTCAGCTCCTGGCAGCGCCACGACCCCAACTCCATGCCCACTGCGGCCAAGGGCTGCGGGCACTACATCAACAGCCAGCTGGCCAAGGTGCAGGCGGTGAAGGCCGGCTACGACGAGGCCGTTCTTCTGTCGCCTCAGGGCTATGTGAGCGAGTGTACCGGCGAGAACCTGTTCGTGGTGCGCGACGGGACCATCGTCACCCCGCCCACCTCGGTTGGAGCGCTGGAGGGGATCACCCAGGATGCCATCCGCACCATGGCCTCCGACCTGGGGATTCCCTATGTGACCGACAACCTGCTGCGCAGCGATCTGTATCTGGCCGACGAAGCCTTCCTGTCGGGTACGGCGGCCGAGGTGGTGCCCATCCGGTCGGTGGACGACCGCGAGATCGGCGATCCCGGTCCGATCACCCGCAAGATCCAAGGGGTGTTCCAGGACGCGGTGCGAGGCCGGCAGGCCCAGTACCGGCACTGGAACGAGCATGTCGACCGTTGAGGCGGCCGGATCCCGGTTTCTGCCCGCTGCGGTGAGGGTTGGCTGACGATGTCCCCGGCTCAGACCACAGGGGGTCGGGCGCTTCCGGCTGCCGTGGAGATTTACGACACCACCCTTCGCGACGGGAGCCAGCTCGAGGGGATCTCCCTCACGGTGGAGGACAAGCTCCGCATCGCCCGCCAGCTCGACTCCCTCGGCGTCCACTACATCGAGGGGGGCTGGCCCGGCTCCAACCCCAAAGACGACGAGTTCTTCGCCCGAGCCCGCGATGAGCTGAACCTGGAGACCAGCACCCTGGTGGCCTTCGGCTCCACCCGAAAGGTGAAGGGGCGCACCGATGGGGATCTCACGCTGGCCAACCTGGTGGCCTCCGGCACCGAGGTGGCCTGCATAGTGGGCAAGTGCTGGGACTACCACGTGGTGGAGGCCCTGCGGACCACCCTGGACGAGGGGGTGGCCATGGTGGCCGACTCGGTGCGGTTCTTGAAGGACAACGGCATGCGGGTTTTCTTCGACGCCGAGCACTTCTTCGACGGCTACCAGGACAACCAGGAATACAGCCTGGCGGTGCTGGAGGCGGCCGCGGTAGCTGGCGCCGACCGGCTGGTGCTGTGCGACACCAACGGCGGCTCGCTGCCCACCCGTGTGGAAGACATCGTGGGTGCGGTGGTCGACTTCCTGGACACCCCGGTGGGGGTCCACCTCCACGACGACACCGGCTGCGGGGTGGCCAACGCCCTGGCCGGCGTGCGGGCCGGGGCCACCCAGGTGCAGGGCACCATCAACGGCTACGGCGAGCGCACCGGCAACTGCAACCTGGTGCCGATCATCGCCAACCTCAGCTTGAAGATGGGAGTGCAGACCGTTCCCCCCGACCGGCTGGACCGTCTCACCGCGGTGTCGCACCACGTGGCCGAGCTGGTGAACTTCCCGCCCGACCCCCAGCAGGCCTACGTGGGCTCGTCGGCCTTCGCCCACAAAGCCGGCCTCCACACCAGCGCCATCTCCCGCCGCCCCGACGCCTACGAGCACATCGATCCGTCGGCGGTGGGCAACGGCACCCGGTTCGTGGTGTCGGAGATGGCCGGGCGCTCCACGGTGGAGCTCAAAGCCCAAGAGCTGGGATTGGACCTCGACGGCAAGGCCGTCGGCGAGATCGTGGACACGCTCAAGAAGCTGGAGCACGCCGGGTACCACTTCGAGGTGGCCGACGCCTCCCTGGAGCTGTTGATGCGGGCGGCGTCGGGATGGACGCAGCCGTACTTCGAGTTGGAGTCGTTCAGAGTCTCCACCGAGCACCGGTCGGGCACCGGCGCCCGGGCCTGGAACGAGGTGGCCGTGGAGATGGACACCGAGGCCACCGTGAAGCTCCACGTAGGCGGCGAGCGCACCGTGGCCACCGGCGAGGGCAATGGCCCGGTCAACGCCCTGCACGCCGCGCTGATGCTGGCTCTGGCCGACCGCTATCCGGCATTCCGGTCGATCTCGCTCATCGACTACAAGGTGCGGGTGCTTGACACCGCGGCGGGAACTGCGGCGGTCACCCGGGTGATCATCGACTCCACCAACGGCGACCGGGTGTGGACCACAATCGGCGTGTCCACCAACATCGTGGAGGCCAGCTGGCAGGCGCTGGTGGACAGCCTGGTGTTCGGACTTCTCCACAGCGAGGATGAAAATGGCCGCTCCTGACTACGTTCCCAACGACACTGCCGCGGCAGACCGCCACTACGTATCGCCGCCTCGCCGACCCCAGCCCTGGTTGGCGGATAGGCCGGCCGAGCTCACCGGGGGACAGCCGATAGGCGCCGGGTTGGGCGTGCCCGGACCGGACCAGGGATACGCTCTGCGGCTGGCTCGACGCTTCGAGGACCAGTTGCTGCTGGGTGCTGGGGAGCACGCTGACGACGCCATCGCCGGGTGTGTGGGCGTGGCGTTGAAGCGGGCGGCCATCTTCGGACGGGCGCCGGTGGCCGCCGATTTGGAGGTTGCGTTCCGGGTGTTCGGCTTCCTGCCCCCCGCTCCTGACGAGTCGCTGGTGGCCTGGCGCAAGGAGCTGTTCGCCGGTGTCAGCCATCCCCATCACTATGCCGAGGCCCGGCAAATAGTGGGCCTGATTCCCGAGGCGGTGCTTCGGATGCCTCCCAGTGAGGTTGAGGCCGCCTGTCTCAACAACCGAGCTGAGCTGTTCGCGGTCAGCATCAACCGGTGAGTCCGGCTGAGCTGCTGTCTTCGGCTGGTTCGCCGCGGGTTCGGTTCGCACCGTCGCCCACCGGCTACCTCCACGTCGGCTCGGCTCGAACAGCCCTGTTCAACTGGCTGTATGCCCGGGCCACCGGCGGGACCATGGTCCTGCGCATCGAGGACACCGACGAGAGCCGCAACCGCCCCGAGCTGACCGACGCCATATTCGAATATCTGGGTTGGCTGGGCATCGACTACGACGAGGGGCCGTTCTACCAGTCGGAGCGCCGAGAACGTCACCGGGAGGCAGTGCAGCAGTTGCTGGAAGATGGCCGGGCCTACCTGTGCGACGCCGACGACAATGAGCTGCCCGGCACTGAAATGGGCGACGGTCGAGCGGTTCGATTCAGAACCCCGGAGGGGACCACCGTTATCGACGATGTAGTCCGCGGCGAGGTGGCGGTGGACCACGCCCAGCTGGGCGACTTCGTGATCTGGCGCTCCGACGGCTCGCCCACCTTCGTGCTGGCCAACGCGGTGGACGATGCCGACATGGCCATCACCCACGCCATCCGAGGCGAAGACCTGCTGTCGAGCACCCCCCGGGCCGTGCTAGTGGCTGAGGCGGTGGGGGCGAAGCCGCCCGTATACGCCCACCTGCCCCTGTTGGTGAACGAGCGGCGCAAAAAGCTGTCCAAACGCCGCGACGACGTTTCATTGGAGAGCTACCGGAAGCGGGGATTCCTGGCCGAGGCGATGGCCAACTACCTGGCCCTTCTGGGATGGGGCCCACGCGACGGGGTGGAGATCCGCCCCATGGCTGAGATCATCGAGCAGTTCCGGCTGGAAGACGTGAACAAGGCCCCCGCATTCTTCGACATCGCCAAGCTGGAGCACTTCAACGGGGTGTACATCCGCGAGCTCGACCCAGAGACATTCCTAGCCGCCCTCGAACCCCACCTGACCAGCGAAACCGTGCCCTGGTCCCCCGAGCGCTACCGCCCCGAGGTAGTCGCCGCCATGGCCCCCCTGGTTCAGGAGAAGCTCCGCACCCTCGACGGCATCATCCCCCAAGTGGACTGGCTCTTCCTCGCGGAGCCCATCATCGACGATCAGTCGTGGGAAAAGGCCGTCGTGCGCGGCAAAGCCGCCCACGAAATCCTCGACGCCACCATTGCCGCCCTCATCGACTGCCCCTGGGACCCCGAAACCGTCAAAGACGCCGTCTTCGCCGCCGGCGAGGCCCACGGCGTCAACCGCTCCAAGTCCCAGGCCCCCGTCCGAGTAGCCGTCACCGGCCGCTCCGTAGGGCCCCCACTCTTCGAGCCCATGGTGAACCACCTAACCCGAGAAGAAGTCCTCCACCGCCTCCAAACCGCCCGCTCCCGCCTCTAAAGCGTTGCCCCTCCGCCGGGATAGGGGAGTACACTGGCCGCTGCTTTCGGGAGTGGTGTAATTGGCAACACACCGGGTTCTGGTCCCGATATTGGGGGTTCGAGTCCTCCCTCCCGAGCCAACTGAAGCTGATTGCGGTCGTTGAGTGGACAGTTAGACCGTGTTGAGGCGCTCGATCGGTTGTCCGGTGACCTGGGCTATCAGCTCGAAGTCCTTGTCGAGATGGAGCACGGTGTGTTCAGAGAGTTCTGCCGTTGCGGCAATTAGCAGGTCGGGAATGGATGGTGCCCGATGCTGGCCGCGCTCCGCGAGCACTGACTGGAGTTCCAGGGCGCGGTCCTCGATCCTAGGAGTGAGGTACTCCACGGGCATCGACGCAATCGGTGGTTCCAAGACCAGCATGCGATGATCCGCTGCCGAACGGGCTGAATAGCCGACCTCGAGTCGCGTGACAGTGCTGATGCTGATCAGTCCTCGCTCGATTCGCTCCGCCCACTCGGACGCGTTTTCAGCGAGGTGCAGCCGCTCGATTGCAGATTTGTCGATAAGCCAGGTCGTCACGACCACGCGCCGGACATGACGGCAGGGTCTCCGAGGTCTTGCGCGAGGACAGCGAATTGCTTGAGATCCTCGACGCTGACGGGGCCAGCGGAAGCGATGTGTTCGCTTTCTAGCGCCCGGCGGAGGTATTCGTTGCGTGAGAGTCCGACTCGCTTCGCCTTGGCATCGATTGTGGCGAGCACCTCAATTGGGACATTTCGGATCAAGATGTCAGTCACGACCACCTCCGCTGATATCAAATGATATCACATCGCACCATTGTTGTGGTGGGGTTCTCAATCAGATTGGTGTGTCGGTAACCTGCCGGCATCCTGATTTCGTTTGACATTGACGGCACGCTGGAGTGCGGCGATCCGCCGGGGCCGATTTTGCTGGAGGCTATGCGGCAGGCCAAGGCCAGGGGTTATGTGATCGGCAGCGGGTCTGACCGAGTGCGGTCCGACCAGCAGCGGTTGTGGGACATCCACGGGATCGACGTGGATTTTGTGGGGGGCAAGCACCATTTGGACGAGGTGCGGAACCAGTTTGAGGCCAGCCGCTACATCCACATCGGCGACACCGACGTCGACCGCTACTACGCCGAGGCAGCCGGATTCGAGTTCCTGCACGTAGAAGATCTCGATGGCGTCTCCAACGCGCTGGCCGGAGCAGACTTCTTCGACTGGCTGGGCTAGGCCCGCAGTTTGCGTAGCTCTGTTAGAGACTCTTGTAGCGCCTGAGCCGCGGCGTCCACGTCCTCGTCGGTTGTCGGCCAACCCACCGACAGACGCAGAGAGTGGTGGGCGTCTACGCCCATGGCCTCTAGCACGGGGGAAGGCTCCAGCGACTCGGAGGCACACGAGCTGCCGGAGTGGGCGGCCACGCCGGCCCGGTCCAGGCCAATAAGCACCGCTTGGGGCTCCACGTCGCTGATCCCTAGGCACACCAAGTGGGGCAAACGCTGGGTTGGGTGGCCGTACTCCACGACGCCCTCGATGCTTTGAACCAGGTCGCGCAGCTTGTCGGTTTGGGTTTGGGCCCGGCTGGCCTCCTGCTCCAAGCCCCCGTCCTCCAGCGCCGCGCACGCCGCTCCAAATCCGGCGATGGCCGCGCCGTTCTCCAGCCCGGCCCGTCGAGCCCGCTCCTGGTCGCCACCCTCCAACAGCGGCACCAGGCGCAGGCCGCGGCGCACCAACAGGGCACCGATGCCCGGCGGCCCGCCGAACTTGTGGGCGCTGATCGCCATCAAGTCGGCGCCAATCTCGGCAAAGTCGACCCGAATCCGGCCTGCGGCCGCGGCGGCGTCCACGTGGATCAGCACATCGGGAGACTGCTCCCGGCAGGCGGCCACCACCTCGGCCACCGGCTGCACCGTCCCCACCTCGTGGTTGGCCCACTGGCAGTGGACCACCCCGGTGTCGGCCCCGACGGCCGCCGCCATCTCGTCGGGATCCACTCGACCGGTGCCGTCCACCCCGACCACGGTGACCTGGTGCCCCTGGGCTTCAAGCCGCTGGGCCGACAGCCGCACTGCGGAGTGCTCCACTGCGCTCAGCACTTGGTGGGTGCCCCGGTGCGCCGCCCCCTGCACCGCGGCGGCGATCGACTCGGTGGCTCCGCTGGTGAAGACCACTTCCCGCGAGCGGGCGCCGAAGCAGTCGGCCACCTGCTGGCGGGCCTGCTCGATCTCGTAACGGGCCGCGAGCGCCTCGGCGTGCATCCGGGAGGGGTCGCCGTGGCCGGTGGTCCACCACTGATTCATGGCCGCCAGCGCCTCGGGCCGGATGGGCGAGGTGGAGGCATGGTCGAGATAGTGGCGGCCGGTCACGGCACTGAAATTGTCACAACACGGGGCCGGTCACGGCACAGGGATTTCTGAGTCGATGCCGTAATCTACCGGCATGGCTGCCGCAGGCGACACCCCCGAACCGCCGCGCCGGACCATCCCATTCGCCGATCCGGAGTCCACCACCCGGGTGATGCTGGTCGCCTCGGGCAAGGGCGGCGTGGGCAAGTCGTCGGTCACGGTGAATCTGGGGGTGGCCCTGGCCGCCGCCGGGCATCGCACCGCGGTGGTGGATGCCGACGTGTGGGGCTTATCCGTGCCCCGGATGCTGGGCATCAGCCAAGAGCCGCAAATGGTCGGCGAGATGATCGCGCCTCCTGAGGCCCACGGCGTGCGATGCATCTCCATGGGGTTCTTTGCCGAGGAAAACCAAGCGGTGATTTGGCGGGGCCCCATGCTCCACAAGGCGCTGGAGCAGTTTCTCACCGATGTGGCCTGGGATAATCCCGATTTCCTGCTAGTGGACCTGCCGCCGGGCACGGGGGACATATCCATCTCATTGGCCCAATTCCTGCCCCGCTCTGAGGTCTACGTGGTGACCACCCCCCAACCAGCCGCTCAGCGGGTGGCTCAGCGGGCTGCGTATATGGCCGAGAAGGTCAATCTCACCGTGCGCGGGGTTATCGAGAACATGAGCTGGTTCACTGGCGACGACGGCAAGCGGTATGAGTTGTTCGGCGCGGGGGGAGGCCAAGAACTGGCCGACCAACTTGAAGTGCCCTTGATCGGGCAGGTGCCACTGATGCCTGCCCTGCGGGAGGGGGCCGACGAAGGCCGGCCCATCGCGGCAGAGGCTCCAGATTCCGAAGCCGGTCAGGCATTTTCGGCCATGGCCGCTCATTTGGCGGACAATCCCCCGCCCCGGCGCATCTACCGCCCGGAGCTGAAGATCAACTAGTTCGAGTGCAAGGAGTGAATCAATGAACGTCCGAATCGGAGTGATCCGGAGCCAGAAGGAGATAGAAGTGGAGATGGATCCCGACTCAGATTTGGAGTCGGTCAAAAGGGCCATCACCACGGGTCTGGCATCGGGCGAGATGTTGTGGCTCACCGACAGTCGTGGCCGCGAGGTGGGGGTGCCGGCCGCCAGCGTGGCGTACGTGGAGCTCGATCCCTCATCGGCCAGTCGGTCGATCGGCTTCGGGGGCTGATTCCCCCCGGGCCGTAGACTCGGGCAATGGCGAGCCTGGAGGAACTGGCCCCCGGCCTGGCCAAGTCGCGCCTGAACCATCTCCAGCGGCTCATGCGCACCTGGGCACCGCTGGCTGACATCTCCTTCGCCGATCTGCTTCTGTACGTGCCCGCCGGGTCCACAACCGCTGGCCCGACCGGCCACGCCATCGCCGGGCCAACCGGCAGCAGCCCGGCGGGCTATGCCATTGCGGGGCAGATTCGGCCCACCACGGCCCGGTCAATCCATCGCAACAATCTGGTGGGGGCGGAATTCACCCCCGAGCAGCGTCCGCTGGTGGATGTGGCCTATCGGGAGGGGCGGATCACCGACGGGGGACGCATCGGCCACGCCGACCAGCCCCGCGTCCGCACGCTGACCGTGCCGGTGAACTGCCACGGCGAGGTGGTGGCGGTGATGGCCCGGGAGTTCGATCCCGACACCCAGCGCGATCCCGGCGAGCTGGAGATGAGCTACTTCAAAGTGTTCCGGCGGCTGGCGGCCATGATCGCCGAGGGGGAGTACCCGTTTCCGGTGGACGACATCGAGACTGAGGAATCACCCCGGGTGGGCGACGGGCTGATGCTGCTCGACGCCTCGGGCCGGGTTCAGCTCATCTCGCCTAACGCTGCCTCGGCGCTGCACCGCATCGGCCTCCACAGCGACGTGGAAGGCCGGCGGTTGGTGGAGGTCGGCCTGGAGCAGCGGGCCATCCGAGCCGCGTTCGCCTCCCGTCTGCCTCAGACGGAGGAGATCCAGCACGGAGATCGGGGCACGGTAGTGCTGCGCTGCCTGCCGCTCATCGGCAGTGGAGAGCTAACCGGTGCGTTGGTGCTGATGCGGGACATCTCCGAGTTGCGCCGCCGAGATCGCCTGCTGATGTCAAAGGACGCCACCATTGCCGAGATCCACCACCGGGTGAAGAACAACCTGCAAACGGTGTCCTCGCTACTGCGCCTCCAAGGGCGCCGAGCCATAGCCACCGAGGCTCGGGACGCCATCGAGGAGTCGGTGAGGCGCATCCGGGCCATCGCCATAGTCCACGAGATCTTGTCGCGCGATGCCAGCAGCGACGTGCCGTTCGTGGAGATCGTGCGGTCGCTGGTGCGGATGGTTGAAGAGGGCCTGACCGGGCCCGACCGCCCGGTGGAGTTCAAGGTGACCGGCGATGCCGGAGAGCTGGCTGCCGATGTGGCCACTCCGCTGGCCGTGGTGCTGAACGAGTGCCTGCAAAACGTGATGGACCACGCCTACCCTGAGCTGCCCGGCGGACAGGTTCGGATCGAGCTGGACAATGACGGCGATCGGGTGCAGGTGCGGGTGACCGACGACGGGGTCGGACTGCCCCCGGGTTTCGATGTGGACAGCGCTGATGGTCTGGGAATCGCCATCGTCAGGAATCTGGTGAGCGCCGATCTGCGGGGCAGCATCACCATGACCAAAGGCGAAGGGGATCCATCCCGCCCGGGGACGGTGGTGGAGGTGGCGATACCCCTGCTGGGATCGGCACCTCGAACGACTGTTAGGCCAAGATGATGGACTTCTCGCGCTGCTCGGCCACCCTGAGGCGGCGAAGTTGGCGACGCTCTTCCTCAGAGGTGCCGCCCCAAACGCCGGAGTCCTGGTTGGTAGCCAAAGAGAACTCCAAGCAGGCATGTCGTGCGTCGCAGGTTTGGCACACAATTTTGGCCGACTCGATCTGCTCGAGGGCCAGACCGGTGCTGCCCACGGGGAAGAACAGGTCCGGGTCGGTGTCGCGACAAGCCGCCTGGCACCGCCAGTCGTCCGCCGCATTGTCGAATTCAAATAGCAAGCCCTTGGTAATCACGCGGGCACAAGGATAGGGGTGGTCTA
>JAJEDQ010000140.1 GCA_022821445.1 Acidimicrobiia bacterium | reverse complement strand
GACGGCTGGGTTGTGCATCGAAACAAGAACGGCACCTACGAGTTGCGACCGCCACCTGAGCCCTGCGCCGATCTCCCACCCTGGAAGTCGATATCCAAATCGCCTCCCCACGAGTGTGACCTCTTCCCCGATGTGGGAGTCAGCAACCATCGGCCATGCAACGTTGAGCCAGTGCTGCTGAGGTGAGCTCCGGCTGGCATCAGAGCCTCGGAGTTCTCTTCGTAGCGGACCGCGGCGAGTATCAATGCCTGGGTTGCCTGTGCTGCTGAGTTGGCCTCGGGGCTGAATTCTGGGCTGGCCTCAGAGCGGGTTGTCGCTGGGTCGGGCCATACTGGGGAGGTGCCGGGGCGAGTTCGGGATTGGGAGGTGGCCGGGGGAGTGGTCTTGCGGGGCGAGCAGCTGCTGCTGGTGCGGAACCGGCGCCGGAACGATTCAGTGGAGTGGAGCACACCCGGCGGGGTGGTCGATCCCGGAGAGACCCTGTTGGAGGCGCTGGGCCGGGAAGTGCTGGAAGAGACCGGCATCCAGGTGAGCATCTGGGAGGGACCGCTGTATGAGATAACCGTGGATTTCACCGATCTGGGATGGCGCCTCCGAGTGGAAGCCCACCGGGCGGTGGACTGGAACGGGGAGATCGTGCTGGAGGATCCCGACGGCATCGTGGAGCACGCTGATTTCTACGATCATGAAGAGTGCGAGGCCCACTTGGTGCAGAGCCCTCGCTGGGTACGCGAGCCGCTGCTGGAATGGTGTCGCCAGCGTCCCAGCCAAATGCTGAGCTATCGCTATCAGGTGACCGGCACCGAGATCGACGGCCTCACCGTGGTCCGTCTCTCGTAGTCCCACCCGGCAATGGCGCAGAGCACTCAAAGCGGCGATACCCAATCGGGCACCATCCTGCACGTGGACATGGATGCCTTCTTTGTGTCGGTAGAGCTGCTGCGGCGTCCTGAGTTGCGGGGCTTGCCGGTGGCAGTAGGCGGTTCGGGGAGTCGGGGAGTGGTGGCGTCGGCCTCCTACGAGGTCCGATCGTATGGGGTCTCATCGGCCATGCCCGCAGGGCAGGCCCGCCGACTGTGCCCCGAGATCGTCTTCTTGCCCGGCGACCGCCAGCTCTACCAGGAGGTGAGCGGGCGCATCATGGCCATCCTCCAGTCGTTCACTCCGCTGGTCGAGCCCTTGTCGCTGGACGAGGCCTTCCTCGACGTCGCCGGAGCCCGTCGCTGCCCGGTCGAGATCGGCCATTTGATCCGAGGACAGGTCCGTGAGGAAGAGGGAATCAACTGCGCGGTGGGGGTGGCTGCGATCAAGTTCTTGGCCAAACTGGGCTCCAAGCTGGCCAAGCCCGAGCCCACCCGGTCGGGACCGTTGGAAGGGGTGGGCGTGTTCGAGGTGCCGGCGGGCGAGGAGCGGGCGTTCTTGGCGCCTCGCCCGGTGAGCGACATCTGGGGGGTGGGCCCGGCCACCTTGGCCCGCCTCGGCCGGATTGGGATCGCCACAATCGGGGAGTTGGCCCAGTTTCCCCTTGAACGCCTTGAGCAGGTCGTCGGCAAGGCCCACGGCCAGCATCTGCACAGCTTGGCCAATGCGGTGGACCCCCGTCCGGTGATTCCCGAGACAGCACCCAAGTCGATGAGCCATGAGAAGACGTTTCCCCGCGACGTACACACCCACGACGCCCTTGGAGCGGAGTTGGTTGCCTTGAGCGATTCGGTGGCCTCCCGGCTGCGGACGGCAAGGGTGGCGGGGCGGACCGTCACCATCAAAGTCCGCTTCGGGGATTTCACCACCATCACCCGGTCTCACACCCTGGCCAGTCCGGTTGACTCGGGGGTGGTGTTGGCCCGGGAGGCCAAGCGGCTTTTGGAGGAAGTGGATGTGGACCCAGGTGTCCGCCTCATAGGGGTAGGAGTGTCGGAGCTTGAAGACCCCGGTCAGCGCCAGCTTTCCCTGGAGGATGCCGGTGCTCCTTCATGGCACGACGTGGACCGGGCCGTTGACCGCATCAGGGACCGCTTTGGAACCGAGGCGATTCACACCGGAGGAATCGCCAACGCGGGCCCTCGACAAACCGGCTGGACCCGGCCGGGTTGAGTCCGACAACTCCTTGGGCGCAGATAGCCGGCATTGTCTCAAGGGTCGGCCTGTGAGACACTTAGCAAGTGCCACTTTCCGAGGACGAGCAACGCATCCTCAGTGAAATAGAGGAACGGCTCTATGAAACCGACCCCGCGCTGGCCCGCGAAGTCGGCCGGACCACGGTGTTCACCCATCCGGCCCGCAATCTCCGACTGGCGGTGCTGGGCTGCATAGCGGGGCTGGTGTTCATGATCCTGACCCTCTCCACCTCGTACTGGCTGTCTTTCCTTGGCTTCTTGGTCATGTTGGCGGCATCGCTGTGGGGGTGGAGCAACCTGCGCCAGCTTGGGAGGTTCGGGCTGCAACAGATCAGTGACAGCATCAACCGCGGCGACGTGAGCAACTACTTGCGCTCACCGGGCCGTCGAATGCTCAATCGACTGCGTCGCGGCGGCGCGGAGCAATCCGAGCGCGACTAGCTCGGACAGACTGCCAGCCAACAAGCCCCAGCAATCAGGCTCACCAATCAGGGTCCAATGGTCCAGCTGGGGCCGCGCCGTCCTCGCCATCGCGAGCCGAAGAGCGGCTGAGGGTTGAAGGCCGCGGCCAGCTTCTGCCCCCGGCTCACCCGGAAGTTCACCTCGGCTCGCACCGACAGCGACCACGTCCGGGCCAGCCACTGATTTCGATCGCTGGGCTCTGAGGGGGCGAACGTTGCGGCTGCGGCAAGTTCGCCCAGTTGCCGCAGGTCAGGGCTGTGAAGCGGGACTTGCTCAATGGCCCGACGGGCAAACTCGGCATAGGTCTCGTCCAATCTGGGGGTCATGTTGATGAGGGCCAGTGATTCCACCGTTTCCGTCCACAGCAGTCTGATCTTGCCCCGATTGCCGGTGATCTTGAGGAATCGCCGCTGACTTTGGGCCTGCTTGAACCAGGGGATGAGCAGAATGAGCAGCACGGCCAGCACCGGGGCCAATATCGCAATCCAAGTCGTCCAGTTCATCCCTCCGTCTCGGCTGCCCCCCAAATCGACCAGGGGGTTGTCCAAGTCCGGGGATTCAGGGGGGAAAAGGCTCTCGAAGTCGGTGGGGTTGTCGGGAGCGAGCGGGGAATCGAGGTTCAGGTCATCCTCAACCGAAGCGATTTCTGAGGCGCCGATGGCCTGGTCCTCGGCTATTCCGGTGTAGTTCTGGGCACCGGGTGCGCCGCGGCCCGGCGTGGGTTCGAACGCTACCCATCCCGCACCGGCCAAATAAACCTCGGGCCAAGCATGGGCGTGCCTTCCGCTGACTACGTAGAGGTTCGGGTCGTCGGGGTCGGCTTCGCCCACCGTGAAGCCCACCGCCACTCGAGCCGGCAGGCCCACCGACCGGGCCATGGCGGCAAACGTCCCGGCAAACTGCTCGCAGTATCCCCGTCGGTTGCTCAAGAACTCCTCGATGCGGTTCTCGGAATGGCCGGGGGCCACATTGGCGTCATAGATGAAGTCCCCGTTGCGGAAGAATGCCTGTAGGGCCAGCGCCTGCCCATAGCCCGAATCGGCTCCGGCAGTCAGCTGGGTAGCCAGGTCCTGCACCCGAGGACTGAAGTCGGATGGCAGCGCGGTGTAACGCTCCACTTCGGGAATCATGGGGGTATCAGGCGGGATCGCTTTGAGCGCATCGGGGTCGAATCGCGGCAACGCGGACGACACGGTATAGGTGAGCCCGTTGGAGCTGGCCATCGATCGCCCCACGATGAGGGTGGAGGACGATGGCTCGTAGCTGATATCGATTGTTGCGGATGCTCCGGATGTCAACGACCGGGGTTCGAAGGCTGCGGGGACCCACACTGCGCCCAGCTGCTCGATGCTGAAATGCTGGACCGACTCGAGCACGTTGGTGCCCGACTGGAAGAGCGTGGGCAGTTGCGTGGGTCGGGCGGCATAGTCGGCTCGGGAAGTCCACACCCGACCGTCGAATTGATCCAACGAGGTAAGCCTCCAATAAGACCGATCTTCAGCCCGCACCCGGAACATCACCGCATCGCCTTGGTTCACCAGTCGGCCCCTGATGTCGACCAGGGGGCTGATCACCACCCTTCCCGAAGTCCTCTGGCCCCGGTTGACGGCTTCGGTCAGGTCGACGATCGGATCATCTTGGGTGCCCAGAACCGGGCCGGCGGCAAGGGCCCCAATCAGTGCGACGGCTGCGATTGCCGAGCTTCCCGCCAATAGCGCCCGGCGCCCAGACGAGGCCCGCCCCTTGCCCCCCAGCCACGGGGCATCGGCGGTTCGGGCCGCCACTCGGTGCATCGAGGCGAACAGCAGCAGGGCCCCGGTGAACACGCCGATGGTCAAGACCCGGTGTTGGCCACCGCCCACCAACCCCGCGAAGCCGGTGGCGGCGATGGGCAGCACCATCGGCTCGAACAGGGCTCGTGCTCTCATGGCGGCCCAGTCGTAGACAAAGGCCAGCAGCCACAACGCGGCCATAGCACTCACGGTGAAGCCGCCGCTCGGCGCCACCGGGGGGCTGAGTTCGCCGAATGCCCTCCAGGCCTGCTCCAGATCGTCGCCCAGCTCAGCCCAGGTGTTTCCTGCTGGAATGCCCCAGAAAACGGTGCTCCAGTAGTGGGACCATGTCACCGTCAGCACCAATCCGACGCCACTGGCCAGTGCGGAAACCAGCATTCCCCAACCGATGCGGCGGATGGCAATGGCCAGCAGATGGCTAATGGCTGCGGCAACGTACACCGGCAGAACCCAGCCATCCCCTTCGAACACCCGAATGAGGCTGAAGGCGGTGGCCGCGGTCAGGACCGGCCCGGTGGCCTCCAGGGCCGCATCCCACGCGCCTGATATACGAGAGGAGATCATGGGCGGTGATCTAAGGCAGTAGATGCAGCCGAGAAGGGCGGTGTGGAGGACTCCTCATGGGAGGCTGTATGCGTCGCCCATGCTTCGGCAAATCCCGAGGGCTCGTCCACGGGCAGCAAGGTCGTTCCCGGGACGAATGCAGGGGGCAAGCGCCCCGCTTGCGCCTGCTCAGCAGCGACGAACAGCACCACCGTCTTGGAGGTGAACTGCGAGCCCAGCGGCGTCAGCGCTCCGGCTTCAGTGCCATCTGCTTCAGCGACAACGGCCACCACCAGCCCGCCGCCGTGCTCTCGCCCCAGCCGCTCAACCGCACCGATCAAACTGCCGACGTCGAGGCTGACGAGGGCCAAATGTTCGTAGATCTTGTGAAGGTGGGCCGAATCACACCCAAATCCGCTGTCGTGGTCCGCGGTCGTCGTCAACCGGGTTTGGTCTCCCCGGCGCAGGCTGGCCTGACAGATGCTGGCCGCGGCCGACACCATGGCCTCGAAACGCTCGAAGCCGGCCTCAGCGTCCAACTGCGCGCTCCGAGTGTCCAGCAAAACGGTGGTGTGAGTGTGGGAGAACTCCTCGAACTGGCGGACGATCAGCTCGTCGTGATGGGCGGACGACCGCCAGTGGATGTGCCGCGGGTCGTCTCCCCTCTGGAACGGGCGCAATCCGTACAGCTCGTCGCCGCTTTGGGCCATGGGGCTGCGCCGAACGGCGTCGAAGGTGTTTCCGGGCAGGCGGGGGGGAGGCTTGATCGGGACCACGGCCGGGTAGACCAGCGCTTCGGCTTTGCCCCCGACCAGGAAATGCCGGGCTGCCATGCTCAGAGGATCGGCCACGGTCAAGGTGAGCGGCCCAGTGATGGCCCGACCTCTCTCTTCGGTAGGCAACCGGTAGCTCACCGTCAACCTATCGCCCGACGACACCGGTGCCACCAGCAGGTCTGGTGACCGGAAATCGCTCATCGAGTTCTTGGTGGAAAACGAGATCTCGTCGGCCAGTCGCAGCACCGGGGTGCGGAAGCGGCTTGGGTTGGCCAGCTCCAACTGCACATGGCACTCGCTGCCCACGTGTATTTGCTGCGGTTTGAGCGACCGGGAAATCGCCCGCAAAGGCGGGAAGACCTTGACGTAGGCCAACGCGAGGACAGCCACCGCGGTGCCGGCGACGCCTACGGCCAGCAACTCGCTGGAGCCGAACACCCAGCCTGCGGCTATCAGCAGCGCCGACCCGATCAGCAGCAGCCAGCCGGAAGGGGTGAGCATGGTCGGGCTGGTTCTAGTCGACGGGGGCCGGAACCGAGCTCATGATGTCTCCGACGATGCGAGTGGCTGGAGTGCCTCGAGCCCGAGCCTGGGGATCCAACAGCAGCCTATGGGCCAATACGGGCCCAGCCAGATGCTTCACGTCGTCGGGAAGCACGTAGTCCCGCCCCTGTGAAGCAGCCCGCACCCGGCTCGCCCGCTGGAGTGCGAGGGTTGCCCGGGTAGACATCCCCAAGATGAGGCTGGGGTGGTCTCTGGTGGCGTTGGCGATCTGCACCAGGTATCGCTTGATCCCCGGAGCCATGAACACCGTGCTGGCGTGATCGGCCAGCATGCTCACCATCTTGGAATCCACCACCGGGCGAAGGGTGTCCAGCGGGTTGTCAGTGCCATGGGCGTCGAGAATCTCAAGCTCGTCCTGCTTCGAGGGATAGCCCACCTCGATTCGCATCAAGAACCGGTCGAGCTGGCTTTCAGGCAGCGGATAGGTGCCCTCGTGCTCAAGCGGATTCTGGGTGGCGATCACCATGAAAGGCCGGGGGAGGCTGTGGGTGGTGCCGTCCACTGTGACCTGTCGCTCGGCCATGGACTCCAACAAGGCCGACTGGGTCTTGGGCGAGGCGCGGTTGATCTCGTCGGCCACCACGATGCCGGAGAACACCGGCCCGGGCTGGAAGTCCAGCGAATTGGCCGCTCTGTTCCAGATCGTGGCCCCCACCACATCGGAGGGGAGCAGGTCGGGGGTGAATTGGATGCGGCCGAACTCAGCCTGCACGGTGATGGCCAGAGCCTTGGCCAGGCTCGTCTTGCCCACGCCGGGGGCGTCTTCGATGAGCAGATGCCCCTCGGCCAGCAGGCAGGTAACGGCCAAGTCCAGCACATCGGGCTTGCCCATGATGGCCCTGCCGATATTGGAGGCGATGGATTGGAACTGCTCGGCGAACAGCGGTTCCTCCGTTTCTCTCATAGCCATGTCTTCGAGTCTCTCAGGTGTGGTTCTGCATCACAGGGCCAGGCAACGGGTTTCCATCATCGCCATACCGCTGAGTCTCTCAGGTGCCATGGAGTTGGGGCCAACGGGTCGGCATGTCCACAAGCATCTCATTGGTGCTGGGACCGTGATCGCGCAGCGTTCCCCGGCGCCGAAAGGCCACGTGATAGCGCTCGGGCTGTGATGTCCAGCAGACGTTTGGGACCAGCCCGGAGACGATGGCGTCGTCGCAGTCCTCCAGTTCCACCCGGCGGGCGCCCGACAGCCATACGGTGCGCTGGAGCACCCAGGCGGCCTCGGCGGCCTCGGGATCCAAAGTCTCCTCGCACCAGCGGACGAACCCGCCCTTGAGCTGACGACCGCCGAACGGCTCCGGTGATTCGATCTCCAGGGTCGCGGCCATCCGCCAGCGGCAGACCTCGATCCCATCCCGCTCGATCCAGGCGTCGAACGGGGGCCGGTCCCAGTCGGGCACGGTGGCGTCGTATTGGCGGGTGCCGACTCGCCCCCGGGCGGCGTGGAGCACCCCGAGCACGGCAGCGTCGTAGAGGTGGGTGCATTGCCGGCGGACGTCGGTCCAGGCGAACACCTCCGACGCGGTGGTGGTCAGCGGGCAGCCCACGAGGGCCTGGAGCTGGTCGAGTGCGCCGGAGCACGGTTCCCAGGGCATCCTGGGCCCCGCGGCGGACGCCTTGGTGATGCAGCGGCCGTCATGGGTGAGAGCCGCCTCGTAGTGGTGCATGTCGTCCTCAAGGCCGACCACCACCGTTTTGGGGTCGGGGGCGATCATCCGCAGCCGTCGGCGGAAGGCGCCGCTGCCATGGCGATTGCGGACCAGCTCAGACTGTCGTTCATCCTGGGGCACTGGCCGATGTTGGCACACCGACCGCAAACGACCAGATTCATCATCGGGGCAAGTACTGTCGGTTGATCGTGTCGGATCAACCCTCCGCGCTCCGCGCCCTGTCCCATCGCTCGTTTCTGCTCTTCTTCATCGGCGTGTCCATCGCCACCACCGGGCAGTTCATGCAGTCGCTGGCCGTGCCCTTCTACATGAACGAGCTGACCGACTCGAATTGGTGGGTGGGCAGCTCGGCGTTCGCGGTGTTGGTCCCATCGCTGTTCATGACCCCGGTGGCGGGCATATGGAGCGACCGGTTCAGCCGCAAGGCCATCTTGTTCGCGTCGTTCTTCACCCAGCTGGCCTGTTCGGCGGCCTTCTTGGCGCTGTTCGCCGCCGACCTCCTCACCCCTTGGCTGATGATCGGCATCCAGGTGGTGGTGGGGGTGGCCTCGGGGTTCCAGTGGGCGCCCACCCAGGCCATGACCGCGCTGTTGGTGCCCCCTGAAGACCTTCTGTCGGCGGTGCGCTTCGTGTCTTTGTCGTTCACCGCCGGGCGGGCGCTGGGCCCGGCACTGGCCGGGCTCACCTTGATCTACTGGGGCCCGGGGCCGGCGTTCGCGGTGACCATTGTCGGCTTCGCTCTGGGTCTGGCCATGATGGCGCCGATGAGGCTGCGGGCCGCGGAACCGGTTGAGCAGGAGCCGTTCTGGTTGCAGTTCCGCCACGGTTTGGATTACGTCAGGCGTCGTCCCGCCATGCGCTTGGTGATGCTCACCTCGTTCATCGTGGCCAGCGTCGGAGCGGTCTTCGCCTTCGCACTGGTGGCCAGCGTGGCCGACGACGTGTTCTCGCTCGGCGATGGCGGCTTGGGCTGGCTCACCGCCACCTTCGGCTTCGGATCGCTGGTGGTGGGCTTGTACGTCACCAATTTCGGCGACCGCCACCTTCGCTCCCGATTCGAGATGGCCGCCGTCGGGGTGTACGCCTTGGGAGTGCTGGTTGTGGGGGTTACTCCGTGGTTGGCATTCGGATTGCTGGGCTACTTCGTGTTCGGTGCGGCCCACATGGCCCACGGGGTCACGGTGAACAGCGCCCTGCAAGTGCAGGTCGACGAGCAGTATCGAGGCCGGGTGATGTCGGTGTGGCTGATGTCGGTTCTGTCTGGGCTGCCGATCGGATCGCTGATCGGCGGGTTCCTGGGTGATCTCGTGTCGATGCGGTTCGTGCTGCTGCTCTATGGCGGGTTACTGGCCGTGTTCTGGGCCTTCGCTGTGGTCCGATCCAACGGCTTTGCCGGCCTCGACCTCGGCCCCGACTGACCGGCGGGGCGGGAGGAGAACCCCACCGGCTGGCGACAAGTACCGTTGTGATTCAGCCAGTTCACCCGGCTGGCGCTGGTGGACACGGAGGACTCCGCCGGCTGGCGACGAGTACCGTTGTAAGGGCTGCGGAGACGGCCGTTTTTGGGAGGCGAATCGATGAAGACCCGGGCTGCGGTGTATCGGGAGCCGAATGTCCCGCTGGACATCGTCGAATTGGACATCTGCAACCTGGCCCCCCAAGACGTGCTGGTGCGGATCACCCACAGCGGGATTTGCCACAGCGACCTGAACGTGTACCACGGCACCCGCGAATGGGAGACCCCCATGATCTTGGGCCACGAGGGGGCCGGGGTGGTGGAGGATGTGGGGGAGGGCGTCACCGGGATAAAGCCCGGCGACCGGGTGGTGCTGTCGCTGGTGGCCAGCTGCGGTCGATGCCGGACGTGCGCCGCGGGTTTCGCCAACCGCTGCCAGGTGCTGCCTGCCTTCCCCATCGGCACCTACTACGACGGCGGCCATCGCTTCGAGAAAGACGGCGAGATCCACCACTCGTTCTGCACGGTGGGGTCGTTTGCCGAGCACGCCGTGGTCCACTTCTCCAAAGCGGTGAGAGTGCCCGACGACGTGGGCTTGGACGTGGCCTGCCTGGTGGGCTGCGGCGTGCCCACCGGGGTGGGCTCGGCCGTCAACACCGCCCAGGTCCGCCGGGGCAGCACGTGTGTGGTCTACGGCTGTGGCGGTGTCGGCCTAAACGTGATCCAGGGTTGTCGCCTCATGGGCGCAGCCGAGATCGTGGCGGTGGACTTGCTGGATGACAAGTTGGCTCTGGCCGAGAGATTCGGCGCCACCCGCACTTTGAACGCCACCGACGACGATCCGGTGGCTGCGGTAATGGAGCTGACTGGAGGCAGAGGCGCCGACTACGCCTTCGAGGTGATCGGCACCGGAGCCACCTACAAGAACGCCTGGAACTCGATCGGCATGGGCGGGTTGGCCGTGATGGTGGGCGGGCCGCCCGCGGGGACCCCGTTCCACATCGACGCCACCGAGATCTACTTCGGCAAGGCGCTCACCGGCAGCATGTACGGCAACTCCTCGCCCGCTCGGGACTTTCCGTGGATCTTCGATCTCTACCGTTCCGGCGAGCTCCTGCTCGACGAGCTGATCACCCAGCACCGCCCCCTCAATGACGTCACCGCTGCTCTTGATGAGCTGGACACCGGCGGCGTGGTCCGCACTGTGCTGGATATCAGCGGCGAATAGCCCGGCGGATTATCGCCGGGCCAAAGGGCACAGCCTCTCTTACCCGAACTCTTCGATCCAGCGGGTGTAGTCGTCCAACACCGGCAGCACTTCGTCGGCTGAGCCGCCGTGGGGGAATCGCAGCACCACTTCGGTGATGCCGATGTCCCGGTAGTAGGCCAGCTTGCCGGGGTCGGGGTGGGTGCCGTAGGTGACGAGCTCCAGCTCATCGATGCTCCGTCCCGCGGCGGCCATGGCCTCGGCCAACTCGGCCAGGGCGGCTCGCATCCCGGCACCGCCGATGGGCATCCAGCCGTCGCCGAACTCGGCGATGTGGGCGAAGGTGGTTGGGCCGGGGGCAGCGCCGATGATGGTGCGGATGCGGGGCTGCTGGACGGGCTTGGGCCAGCTCCACGAGGGTTCCATGTGGACGAATTCCCCGTGGAACTCGGCAATCTCGTTGCCCCATAGCGCCTGGGCGCAGAGCATGTGCTCGCGCACCAAGGCTCGGCGCCGACGCACGTCGACGCCATGGTTCTCCATCTCCTCGTGATTCCAGCCGTAGCCGATGCCCAGCACGAGACGGCCTCCGCTCATCCAATCGAGGGTGGCACACTGCTTGGCAAAAGTGATGGGGTCGTGTTGTGCGGGCAGGGCGACCCCAACCCCCAGTCCCACAGACTCGGTGGCCTGGGCGCAGGCGGCTAGCGCAATGTAGGGGTCAAGGGTGCGGAAGTAGGTCTCAGACAGCTGGTCCTCGCCGGTGGGAGGTGGAGTTCGCCGGCTGGTGGGGATATGAGTGTGCTCGGGCAGGTAGATGCAGGCGTATCCTCGGGCCTCTGATTCTTGGGCCAGGCGCACCGGAGACAT
>JAJEDQ010000087.1 GCA_022821445.1 Acidimicrobiia bacterium | reverse complement strand
GCGGCGCCCTCGACGGCATCAGGGTTATCGACCTGTCCACCCGGATGGCCGAGGCCACCGGCAAGGCTCTGGCCGACCTGGGGGCTGAGGTGGTCAAGGTGGAGCCCCCCGGCGGGTGCGACGCCCGCACCACGCCGCCGTTCGCCGCCGACGGCCGCTCACTGTTCTGGGAGGCGTGGGGCCTGGGCAAGCACAGCGTGGTGTGCGACACAAACACCCCTGGGGGCCAGGCCGAGCTGCGGGCACTGGCAGCTGGCGCCGATGTTCTGGTGGAGTCGTTCGCCCCCGGCCACCTGGCCGAGCGGGGCCTCGGTCCCGACGATCTGGCCGCAGTCAACCCCGGGTTGGTGTACGTATCGGTGACCTCGTTCGGCATCGGTACCCCCGACGCCAACGTGCCCATGACCGACCTCACCCTGTCGGCCGCCGGCGGGCTGTTGGGCATGCAGGGCGACCACGACCGGGTTCCCACCCCGGTGGGCTATCCCGAGACGTCGTTCCTCGGGGCCATGCAGGCCGCCGCCGACGCCGTGATGGCGCTGTGCGAGCGCGACCGCAGCGGGCTGGGCCAGCACCTCGACAGCTCCATCCAGGCCGCGGTGATGTGGTCGCTGATGTCCATCACCAGCTACGCCGCTTTGGGCCAGGACTTCCCCGGCCGGGGCGACGACCGGGCCCAGGTGACCCAGCCCGAGATCGTTCCCGGCGTGCGCATGCCGTTCATCGAGCCCTGCGCCGACGGTTTCGTGGGCATGACCCTGGTGCTGGGCGAGCAGGGCAACCGGGGCATGAAGTCGCTCATGGCCTGGGTGATCGCCGAGGGCGCCCTCGACCGCGATCTGTGCGAGGTGGACTGGGAGCGCTACCTGGAGCTGTTGGGCGACGGGACCCTGGCGCCGGCCGACGCCAATCGGGCCTTGGGCCAGATGCTTGACTTTATCAAGACCAAGACGCAGGCCGAGATCCAAGAGCATGCCGTGGCCGGCAAGATGCTGGTGGCCCCCTGCTACACCTCCGCCTATCTGGCCGCCGACCCCCAGTTGGCCGCCCGCGACTTCTGGGTGGAGATGAACGGCGCCATCCATGCCGGGCCATTCGCCCGCCTGTCGGCCACCCCCATCGCCTACCGGCACCCGGCGCCCGCCCTGGGCCAGCACCAAGAGCTGCTGGGGGGCCTTGACACCGTTGGCGAGCCGGAAGCCCCCAGCCGGGTGTGGGCGCAGCCCCGGGGCGCGCTGTTCGAGGGCCTGAAGGTGGCCGACTTGTCGTGGATCGCGGCGGGGCCGCTCATCTCCAAAGACCTGGCCAATCTGGGGGCCACCGTGGTGCGGGTGGAAACCGAGGCCCGCCTCGACACCCTGCGCTGGATCCCCCCGCACCTGCCCCATGCCTCGCCCATGAGCGCCGGGCATCCCATGGCCAACATGAACCAGTCGAAGCTGGGCCTGGGGCTCAACTTCACCGTTCCCGAGGCCACCGCAGTGATCGATCGGATGATCGAGTGGGCCGACGTGGTGGTGGAGAACTACACCCCCGGCACCGCCGATCGCCTGGGCTTCGGCTACGAGCACGTGGCGGCCCTCAACCCCGCAGCGGTGATGCTGTCGAGCTGCATGCGGGGCCAAACCGGTCCTGAGGCCCACCACACCGGCTTCGGCCTCCACGGGGCCTGCCTGGGGGGCTTCGCCGCCATCACCGGCTGGCCTGACCGGCCGCCCAACGCTCCCTGGGGGGCCTACACCGATTTCATCTCCCCCCGGTATGCCCTCTCTGCTCTGGGCGCCGCGCTTCACCATCGCAACCGCACCGGCCAGGGCCAGTACATCGACCTGTCCCAGATCGAGGCCTCCATCCACTTCTTGGCCCCGCTGGTGTTGGAGTACCGCGACAGCGGCCGGGTGCGCACCCAGGCCGGTCTCAGCTCCGAGCGGGCCGCGCCCCACGGCGTGTACCGCACCGCGGGCGTCGAGCGGTTCTGCGCGGTGGCAGTGGAGACGCACGAGCAGTGGGAAGCGCTGGGCTCGGTGGTGCCCGAGCTGCGCCGGGTAGGCGACCGGTGGGCCGAGACGGCGGCCGCCGACGAGATCCTGGCCGAGTGGTTCGCCTCCCGCGACGGCTTCGAGGCCGCCGAGGAGCTGCGGGCTGCGGGCGTGCCCGCCTATATGGCCCTGCGGGCCAGCGACTTCTACGCCGACCCCAACCTGGTGGCCCGGGAGTTCTTCATCGAGCTCGACCACGGCGCCATCGGCACCATGACCTTCGACGGTCCCGTGACCCTGTTCTCCGCCACTCCCGCCCGCCCGTGGCGGGCCGGCCCCATGGTGGGCGAGCACACCCAGCAGGTGATGTCGGAGATCCTCGGCTTCTCCAACGAAGAGATCACCGCCCTGGCCGCCACCGGCGCGCTCACCTAGCAGACACCCACCTGACCAACTTGAGGAGGAGCCCATGACTACAAGCGAGCCTGATCGGACCCCGGCCGACCGGTCGGTGTATGAGCGTTTGGCGCTGCATCTGCCCAACGACATCGGCATCGGCAGCGCGCTCATAACCATGGTGGAGCCTCACGAGGGCCAGGAGTACGACTACAACCGGTGGTACGAAGACGACCACTTCTTCTCCGGGGCCATGCACGGCCCCTGGGTGTACGCCGGACGGCGCTGGGTGGCCCCTAGGGCGCTGCGCGATCTGCGCCCCGCCGTAGACGAGCCGGCGTTCGAGCCTCCCGACGCCGGTTGCTACATCTCGCTGTACTGGAGCACGCCGGGCCACGAGGACGACACCGAGCGGTGGAGTTTTCTGGCCATGGCCGAGGCCCTCATGCCCCACGGCCGGGGCTTCCCCCAGCGCGACCACGTGTACACCGCCTTCCACCACTACCGCTTCGGTGTGGTGCGCCCCGGCAGCGGCCCGATGAAGCCCCACCTGGCGCTGAACCACCCCTTCGCCGGCCTCGTGGTGGAGGTGGTGGACGCCGCCGACGTGTCCGATCAGGAGGCCCTCGAGGAGTGGCTGGCCAACGACCACCTGCCCTCGGTGCTGTTGGGCTCGCCCGCGGTGATGTGCCTGGCGTTCGCCCCCCGGGAGTTTGCCCAGGGCCGCATCGAGCAGCCCGGCACCCCGCCGGTGGCCCCCACCGCCAAAGTGGGCCAGCGCCTGTGCCTGCTGTGGTTCTTGGAGCAAGACCCCGCCGATGTGTACCCCGACGCCTTCGCCGCCCACCACAACGCCCTGTCCGCCCACCCCAAGGCCTCCCTCGCCCTGTCGGCCCCCTTCATCCCCACCATCCCCGGCACCGACGCCTACGTAGACCAACTCCGCTGACCAGGGAAAACAGTACCCTAACTACTAATATTGACATTAAATGTAAGTCAATTAGTATTTCATGTCTGAAATTTGACGATAGACCGAAGCAGTTCCGAGAGGTTGCCACTGCTTCGGAACTCGTATCGCTTGCCCACCCGAGCCTTGGTGAGCAGCCCCAGTTCTTCCAATTTCAACAGATCAGTGCGAGCTGACTGGTACGTAACCTGCTCTTGGGACATGTGCTCATCGATGGTGAATGACCTGTAGGGATCCCGCTGCGCGGCATTTATGACAGCGAGCTGCCGACGGTTGAGTCCAGGCACGGAGAGAGCGAGCTGTTCGACTTCAGCCACTTCAAGTGTCTTCTTCGCGATGTATTGGTTCAAGCTGCTGATGGCTTGCTCGATTACCTGGAGTTGGTGAATCACGAAGTAGGTGGCGTCGTTGTTGTCGGTTTCGGTCTTCAGGTATGACTCCACGTACTGGCCCGGAGCCCTTCGCAGGATTGTGGAGATCGAAAAGTACTGCGCCAACCAGTATCCCGACCGCAGCATCGACCAGTAGAACAGCGCCCGAGCAGTGCGTCCGTTGCCGTCCACAAATGGATGGTCGTGGCCCACCCAGAAATGGATGAGGATTGCTCGTATCACGGGGTGCAAGAAACCCTCGTCAAGTTTGCCGTTGGCGAAGGAGCAAAGAGCCTCCATTCGCATTGGGAGCTCTTCAGCAGGGGGTGGCCGATGCAGCACCTTGTAGTCATCCCCAACAACCATGACTCGCTCTTCGTCAGGCCGTTGGAGGCGTCCCGCGTCAGCATCGTCTTCGAGTGTGTCGTGAGTGACGATACGGTGCAGTTCCAACACATCCTCGGGAGTGAGTGGCGCGGCGTCGCTGGCCAGATACTCGGCCGCCAGCATCGCGTTGAAGTTGTTGAGGACCATTCGCTCGCCATGGTCTCGGGGCGGCCGCCGGGTCTGCAACATTTCCCTGGCCACGCGGCGAGTGGTAGCTGCTCCTTCCAGCAAACTGGAGGTGATCGCCTCCTCCAGAATTAGCGACGAAACGAGATAACGGTCGCGTGACTGAAGGGCTGCGACTGCGTCGTCGATCCCGATCCGACCTACGGCTTGCTGATCGATGCGGTGAACTAATTCTTGTACCGGGTCGACGTTGGAAAACCGGAATGGCGTGCCATCAGTGCCGTGGAGGGGCAAATTGCGGGCCATCGTTTTCCGACTGAATGCCGTTCCCAGCCACCATTCGCCCAGAGTGAGGTCGCCTGGCGGTGTGCGATGCCTCATCTCGTCCCAGTGCAAGTAGCGGCCCTTTTGATCGACCGGATTTACCTGCGTAAACACTTCGGAGAGCCGATCCGTGTCGTTATGGGCCATCTCGGTGAGCAGACTCAGCCAATCCGGAGGGGGGAGAACCTTCGCCACAGGTCCATGTTACGGGGGCGTTGGCATCGTTACTACTAATTTCGACATAAATTATAAATCAATTAGTACTTCACGCTTGTAGTTCGTTGGTCGGCTCCGACGGGCAGGACCCGTTGTCGGCCTCCCAACTACCATCCTTCCCGTGAGCGTGGAGACCCATTACCGAACCTGTCCGTTGTGTGAGGCCATGTGCGGGCTGGAGATAAAGACCGAGGGCGAGAAGGTTCTGCCCCCCATTCGGGCCGACCGCGACGACGTGTGGAGCAAGGGCTTCATCTGCCCCAAGGGCACCACGCTGGGCCACCTGCACGAGGATCCCGACCGGGTGCGGGTGCCGCTGGTGAAAGACGAGAGCGGCAACTTCCAGGAGGCCACCTGGGAGGAGGCCTACGACCGCTGCGAGGAACTGCTCCACGGCGTGCGCAACAAGTACGGCGTCGAGTCGATGACCTACTACGTGGGCAACCCCGCCGCTCACAACTTCTCCATCAGCCGCTACGTGGGCGCGCTGGTGTTGCAGTCGGGCGTGGAGATGGGTTACTCGGCGGGCACGGTGGACCAGTGGCCCAAGAACGTGTCGTCGCAGTGCATGTACGGCAACGCTTGGACCTTCCCCACCCCCGACATCATGCGCACCCAGTATCTGGTGGTGATGGGGGCCAACCCCCACGCCTCCCAGGGCAGCCTTCTGGCCTGCCCCGACGTGCTGGGCGAGATGGACAAGATCCGCGAGCGGGGCGGCAAGTGCGTGGTGATCGACCCCCGCCGCACCGGCACCTGCGACCACGCCGACGAGTGGGTGCCCATCACGCCGGGCACCGACGCCGCCTTCTTGCTGGCCCTGTGCCATGTGCTGTTCGACGAGGGCTTGGTGGAGCTGGGCGCCATGGCCGGCCATGTGAACGGCCTCGATGAGGTGCGGGAACTGGTGGCCGACTGGACCCCGGAGATAGTGGAGGCCACCACCCAGGTGCCGGCCGAGACAACCCGGCGGCTGGCCCGGGAGATTGCCGCGGCCGACAGCGCGTGTGTGTACGGGCGCATCGGATTGTGCAACCAGGAGTTCGGCACGCTGGCCTCCTGGCTGATCGACGTGGTGAACCTGCTCACCGCCAACTTCGACGTGCCCGGCGGGATGATGTTCGGCAACCCCATCGCCCCGGCCATGACCACCCTCAACTTCGAGGCGCCCAAGGATCCCGAGTTCGGCCGCTGGCACAGCCGGGTGCGAGGCGCCCCCGAGGTGCTGGGCCAGGTGCCGGTGTCGTGCCTGTCGGAGGAGATCATGACCCCGGGCGAGGGTCAGATAAAGGCCCTGGTGGTGATCGCCGGCAACCCGGTGATCAGCTCGCCCGAGGCCGGTCGCCTCGATGAGGCGCTGCCCATGCTCGACGCCATGATCTGCATCGACAACTGGGTGAACGCCACCACCCGCCACGCCGATGTGATCCTGCCCGGGCTGTCGCCGCTGGAGCAGCCCCACTGGGACGAGATGATCTGGTCTTGGGCCGCTCGCACCGCAGGCAACTGGTCGGAGCGCATCTTCGACTACGGCGACCGCCCCGACGAGTGGGAGGTGCTCGTGCGGGTGGGCGCGCTCATGGGCGGCCAATCCAACGACGAGATCGACGAGAAGGCCGTTGACGACGGGTTCTTCGCCGGGCTGTGCATGTTCTTCGGGCTCGATCCCGAACACGTTTTGTCGCATTACGACATCGCCGGCCCCGAGCGGATGACCGACTTCATGATCCGGGTGGGCCATCGGGGCGACCGCTACGGCGAGAACCCCGGCGGGCTCACCCTCCAGGACTTCAAGGACAACCCCCACGGCCTCGACTTCGGTCCGATGGTGCCCCGGGTGCCGGAGATCCTCCACACCCCGTCGGGCAAGATCGAGATGGCCCCGCCCTACATCACCGCCGACGTGGGCCGGCTCCACCGCCGCCTGGGCCGCGACGACGGGGTGGTACTGGTGAGCCGCCGGCACGTGCGTTCCAACAACTCGTGGATGCACAACGTGAAG
>JAJEDQ010000163.1 GCA_022821445.1 Acidimicrobiia bacterium | reverse complement strand
GCAACGACGGGCGACGGTCCCACAACGAGATCCCGCCCCAAGGTCACGGCCACGGCTTGATCGACGGCGACTACGAGCTGTTCCAACGCCGACCGCTCCATGTGATCTTCGACGAGACCACCCGCCAGGCCGGGCCCATCTCGCCCCCTCAGGAGATCCTGCCCGTGGGGTGGAACCTGCTCATGGAGGGCTACGAGTGGAGCGCCGACAACTCCGCCGAGATCGAGAAGGGGTGGATCCAACAGGCCGACACCCCCGCCGAGCTGGCCGAGATCCTCGGCATCGACCCCGACGGACTGGAGGCGGCGGTGGCCTCATGGAACGACGCCTGCGCCGCCGGCCACGACCCGCTGGGCCGCCCCGCAGCCACCCTCTCACCTCTGGCCACACCCCCCTACTACGGGTTCACCTCGGCCCCGCTATTGGGCTGGACCAACGGCGGCCCCCGCCGCGACGAGAGGGCCCAGGTGCTCGACCCCTTCGGTGAGGCCATCGGCCGCCTTTACGCCGCCGGCACGGTCAGCTCCACCTACAGCCGGTGCAAAGACGGCGGCTTCCACATCGGCGACGCCCTGGCCTTCGGCCGAGTTGCCGGCCGCAACGCGGCGGCTGAAACACCTCAATAGGCCCGACCGACTTGGCTTAAGGCCAGGAACTCCAGGCAGTGATGTGCATGGCGATAACCGGACCAGGTGGACGGGCTTCTCGGTACTGGGGATATTTGGCGGCCAACAGGTCGATGGCGTGGTCGCGCTCGTCGCCATCGACTAGCACTCGGGCCGCGCCGTCCACTCGGATCCACCACAGCTCCGACCAGTCGTCGTCATAGAAGTCGACCAGCAAGCAGGCTGCGGGATTGGCGGCCAGATTGTCCAGGCGCCGAAGCGCCAAGGTGGACTTGGGCTTGGCATCTACCGCCGAATACGCCAGATCGTCCTTGAGGAAAAAGCAGCACGGCACCGCGTGAGGCTGGCCCTCCGCTGTCACAGTGCTGAGCACTCCTGAGCGAGCCTCCCCCACCCGCCGCCGCATCTCGCCCTCATCCATGCCTGCACTCTATGAATTCAACGGAAGATGACGCGAGCTGCTTGGCAAAGGAACCGCAAGCCAGGGCGTTGGGGGGATAGAACACAGAGGTGGTCCGTCTGCCCCGATCGGAGCCGGTTGCCCCCGAGCCGCTGTTCGTGGTGGGGGCGGTGTCGCAGTACCTGGGCGCGGCGGTGGCCGTTCATCTGTTCGACGAGATTGCCCCGGCGGGGGTGGCACTGGTGCGGGTGCTCGGGGCGGCAGTGATGATCATCTTGCTGCGTCGCTCCTGGCGGCGTCGCTGGAAGGCCAGCGACCTGGCGTGGGCCTCGGCCTTCGGCGTGGCGCTGGCGGCCATGAACCTGTCGATCTATCTGTCCATTGATGAGCTGCCTCTGGGCAACGCGGTGGCCATTGAGTTCACCGGCCCGATACTTGTGGCCGCTGCCTTCACCCGAACCCCGCGCTCGGGGGCTGCGCTGCTGCTGGCCGCGGGCGGGGTTGTGGTGCTGGCCGGCGTGGAAGCCGAGGGCACCATGCGGGGGGTGGGGTTCGCCCTGCTGGCCGGGATGTTCTGGGCCGGCTACATCGTGCTCGGCCACCGGGTAGCCCGAGGTCCGGCGGCGGTCGACGGGCTGGGGCTGGGAATGCTGGTCGGGGCGGCGGCCATCAGCGGATTCGGGGCAACCGAGGTGGGAACGGCCCTTGATTCGCCGGCGGTGCTGGTGTTGGCCCTGGCCACCGGGCTGCTGTCCAACGTCATCCCCTACTGGATCGACCAGCTGGTGATGAGGCGCATCACCCAGCACCGCTTCGCCCTCCTTCAGGCGCTGCTCCCGGCCACCGCGGTGCTGGTGGGCCTGGCCGCGCTCATCCAGATCCCGAGCGCCAGAGAATTGTTTGGCATTGCCTTGGTGATAGCCGCTATCTTGCTCAGCCGCTCCGTGAAGGAACCCGGCGGCACCGCGGCCGGGGCGGGCAAACGGGCAACGGATTGACCGAGATCGATCGTCAATCCAATCTCCCCTTTCAGTCTGGACCCCCATGAGCCCCAAAATGCGCCCATTTCGCTTGCTCGGTTTTCTCGCCCTGTCCGCCATGGCCTTAGTTGCCTCCGGCGGCCGGATTGATAGCTACGACGACCACAATGTTGATCAGTGGCGGCCTTTGGTGGCCAAGATCTTCCCGTCCGATGAGATAGACGATGTCCTCTCGGTGATGGCCTGTGAGTCAGAGGGCAACCCCAGCGCCCGCTACATGGAGGAGTGGGGAGTGGAATCGGTGGGGCTCATGCAGATCAACGAGGGCTGGCTCACCGGCTGGAGCCGCCCGGAATGGTCGATCCTCCCCCACAACGGACAACCCGTCGATCTCACCGATCCAGCCACGAACCTGCAAGCCGCCAAGTTCATCCGGTTCTTCGAGGACTCCACTGGACAAGAGCCATGGTCGCAGTGGGCCTGCCAGCCCTGAACGCAGACTCGGCCGGTACCCTTGAGCGTGTCGTTCTTAGGCATTTACGACGCTGACGGGGGTCTCGGCGGGGAGCTGCGGTATGTGGCCGGCAAGCTGATGGGCCGGGGGAAGTGTGCTCTGTGCGACATCACCCACGGCTGGAACCCCATGGGATCCAAGAGCTGGAAGCAGGTCTGCGCGGTGTCAGACGTCGAGCTGGAGCTTCTGCATCGAAACGAGGTCACCGCTGAGCAACTCGCCTCCGCCAATGGACTGCCCGCCATCCTGCGCATGGACGAGAACGGACAGTGGCGCGAGGCAATCCCGGCGTCAGAGCTGTCCCAGTACGTGGGCGCTCCCGACGCACTGCTGGAGCGCCTGGAACAGATCTCGTAGTCGCCGCGCTCAGTTGGCGGAGAAGGGCAGATACTCGTAGCGGCGGGTGGACCAGCCGCCGGCGAAGCGGGCGGTGTCCTCATCCACCGAGTAGTCCGGGAATCGCCGCAGTATCTCTTCGAGGGCCACCCGGCACTGGAGCCGAGCCACGGACGCTCCGAGGCAGTGGTGGGCGCCGTAGCCGAGGGAGACGATCTTGTCGATCTGGCGCTTCACGTCGAGCT
>JAJEDQ010000105.1 GCA_022821445.1 Acidimicrobiia bacterium | reverse complement strand
TGCGGCACTACGCCTCAACGGTCCACCATCAGAAATACCACGGCCTGGATGTGGTGACGGTTCAGGTCAAAGGCACGGGTTAGCCTCGACAATGGAGAGATTGGTCGGAGGCGAGGATGGAAGCCGGAACTCGTTGGCCGACCGCCCGTTCAAGAGAATCGGGGACATCACCGTTTTCCATGTTGATCTAGCTCCCCATGAGGGCAGGGAAGCCGAATCCCTTGGATGGCTCGACGGGCCAGAACGCTCTCGCTGGGAGGGTTTTGGATCTCTTGCCGCTCGACGGCGGTTTGTGCTGTGCCGCTCCGCGCTCCGCGCCGTTCTTTGCCGACACATCGGCTGTGCCAACGAGTCGTTGGCATTCGAGGTCGCCCGCCACGGCAAGCCCTTCGCCCTGGTCTACGGCCGGTCTGCCCCGGTCAGCTTCAATGTGAGCCACAGCGGCAGCCACGGGCTCTTGGTGGTGGCGCCCAAGGGCCGCCTGGGGGCAGATGTCGAAGAGCGGGTGCCTCGCCGAAGCCTGGAGAGCCTCATCGAGGGCGTGCTCAGCCCGAGCGAGAGGACTGAGCTGGAATCGCTTGACGAGCCGCAGAAGCTGCATGCGATCTATCGCTTCTGGACCATCAAGGAGGCGCTGTTGAAAGCCCACGGAACGGGCCTTTCCATGAGAGCCTCAGCATTGGAGCTCCCCGAGGACATGCGCCGCGGAGCGGTTTCTGCCCTCTTCCGAACCCCGCAGATCCCCGGATTCACATGGCGCCTGGAAGACGTCGGCACCGAGGACTTTGCCGCCGCGGTTGCTTTTGAAGCCGACCCTGTCACATGGGAACTCCGCTAGCGGGCGCTTGGCCTTGTTTGCCCTGACGTGGTGGGTTCCATAGAGTGTCGGAACCAACTTGCAGGAGGGGGAGAAAATCCATGCGTTCATGGTTCTTGAAGTTGCTGGCCCTGATGCTGGCGTTCGGCCTGGTGGCCGCGGCCTGCGGCAACGACGACGATGAAGGGGTGACCGCCGGCCCCGATGAGCCGGCACCCGCCCAAGCCGACGATGATGCGGCGCCGGCACCCGCAGATGACGACGACGGCGCCGACGATGATGCGGCGCCGGCACCCGCAGATGACGACGACGGCGCGGATGACGATGCGGCGCCGGCACCCGCAGATGACGACGACGGCGGTATCGCCGCGCCGGCGGACAGCGAGATGATGGACAATTGCGACGCCACGGTGCCGGGCTCGGAGATCACCATGGGCATCTTCTCGGAGACCGCGGGACTAGACCCAACGGTGTCCTCCGGCTCTGGAACCACCGGCATGATCGAGTTGGCCACCCTGTACGACGTGCTGGTGATCTACGACCAGATCAACAAGGAGTACGTGCCCCACTTGGCTGAGTCGTTCTCGTCCAACGACGACCTGACCGAGTGGACCCTCACGCTGCGTCCGGACATAGCCTTTCCCGACGGCACGCCTCTGGACACCTCAGTGGTTCAATTCACCATGGAGCGGTTCCTGCGCGAGGGCGGGCGCAACCAGGGCCGCGCCTATGTGGCCTGGATTGAGGAGTTCGAGATCATCGACGACCTCAACATGGTCTTCCATCTGGACCGTCCATGGGGAACGTTCCCGTACGCCCTTTCCGACGAGACGGGCATGATGGTCAACCCGACCGTTGTGGAGGCCATCGGCAACGAGGAGTTCAACCTCAACCCGGTGAACGCCGGCCTCGGCCCCTACAACATCGAGCGCTACGCGCCGGGCGAGGAGATCGTGGTCACCGCCAAGGATGACTACTGGGGCGGGCCGGTGTGCATCGAGACCGTTCGCTTCATCCGCATTCCCGGTGCCCCGGCCACCTACG
Source organism: Acidimicrobiia bacterium (assembly GCA_022821445.1). Lineage (GTDB taxonomy): Bacteria > Actinomycetota > Acidimicrobiia > Acidimicrobiales > Bin134 > Poriferisocius. Next base: position 32,151 of record JAJEDQ010000105.1, on the reverse strand, counting down.
AGGCCTACAAGAACGACGAGATCCAGGTGGCGTTCCTGCGTGAGCCCCGGGTGATCTCCGAAGCCCGAGAAGACGGCGAAGGCGCCAACGGCCATGTGTTCTTGCAGAACGCGGGCGGCGTCGTGTTCGTGAACAACGGCGTCAGGGGATCAACGCCTCCCACCACTGATGTGCGGCTGCGTGAGGCCATCGCCCTGTCCGTGGATCCGGCGGTGATGGACCAGCGGGCAAACGAGGGTCTCGGCAAGCCCGGGGCCTCCCTGCTCTCCACCGATTCGATCTACTGGGACGAGGAGTTGTTCGCCCCGATTCAGCCCAACCTCGAGCGGGCCCGAGCCCTGGTGCAAGAGGTCAAGGACGAGACCGGTTGGGACGGCACAATCAGGCTGGCCTGCCACAACGCGCCCAGCCGCATCGACTGGGCCATCGCGGCAGAAGCCCTCCTGGAAGCGGCCGGGTTCGAAGTGGAGGTGGATAACGACGGCACCATCTTGGACTTGATCGGAATCGTGCTGGTGAACGCCGATTTCGATCTGGCCTGCTGGGGATTCAACGTGTCCGATGAAACGCCATTCATCCCCGTGCTCCAGTTCCGCTCGGATGCGGGCAACAACCGTATCGGCTACGCCGATCCCAACATGGATGCTGCTTTGGACAAGCTCCAAGTGGCCACCAACAATGACGAGATCCAGGCCGCTCTGGCCGAGATCTGGTCGGTCTGGCAGCAGAGCTGGCCCAGCGCCATCTATGAGACCATCGAGGAGTTCTTCATCTGGAAGCCCCATGTGAAGGGGATTGTGGGAAGCCAGGCAAGCTCCTTGCTGTTCCACGACGCTTACCTCGACCAGGGCTGATTGGACTGACCGGCCCGCCGAGCACTCGGTTTGGCGGGCTGGCACTCCACCACCGGACCTAGGCGACAGCCGATGGTCCCGATCACGATCACCTGGGAAGGGGGTTGAGCAGGCGTGCTGCGCACCATCGGGCTTAAACTGGTCCGGCTCGTACCGGTGCTGATCATCGTCAGCTTGGCCACCTCGCTACTCATCGAACTGGTCCCCGGCGATCCCATCTTGGCCATCATCGGCATGGAGGGGGAGCCGGGCGACTACGAGCGCATCGAGAAGGAGCTAGGCCTCGACGAGAACGTGGTTTCCCGCTATTTCGACTGGCTGGGCAGCATCTTCCAAGGAGACTTCGGGGAGCAGATCACCCGTCCCGGGGTCAAGGTGGCCGACAGGCTCAAGCAGACCTTCCCAGTCACCATCCAGATATCTCTCATGGGAATGGCCATGGCCCTGCTCATTGCGGTGCCGCTGGGATCATGGGCGGCGTATCGAGCCGGGACGCGTTTCGACCGGGTAAGCAGCGGAGCAGCATTCGGCATCATCTCCATCCCCAGCTTTTTGGCTGGTTTGCTGTTGGTATTCATGTTCGTATTCCACGCCAGCGTTCCCCGCTATGCGGTGCTGATCTTGGGTTTGGCCTGGTCGCTGTGGCTGCTGTGGAGCGCGGTGCTGAACCGGCACGACCAGGCGCGGGGGATGCTCTTGAGGGCGGCGGCGGCCATCGTTGTGGCCGGGCTGACGGTTTGGCTGGCCAACAAGTGGCCTTCGTTCCCCCGCCAGGGATTCGTGCGTTGGACGTCTGATGAAGGCAGACTCGAGAACTTCCGCAGCGCATTTCTGCCCGCGGTCACGGTCGCCCTCACGGAGATAGCGGTGTTCATGAGGCTCTTGCGCGGCGATATGCAGGCAACCCTCCAAGAGGATTTCATCTTGTCGGCCCGGGCCAAGGGGATGCCGCCGGTGCGGATCCTGGCTCGAGACGCGCTTCGTCCGTCGTCGTTCTCGCTCATCACCCTGGCGGGTGTGGCCTTCGGTCGCCTGATCGGCGGGACCGTTATCGTGGAGTCTATCTTCCGCCTGCCCGGCATGGGCAGCTTGATCGTGAACGACGGGGTGAACACCGGTGACTTCCCCGTAGTGCAGGGCGGCGTGCTCATCCTGGCCACTTTCTATGTGGTGTTGAACGGCGCCATCGACATCTCTTACAGCTATCTGGACCCGAGGTTGCGACGTGGCCGCTGACACTGGGCTTGCGCTCGACAGCGGCTATGTGGCCGGCGAACTGGTGGACCCCCTCACCCACGCGCAGCGCTTGGTGCGCTTGGCGGTGGGGCTGATCGGCGGAGTGGCCGCCATCGTCATCGGTCTGATGGTGCTGACCGACGCGAACGCCGGCTACCGGGTGGTGCTGACCGTGGGAGGGCTGGTGCTGCTGTTCATGGCCCTCGACAGCGCGGGGAAGCTCGTCTGTGGGTCGCGGTTCGAGACCGGGCTGTGGCTGTCGGTCTTTTGGGTGGCCATTGTTGGGCTCTCGGCCGCGTTCGCCGACTTCCTGCCCATCTCCGAGGCCAAAGATGCCTCGGCCACGATTTTCGACGGCACGCCCACCCTGAAGCGGCCGGACCTGCTATCGGCCCATCCGCTGGGAACCGACCGCCAGGCCCTCGACGTTCTCGGAGGCATCATCTACGGGGCCCGGGTGTCGCTGCAAGTCAGCGTGCTGGCCGTGGCCATCGGGATATTGGTGGGCGGTACCATCGGTGTGGTGGCCGGGTTCTTCCGGGGCAAGCTGGACACCGGCGTCGGGGTGTTTGTCGACTCGCTGCTGGCCTTTCCGCCGCTGATCCTGTTGCTGGCGTTGGCCAGCGTGATGGACCGCAGCCCCCGCAATATGGCCATCGCCCTTGCCGTGCTGGGGATTCCCACCTACATCCGCCTGGCCCGGGTGAACACCATGGTGTTTGCCGAACGGGAGTTTGTGCTGGCTTCCCAGGCCATGGGATCAACCCGGCGCCGCATCATCTTCAAAGAACTGGTGCCCAACGTGGCCCTGCCCATCTTCAGCTATGCCTTCATCATCATCGCGGTGTTGATCGTGGCCGAGGCCTCGTTGAGCTTCCTCGGCTTGGGCATCCAGCGACCCGACCCCACATGGGGCAACATGATCGCGGCCGGACAAGACGACTTCGACCGGCACCCCCACCTCGTCTTCGCGCCCGGCATCGCCATGTTCCTCACCGTGTTTGCGCTCAACCGTGTGGGAGAGAAGGCCCGCGAGCTCTGGGACCCCCGACAAGCGAATCTCTAGCTCTCGGCTTTGTTGCCTGTATTGAGGGCGGCGGAATCAGTTGCCCCCTGAGCGGAGCTTTCCTAGAGTGTCGGCACCACAATCCATGAGGGGGAAGTGACATGCATTCCTGGCTTTTCAAGCTCTTGGCGCTGCTTATGGTTTTCGGTCTGGTGGCCGCGGCCTGCGGCAACGACGACGATGACGGGGTGACCGCCGGGCCAGACGAGTCCGCACCCGCCGCGCCGTCTGGTGATGGCGACGATGAGCCCGCGCCGGCCGCCGACGATGGCGACGATGAGCCCGCGCCGGCCGCCGACGATGGCGACGATGAGCCGGCGCCGGCCGCCGACGATGGCGACGAGCCTTCCGCATCAGAGGAGATGATGGATGGCTGCGAAGCCACAGTGCCGGGCACCAAGGTCAACTACGCGGTGTACTCGCCCAACGCCAACATGGATCCGACCGGCAGCAGCGGCGCCTTGGTAGGCGGAACCCAGATTGTGAACGTGTGGGACGTGTTGATGGCGTTCGACCCCGCGGCTGGCGTATCCAACGGCCAGGCCGCTGAGTCGCTGACCCCCAACGACGACTTCACCGAGTGGACGCTGAAGATCCGCTCGGGCATCACCTACGGCAACGGCGATGCGTTCATTGCCCAAGACGTGGTCGACTCGATGCTCCGGTTCTTCGACTCCCGCGGCGACGGCATGACTAACCGTGCGGCTGGATCGGTGGCCCTCATCGACTTCGACAGCACCGAAGTCCCCGATGACAGCACCGTGATATTCCGACTCCATCGAGGGTGGAGCACCTTCCATACGCTGTTGGGCGACGAGCCCGGCATGATCGTGAACCCGCGCATCATCGCCCAGCTTCTGGACGAAGAGGCGGCCAACGCCACCGAGGAAACCAGCGCAGCCCGACTGGTGCGCAACCGGATGGCGGTGACCCCCGAACTGGTCAACGCAGCCAGCTTCGGACCCTATGAGGTGGCCGAGGTGGAGCCCAACGTGCGAACCGTGCTGCGGGCCCGAGACAACTACTGGGGCGGCCCGGTGTGCATCGAGGAGATCGAGTTCACCTGGCCGGGCAGCTCGGTGGCCAACTGGGAGGCATTCCAGGCCGGCGACTTCAACGCCGCCTTCCTGCGTGATCCCCGGGTGTTCGCCGACGCTCGGGAGGCCGGTGCAATTCTGAGCTCTGAGGATCAGAACATCGGCGGGCTGTTCCTGTTCAACCAGGGCGTCCGTGGTGCCGATGTGATCGGCAAGGACATCAGAATCCGCCGGGCCGTCCACCACGCCATCAACCGGGACATCATCAACGAGCGGGCCTTCGAGGGCAAGCTCAAGACCACCAACGCCATTGCTGCTGAGGGCACCTTGCTGTGGTCGCCCGAGTTGCAGGAATGCGCCGATCAGGCACCGAGCTACGATCCCGATGCCGCCGCGGCGCTGGTTGAAGAGGTGAAGGCTGACACTGGCTGGGACGGCTCCATGTTGCTGGTCCACGCCGACACAGATCCCGGACCCGAGATCGCCCAGGCGGTAGAGGGAATGCTGGAGGCCGCCGGCTTCGATATTGAGGTGGACCTCGGTCCCGTCACAACCGTGCTGATTCCCAGGGTCATCATCCAGGCCGACTACGAGATGGCCGGTTGGGGCTTCAACGCCGACGGTGCCACTTGGGTGGCGTCGCTCAACGACAACCTCCTGTCCACCAGCGGCTCCAACCGGATGGCTTTCGCCCACCCGGACATGGACGCCGCGCTGGGCGAGCTCTACGGAGCGGCGAACGTGGATGACCAGCGGGCCGCAATTGCAGCCGTGCAGTGCGTGTGGGCAGAGCATCTGCCCGCCATGGTCTACTCGGTGACCGAGGAGGGCTTGGCACTCGCCCCGAACATCAAGGGCGTCCAGCGGGCTGGCGCCACCATCTTCCTGTTCGGCAACGCCTATATCGAGAACTGATCTCGAAGGGAGCATTGCTGAGCAACTGAAGCTCTAAAGCGGGGAAGAGCACCGTGCTACGGGTGATCGGCTTGAAGCTGATCCGGCTCGTGCCGGTGCTCTTCCTCGTTTCTTTGGCCACCTTCTTCCTGGTCGATCTGATTCCCGGCGACCCGGCCGCCAATATGCTGGGCACTGATGCCACTCTCGAGGATCTAGAGGCGGTCAGAAAGTCGCTGGGGCTGGACAAGCCGATCACCGACCGTTACGTGGACTGGCTGAGCGGTGCGCTGAGCGGCGATTTGGGTCTGTCGTTGCGGTCCCCCAATGAGCCGGTCACCGACCTGATCCAGCGCAGCGTTGGGCCCACGTTGCGCTTGTCGGCCATGGCATTGGGAATGTCGTTCACCACCGCCATCTTCTTGGGGGTCTGGTCGGCTCAGGCGGCTGGAACTCGGGTCGACCGGTTGGTGAGCGGCACCATGTTCGGCTTCATCTCGGTCCCCACGTTCTTGGCCGGCCTGCTGTTCATCTTCTTCTTCGTATTCCGCGAATCCATCCCCCGTTGGATTTGGGTCATCGGCATGGGACTGATCGTTTTGCGGTTGCTCTATCTGGCCATCAGCCGATTGGCCGAAGACCGCGCCGACCTCTCGGGGTGGTTCGGGTACGCCATTGCCACGCTGGTGGTGGCCGGTCTCATGATGTGGGTGTTCGTCCAGTGGCCCGACTTCCCCCGCACGGCCTCTCACCGCTACGACGACAACTGGCGTGAGCAGATTCGCTCGCTGTTTTTGCCCGCGCTGGCCCTGGCCTTGAGCGAGATCGCGGTGTTCACCCGGCTGTTGAGGGCCGACATGCTGTCGACCCTTCAGGAGCAGTTTGTGCTGTCCGCTCGGGCCAAGGGCATGCCCACATGGCGGATCTTGTTCCGCGACGCGCTGCGGCCGTCGTCGTTCTCTCTCATCACCGTGGCCGGAATCACGCTGGGCCGGCTCATCGGCGGAACGGTCATCATCGAGACCATCTTCGGCCTGGAGGGGCTGGGCAAGCTGATCGTGGGCACCGGGGTGATCCCCAAGAACTACACCATCGTGCAAGGCGGTGTGCTTGTGCTGGCCGTGGGCTACGTGATGCTGAACGCCATCATCGACATCTCCTACCAGTACCTCGATCCCAGGATCAGGCGGGGCCGTGTCTGAGACGACGAATGACACAATCGCCCTAGGCGAGGCTGAGGTTCGAGCTCGCAGCGCCGAGCCCCGGCCTTTCTGGCTCTGGCCGCTGCTGCCCATCGGCATTGCGGTGATTTTCGTGGGCACCATGGTGCTCAACGATGTGACCGCCGAGATCAGGGTCGCCCTGGTGCTGGCGGGGATCGTGGGCGGATACTTCGGCCTAGACGCGCTTTGTCAGAGGAGCTGGGGATCTAGCTTCGACACCTCGGCGTGGCTGTCGGGGTTCTGGCTGGTGCTCATTGGGCTTTCGGCCATAACTGTGGCTTGGCTGCCGCTGCAAGAGTCCAAGTTGGTGAAGAACACGATAGGCGACACCCCGCGCCTTCGGCCCGATCTCTTCTCTGAACATCCCCTCGGAACCAATTCCCAAGCGCTCGACATATTGGGCGGGGTGATGTGGGGGGCGCGCACGTCTCTGATCATCAGCCTGGGGGCGGTGGCCATCGGCTTGTTGATCGGGGGGATTATCGGAATCGCGGCGGGCTATTACCGGGGCCCCTTTGACAGCGGGGTCGGGATTATGGCCGACTCCCTGCTGGCCTTTCCTCCGCTGATCCTGCTGGTGGCGATGGCCACGATATTCACCCAGAACCAATGGACCATGGCGCTGGAACTGTCCCTGTTGGGCATCCCGACCTACATACGATTGGCTCGGGCCAACACATTGACCTTCGCCCAGCGGGAGTTTGTTTTGGCCGCCAAGTCCATGGGGTCGGGGGACCGGCGCGTCATTTTTCGGGAGCTGATGCCCAACGTGGCGCTGCCCATGGTTTCGTATGCCTTCTTGGTGACCGCGGTGCTGATAGTGGCTGAGGCCTCCCTCAGCTTCCTGGGCGTGGGGATCCAGCCCCCTGAACCAACGTGGGGCAACATGATCGAGGCGGGCCAGGAGAACTACAAGGACCATCCCCACTTGGTGTTCGTGCCCGGCATCGTGATGTTCATGACCGTGTTCGCCCTCAACCGGGTGGGCGACAAGGCCCGCGAGCGCTGGGACCCCCGCGAAGCCCAAATCTGAGAACGCGGCCGTGCGCCTACCAGAGCAGGGGTAGGCCCTCGATGGCGGCGGCCGTCGAGAGCTGCTGGTCGAAGCATCCGAAAGTGCAGCCGCCCATGAGGCGAGACGCTGCGAGCGCGGATGCCAATTGCACGGCATCGTATGCCCGCAACGGGTGGTGGGCGACGAGTCCGATTGCTTCGTGGAGGATGTCTTCGCCCACCCTCATGAGGACGGTGTTTCGATTCAGGCTTGAAACGGAGACGTCGGCTAGGAATCGTTGGCACAGGGTCTGGGCCTCGGATGCGGAGATTTCATCGACGCGGTGCTTGCGCCAAAGCGCGGCTGGGACTTCCACAGCAGCAAGGTCGCTGGCGAATACCGGTTCTGACACGGCCTGAACCAAGTGGCTTTCTGGCTCGTCGGCGTAGCGCTTGACTATGGCCGATGAATCGAGAAACGCCGTCATCGATTGGCGCGAACGATTTCAGACAGCGGGGTTCCCTGTCCCGCCCTCTTGCGGGCGGCGGCGACTGCCTCTTCATCAGGTGGTTCCACATCGGGGGCCCGAAAATCAGAGAGCAGGCCGGCGAGTTTGAGCCGCGATCTGATCTCTTCAACGGGATTTGATGAGTTTGAAGGGTCGGTTGCCGCTTGCGCGATCCGGGTGAGGAACTCGTTCATCGAGACTTCCAGTTCTTGAGCCCTCAGCTTGACTCGGGTGACGAGTTCTTTGTCAGCTCTCCAGGTGACTTGCTGCATGATTGCATGGTAGCAGTCATGCAGTCAGATTCCGTCAGGAAATATCCTTGATCAGGGTGTTTTGACCAGGGCGGCGAGGCGGGAGCGGAATTGGGCGATATTGGCCAGCTTGATGTGCTCGTAGCCGCGAACGAGGTCGGCGGCCTCGGCTATGGCTTGGGCGGTTTGGAGGTCTGCGGGGGCGGCGGCGTTTTCGACGGCTTGGCGGAGGGCGGTGAGGTACTCAGTGGGCAGGCGGCGCTCCTCGCGGCGGACCTTGGCCCGGCCGAAGGGGTCGAACGGGGTTCCCCTCAGGTGCTTGCCCTTGGCCAATAGCCGGATCATCGGCCGCCAGCGGTTCACTGACAGGGCGATCTTCTTCTTGCGGCCCAGAGCCCGCAGGGTTGGGGGGTGCAGCTTCCAGGCCAGGCGGTCACCGGGCTGGGCAACCGTGGCGGCGGGATAGTGGCCATTGGGGTCGAGCAGCAGGCGGGCCACCTCGTACTCGTCTTTGTAGGCGGTGAGCTGGTACAGCCCAGCGGCCACTGCCGCGGTCAGCGCCGCAGAGCCGGGGTTAACCCGACGCTCCACGGCCGCGAATTCGGCCACCTCGTCCAGATAGCGGTGGGCCAGGACCCGGTTTTGGAATCGCACCAACTCGGAGGCGAACAACTCCAGGACGGCGGCCAGTACGGCGTCGCCGTCGGCCAGCCCCGCAATGCGGTCGCTCAGTTTTTCCCCCAACACCGCACTGCTGTCGCCACCGGCAATCCAATCGGGCGAGTGGGTATCGGGCGCCGGGGCAAGGGCGATGGCCTCCTCAACCTGTTCGGGGTCGGCCACCCACCAGCGGCCCCATCGGAACGCGGCGGTGTTCAGCTCGACGGCCACTCCGTTGAGCTCGATGGCGGCTTCCAGCGCCTCGGGCGTCACCGGCAGCAGTCCGGTCTGGGTGGCCATGCCCACCACGAACACGTTGGCCCCCACCGCATCGCCCGCCAGCATCTGGGCCAAGTCGGATGCGCTGGCCCAGAACTGGGCGTCGGCCCGAGTCTCGGCCCGCACCCGCTCCAACAGCTCATCGGCGGTGGGCATGTCGATTTCGGGGTGGGCTGTCTTGGCGCCGGGGGGCACGACGTCGAGCGAGCCCACCACCGCGGTGCGGGCAGAGTCGGACGCGTCCAGTCCGGTGGCCGACGACGCCACCAGCAGGTCGAAGGCCAGCAGCAGGTCGGCTTGGCGGTCGCCCAGCCGGTTGCTGCCCGAGCGGCCGTGGCGGGTGATGCGCAGATCGCTGACCACCGGGCCGGCCTTCTGCGAGAGGCCGATCTGGTCGAGCCCCTGCACGTTGGACCCGTCCAGCATGGCGGCGGTGCCGATGAGCTGGGCGGTGGTCACCACCCCGGTTCCGCCGATGCCGGTTATGTGGATGTTCACGTCGGCGCTGGCCGACTCCGGTGGGGCGGGGATTGCGGTAGGGGGCACCGGCAGACTGGCCGGGGCCGTGGCCCGTTTTCTGCGGGAGCGCTTGGGCCGGGTGATGGTGACAAACGCCGGGCAGTCGCCTTCCAGGCACGACAAGTCAATGTTGCAGCTGTCCTGGTCGATGGTGGTCTTGCGGCCGAACGGGGTGTCGAAGGGCTGCACCGACAGGCAGTTGGAGACTTCGGCGCAGTGGCCGCACCCCTCGCACACCCGGTGGTTGATGGCCACCCGGGTCCGGGGTGGGCTGATCTTGCCCCGCTTGCGGTCTCGGCGCAGCTCGGCGGCGCACCGCTGGTCGTGGATGAGCACGGTTACCCCGGCCACCGCGGCCAGCTCCTGCTGGACTTCGGCCAGCTCGGTGCGGTCTCTCACATCCACCTCGGAGGGAAGCCGGAGGCGGCGGGTGCGGGCCGGATCGTCGGAGGTGATGATGATGCGGGCCACGCCCTGGGCCAGAAGCGACCGGCACACCCGGTCGAGGGGGATTCCGCCGGTGGGGTTCTGACCTCCGGTCATGGCCACCGCGCCGTTCCACAGCAGCTTGTAGGTGATGTTGACTCCTGCGGCGATGGCCGCGGTCATGGCCAGTTGCCCGGAGTGGAAGAACGTGCCGTCGCCCATGTTCTGGATCAGATGGGGGGTGTCCACGAATGGGGCCATGCCAATCCACTGGGTGCCCTCGCTGCCCATGCAGGTGAGTCCGGCGATGTCGCCGTAGCGCTCTTCGCCCCCCAGCAGGATCATGGTGTGGCAGCCGATCCCGGCACCCACCGCGGTACCGGGGTCGGTGACCGTGCTGCGGTTGTGGGGGCAGCCTGAGCAGAAGTACGGGGTGCGGTTCACCGCCAGGGGGATGCGCTCTCGCGCCGGGGGCGCCGGGGTCAGCCGATCAGCCAGCCGGGCCAGTCGGCTGCGCAGCGGGCCCACCAGGTCGTCGGCGTGGAGGGTGCCGTGGCTCTTGATGAGGCGTTGGTCGTATTCGTCGAATTCGCCCACGATGAGGGGCCGGTGAGAGGTGTTGTACAGGGCGTCTTTCACCCGTGATTCCACGTTGGGGGTCTTCTCCTCGATGACGAAGACCTCCTCCAGCCCGGCGGCGAAGTCCCTGATGGTGGAAGCGTTGAAGGGAATGGGGAGACCCATGCGCAACATGCGGATCCCGGCGTTGGAGATCGCTTCGTCGCTTTCCAAGCCGATTACCGCCAGCGCCTCCCGCACCTCCCAGTAGGTGATGCCCGAGGCGATGATCCCGATCCACGCATCCGGGGAGTCGACCACCACCCGATTGAGGTGGTTCAGTTCGGCGTATTGAAGGGCCAGATTGGTGCGGACCTCCACGATCTCGCGCTCAAAGTCCAGCGTGTAGGGGGTGAGCAGGCGGGTGTCGGGGCGGTGCTGGTAGGGCTTGCCCTCGTGCAGGGGTATGACCGGATCGACCCGGTTGGGGTCGAGGCTGACATCGGCCGACCCGTCGGCCACGTTGGCCACGATCTTCATCCCCACCCACAGCCCGGTGGCCCGGCTCATGGCGATGGCGTGGCGGCCCAACTCCAACACATCGGCGGGATCGCCGGGGTAGAGCACCGGGATGTGCAGGTCGGCCAGCACCCCGGCTGAGGTGGACGGCAAAGTGGACGACTTGGCGTTGGGGTCGTCGCCGGCCAGCATCACCACGCCGCCCTTGGGGTCGGCGCCGGCGAACATGGCATGGCGGATGGCGTCGGAGGCCCGGTCGACGCCGGGGGCTTTGCCGTACCAGATCCCGATGACGCCGTCGTAGCGGGCATCGGGTCGGGAGGCGGCCAGTTGGCTGCCCATCACCGCAGTGGCCGCATACTCCTCATTCACCGACGGCCGCAGCACAACCGCGCTTTCCCCCGATTCCCTCACGGCCCGCTCCAAAGCGGAGTCGAGCCCGCCTACCGGCGAACCGGGATAGCCCGCGGCAAACGCCGCGGTGTTCAGCCCCGCCGCCCGGTCGGCTCGCAGTTGCTCCAGCGGGAGCCGGGCCATGGCTTGAATGCCGGTGAGGAAGATCGTTCCGGAATCGTTGGTGAAGCGATCGGAGAGCCGGTAGCTGCGGTTCGACTCGGTGGCCGTCATGTCGAGGTCAGTCTAGGAGCAAGTTCTCGCAATGGGGCTGTGCAATCTGTCCAATTGGGAGGAGTCGGCGAACCAGAGCGCCACTAGACGGCCGGGCTGGCTGGAGCAAACGCCGGGTGGGTGCCGATGATCTGCGCGGCCTCCAGTCGGGCCAGCTCGTCATCTTCTATCCCGAGCAGGCCGCCCAGCACCTCGGCATTGTGCTCGCCGAGCATCGGAGCGGGGCGGGCGAACCATTGGTCGGGCTGGCGGCCAAAGCGCACCGGCATAGCCGGAAAGCGGTGGGTGCCGGCCAGCGGGTGCTCCACTGCTTCGTAGAAGCCGCGGGCGTTGACCTGGGGATTGCGGTCCCCACCTCGGCTTATCTCCAATTCGGCGGCAGGCACGCCGGACGATATGAGCCGCTCGACTATGTCGGCGGCCGCAAGGCTGGCGCACCATGGTTCGATCAGCTCGTCGAAGCGGTGGCGGGCGGAATACCGGTCGGCCAATTCATCCGAGGCCGACACCTGGTCCAACCCCAGTTCGGGCACCGCAGCCAGCAGCCCCTGCCAGTGCTGCTCGGTCTCCACCGACAAGGCAATGAGCTGGCCGTCGGCGCACGGGTACACGCCTTGGGGGCAGGCGTGGGGGTGGTGATTGGCCTCCCGCTGCATCAGATGGCCGGTGGCGGTGTGCTCCACTACCTGTTCGGCGGAGGCGTTGAGCGCGGTCTCCACCATGGTGGCCTCCACAAAACTGCCCGAGCCGGTGCGCTCCCGGGCGTGCAGCCCGCAGATCACCGCGTAGGCGGCATGGAGGCCGGCCAGCGGATCGGACGGGCCGCGGGCCAGCTGGGGGGCGGTGTCGGGATAGCCGCTCAGCCAGCACATGCCGCTGACCTGCTCCATGGTCTGGGCGAAGCCAACTCGGTCGCGCCATGGCCCGTCGAGCCCGAAGGCGGGCATCCGCACCATCACCAGATGGGGGTTCAGGGCGCTGACCGTGTCCCAGTCGAGTCCGAACTGGTCGATGACCCGGGGGGAGAAGTTCTCTACCAGCGCGTCGGACACGCCTATGAGCCGGTGCAGCAGCGCCATGCCCTCCGGCCGGGTCAGGTCGAGGGTGATTGATCGCTTGCCCACGTTGGCGTGCTGGAAGGTGGGGCCAAACTCCCACCACTGGTCATCGGCGGGGGTGCGGGCCGAGCCGAATCTCATTCCGTCGGGGCGCTGCACCGACTCGATGTGGATCACGTCTGCCCCCAGGGTGGCCAGCACCAATGTGGCGTAGGGGCCGGCCCAAAAGGCGGTCATGTCAACCACCCGGACCCCGTCGAGGGGAAGGGCATCGGCCGATGCCTCGGGATCTGTGCCCACCGTTCGGGCCGCGCCAGCAGGACCGTCGCCTGATGTCAGCCCTTCCAGCACCTCGTCGGTGTGCTGGCCCAGGCGAGGTGCGGGCCGAAAGGCAACCGATGGATGGGTGCTGTTGCGGTACGGCACCCGGGGTTGGAGGAATCCGCCGCCGGGGTGGGGCACGTACACCCCCCGCGGGGCGAATTGGTCGAACTCGGGAAGATTGGCGCCGTTGCCGATGGGGGCGACGGGGATGCGCAGCAGGATGGCCTCGTGAACCACCTCCTCGGTGGTGCGCGCCGAGGTCCACTCCCGGATGGCGCCGGCTATGGACTCGCCGGCGGCGATGCGCCCGCCCATGGTGGCCAGTTGGGGATCGTCGGCCCACTCCGGGTGGCCCACCAGCACGGTGAAGTCTTGCCACTGCTGGCCGGTGAACACGCAGAACCCCACGTAGCCGTCCCGGGTGGGCTCCACCGAAGGCACCTCCAGCAATGCCTTGGTGTCGTAGTCGCCGGTGAACGATCCCCACAGCGTCTGCACGTTGGTGCAGGTGGGGGTGATGGCTTCCAACAGCGAGAGGTCCACATGGTCGCCCACTCCGGTGCGGCGAGCCCGGCGCAGCGCGGCGATGGCGGCCACGGCCGCGGTCACACCGCCCATCCATTCGCCGATGCGTCCCCCGGCATTGAACGGAATCCGGCCAGGCTGGCCCCGAGTGGCGGTGGAACCGGCGATGGCCATCAGGGTGAACTCGTTGGCCGGGCGCTGGCTCCACGGGCCGCCCCGGCCGAAGTTGGACACCGACACCATGGTGGCGTCGGGCCGCAGGCTGGCCAGCGCCTCGCAGCCCACCCCCAGGCTCTCCATCTCGCCGGGCTCGGATCGCTCCATCACCAGATCGGCGGTGGCATACAGTTCGAGCAGCCGGTCGCGGTCGGCCGCGTTCCGGTAGTCAAGCACCACCCCCTGCTTGGTGGTGTTGAGGAACCGGAACAGCGGCCCGTAACCTTCGACGGCGGCAAAGGAGGCCGAATAGCCCCGGAGCGGGTCGCCCTCGGGCAACTCCACCTTGATCACCTCGGCCCCGGCGTCGGCCAACAGCTTGGTGGCGTAGCCCCCGGCGATGCCCCAGCCCAGATCGACCACCCGAACCCCGTCCAACGCTGGCCGCCCAACCATGAGTTTTCGAGATTACCGGACTAACGCCCAACCATGAGTTCGTGACAATAGCGGGCTACCGTCGGTGGCGATGGGCGACGACATAACGGGCGTGGTGGACCAGCCTCGGATTGAGGCCGCGGTAAGGGAGATCTTGGCCGCTATCGGCGAGGACCCCAACCGAGACGGCCTGTTGGACACACCGGGACGGGTGGCCCGCATGTACGCCGAGATCTGCGGGGGGGTTCACGAAGACCCGGCCTCTCACCTGACCCGCCAGTTCGAAGCCGACCACGACGAGATGATCCTGGTGCGGGACATCCCCCTGTACTCGCTGTGCGAGCACCACCTGATCCCGTTCCTGGGCAAAGCCTATGTGGGCTACATCCCCAACGAAGACGGGTGCATCACCGGGCTGTCGAAGCTGGCCCGGGTGGTGGATGGGTATGCCCGGATGCCCCAGGTGCAGGAGCGGCTCACCACTCAGATTGCCGATGCCATTGAAGGCGTCCTCAACCCACGCGGCGTGCTGGTGGTGGTGGAGGCCGAGCACCTGTGCATGTCGATGCGGGGCATCCGCAAACCGGGGGCCAACACGGTGACCTCCGCGGTGCGAGGGCTGTTTCGGACCGATATCGCCACCCGAGCCGAGGCGATGCGGTTTATCGACCGCTAGGGGCTGCCCAGAAATCCTATTCGGTCTCCAGTGGGGTGGCCTTGAGGGTTTATCGACCGCTAATCGCTGCTCCACAGCCACTTGGCATAGTGGCGCCCTTAAATTCGGCGGTATTCTGAGGCCGTGGAGACGCTGAAAACGGGGCCGATGGTCATGGGGATCCTCAACGTGACGCCTGACTCGTTTTCCGACGGGACCCGGTTCTCCTCGCCCGAGGCAGCCGTGGCCCGTGGCCGCAAGCTTTTCGACGAGGGCGCCGCGGTGGTGGATGTGGGCGGCGAGTCCACCCGTCCAGGCGCCGAGCCAGTGCCGGTACACGAAGAGCTGGCTCGGGTGGTGGATGTGGTGGCCGGATTGGCCCCGCACGGTCGGGTCTCCATCGACACCACCAAGCCCGAGGTGGCCCGGGCCGCAGTGGCCGCAGGGGCTGAAATCCTCAACGACGTCTCCGCCTCGCTGCACGAGGTGGCTGCGGAGCTGAACGTGACCTGGATTGCGGTCCATCGCCAGGGCACCCCGGCCACCATGCAAATCGCGCCCCGCTACGCCGATGTGGTGGCCGAGGTGCGCGACTTTCTGATCGAGGCCGTTGAGCGGGGACGAGCTGTGGGAGCTCCCGAAGTGTGGATCGATCCGGGAATCGGCTTCGGCAAGACCACCGGCCACAACCTGGAGCTGCTGGCCAACCTGCGACAGCTCAGCGCACTGGGAGCACCTGTGGTAGTGGGCGCCAGCCGCAAGCGTTTCATCGGGGAGCTGCACGCCATGAGCGATGGCGGCGACCGGGAGGAAGTGCCGACCGACGACCGACTCGAGGGGTCGCTGGCCGCCGCGGCCTGGGCGTTTGCCCAGGGGGCGGCCGTGGTTCGGGTCCACGACGTGGCCGCCACCGTGGGGACCATGAAGGTGGTAGCGGCGTGAGGCGCGAGGGCAGCGGCAGCGCGAGGGCGGTGGCGCCGTGAAGGGCAAGTGGGCTGCGGGAATCCAACCGCGCAACTTCTACTGGATCATGAAGGACCGGCTGGCAATCTGCGAGCGTCCGGGAGGAAGGGGGGAGAGCCATCGGCGGGTTAGGCGCACTGAGGAGATCAATTGGATTCGCCAGCAGGGCTTCACCCGGGTGGTGTCGCTGATTCCTTCCACCCACAACCTCCACAACTACAGCGAGCAGAACATCGCCTGGAGTCACTGGCCCATCACGGACAACGAGGAATACTCCACCCGACTCGGCCCGCTGTTCATCGAGTTGCAGTCACTGTTGGCCAAGGGAGAGAAGTTGCTGGTACACCGCCGTGGTTTGAGCGACGAGGTGTGCGGCCTTTTGGCGGGCTATCTGGTGTGGACGGGAATGGTCTCCGGCGAGTCGCAAGCGGTGGTTGTGATGGAGAAGATGACCGAGCGCCCGATCGGCTCGGTGGGCCGCCGCATTGTCAACGCGGCCGCCGCACTCCCCAAACCCGAAGTGCACCTCTCCCTCGTTGAAGACCGCGAGGAGCAAGAGGAGCAGCGAGAAGAGATTCCCGAAGATGGCTGAAGACCGCATACTGCTTCGGGGCCTTCGGGTGATGGCTCTGTGCGGGGCCCTTCCCGAGGAGAGGGACCGGGTTCAGCCGTTTGAGTTGGATATCGAGATCGGCGCCGATCTGGTGCCGTCGGGCAGTTCCGACGACTTGGGCGACACTGTGGATTACGGGGCGGTGTGCGCCGCCGTGGCCGCGGCGTCAGAGGGAGAGCAGTTCACCCTGATGGAGGCCATGGCCCAGAGGGTGGCCTCGGTTTGCCTGGGCGCAGACCGACGGGTGGAGTGGGCAACCGTGGAAGTCCGCAAGCTGCGTCCGCCGGTGCCCCAGCACCTGTCGACCAGCGGTGTTCGCATTACTCGCCACCGGCAATGACCAGAGCATTTCTGGGCTTGGGGTCCAACATGGGCAACCGCATGGGCTACCTCGAAGACGCGGTGGCGGCCATGGACGACTGTGCCGCGGTTTCCGGGGTGTATGAGACCGAACCGGTGGGCGGCCCCGAACAGGGCCAATACCTGAACGTGGTGGTCGAGCTGGACACCAGTCGGTCGGCCCGAGGCCTATTGGAGCTTTGCCAGGCGTTGGAGGCATCGGCGGGCCGAGTGCGGGAAGTGCGCTGGGGCCCCCGTACGCTGGATGTCGATGTCTTGTGGGTGGACGGCGAGACGGTGGACGAGCCCGACCTGGTGGTGCCCCATCCCCGGATGTTCGAGCGGGCATTCGTGATGGTGCCCATCGGAGAATTGGCCCCCGATCTGTTCGAGGGGTGGAGCGATCCCGACACCGGCGGCTGCCACCGATTGGGGGATTGGGACGAGTTCGTCCCTCGAACAGGCAAGGGCATTTCGTGAGCGCCGGTGCCGAGATTCCCCTGGTTGAGCGGGTATCTGAGCTGCGGGACGCAGTGGAGGCCGCTCGCGCCCAAGGCGGCTCGGTCGGCTTGGTGCCCACCATGGGGTATCTCCACGAGGGCCACCAGTCTTTGGTGACCCGCTCGGCGGCCGAGAACGACCTGACCGTGGTGAGCATCTTCGTGAACCCGCTTCAATTCGCCGAGGGGGAGGACTACGGGAGCTATCCCCGGGACCTTGAACGGGATCGGAAGATGTGTGCCGCGGCGGGGGCCGGACTGGTATTCGCTCCTTCCCCCGACGAGATGTATCCGCAGGCCCCTGTCACCTCGGTGACGGTCAAAGGGCTCAACGCCGTGTTGGAGGGGCGGGTTCGTCCTACCCACTTCGATGGAGTGGCAACCGTGGTGGCCAAGCTGTTCGCGATGCTGGGGCCGGGTCGGGCCTATTTCGGGGAGAAGGACTACCAGCAGCTGGCCATTATCCGCCGGTTGACCGCCGACTTGTCCCTGCCGGTGGAGGTCGTGGGTTGTCCCACATTCCGAGAGTCCGACGGCCTGGCCATGTCGAGCCGGAACGTGTACCTGACCGCCGAGGAGCGGCCCGCGGCCACGGTGCTGTGGCGGTCGCTGCAAGCGGGGCGGGATGCGGTGGTGCAGGGCAGCCGGAGCCCCGACGAGGTGGAGGCGGTGATGGCCGCGGTGCTGGCCGCTGAGCCCGAGGCGTCTCCCGACTACGCCGCCGTGGTTGACGCCGCCACGCTGGATCGACCCGATGTGCTGGACGGCGAGTTGCGCCTGCTGGTGGCAGCCCGCGTCGGTAGGGCCCGCCTCATCGACAATCTGGGGGTCAGTTGTGATCAGCGCTGACTCACCTGAACAGGATGGTTGCGGAGGATTTGACTGGGGTGTTGACTGTGCCCGGCCTTGATCCTCCGGTCGAAGTGGTACAAGCCGCGGTGAAGCTGGCCCTGGCCGAGGACGTGGGCCCGGAGGGCGACCTCACGTCGTCGCTTGTCCCCCCTGGAAGCATCACCGCGGAGATCGCCGCTCGAGACGCTGGTCGTCTGGCGGGGCGGGCCTGTGCCGCCGAAGTGTTCCGGCAGGTGGACCCCTCGGTGACGGTTGAGTGGCAGGCCGCCGACGGCGACCCGGTGGTCCCTGGTCAGTGCTTGGCCGCAGTTGTCGGGCCTCGGGCCTCAGTGCTCACTGCCGAGCGCACCGCATTGAACTTTTTGAGCCACCTGTCGGGCATCGCCACCGAGGTGTCCCGGTACGTGGCGGCCGCGGCGTCGGCCGGTGAGGGCCGCGCCCGCATCCGGGACACCCGCAAGACCACGCCCGGTCTTCGGGTGTTGGAGAAGGCCGCAGTTCGGGCCGGCGGGGGCGACAACCACCGGATGGGGCTGTCGGAATGGGTCATGTTCAAAGACAACCATCTGGCGGGGATGTCCATTGCCGACGGGGTGGCGGCCGCCCGCAGGAGCTGGCCGGATCGCGTTGTCTATGTGGAGTGCGACCGCATCGAACAGGTTGAAGAGGCATTGGCGGCCGGGCCCGATGCCCTGCTGCTGGACAACATGACTCCCGATGCGGTGCAGGCCTGCGTGGCGCAGGCCGCCGGACATGGCTGCTTCTTGGAGGTGAGCGGCGGCATCACGCTGGAGACGGTGGCCGAGTACGCAGCCACTGGCGTGGATTTCATTTCGGTGGGCCGCATCACCAACTCGGCGCCGGTGCTTGACATCGCCCTCGATGTTGGCAATGTTCCGGTACGCGCAGAAGAGGAGTAAACAAGGGTCTTGCCGGTGAAGTCGATGCCCTCTTTGGATGTTCCGATCAGCGCACAAGAAGAGTAAACAAGGGTTCCTATGCTGTTGGCCCTCGACATTGGCAACACCCAGACTGTGGTCGGCCTATATGAGGCCGAGCGGGCCGAGGACTGCCGGGCCGACGACGGCCTGATAGAGCACTGGCGGCTGTCCACGGTGCACGAGCGCACCCCCGACGAGGTGGCCGTGCTGCTGCGCAGCCTGCTGGACAGCATCGACGTGGTGATGGAAGACGACCTGACCGGGGTGGCGGTGTGCTCCGGGGTGCCCCAGATCCGCGAGAGCGTGCGGATGATGGTGCAGCGCTACTTCGAGTTCGACCCGGTGGTGATCGAGCCCGGCACCCGCAGCGGCATCCCCATCCTGTACGACAACCCCCGCGAGGTGGGCGCCGACCGCATCGCCAACGCGGTGGCCGCCCACCACCTCTACGGTGGCCCTGCGGTGGTGGTTGACTTCGGCACCACCAACAACTTCGACGTGATCTCCGAGGCCGGTGAGTTCATGGGCGGGGCCATCGGGCCGGGAATCGAAGTCAGCCTGGAAGCCATGGTGGGTCGGGCCGCCGCCCTGGGGCCGGTGGCGCTCACCGAGCCCCGCAATGTGATCGGCAAGACCACCATAGAGTCGATCCAATCGGGCGTCATCTACTGGTTCGTGGCCCAGATCGACGGCATGGTGACCCGCTTCTCCAAGGAGTTGGCTGGCGAGGCGTTCGTGATCGCCACCGGCGGGCTTGCCCACCTCATCGCCCCCCTGTCCGACACCATCCAGCACGTCGAGCCCTACCTCACCCTCCACGGCCTGTGGCTGGTCCACGGGCGCAACCAGTAGGCCGGCCGGTGAGCACCCCCTACCGGTTCGAGACCACCGCCTCCGCCGCCGAGTGCCACCAGCGCCACGGCGACATCGAGGCCGGCGCCGAGACCGGCCAGACGGTGTCGGTGGCGGGCCGGATCATGCTGCGGCGGGTGCAGGGCAAGCTGGCGTTCGCCACCCTCCAAGACGCCACCGGGCGCATCCAGCTGTTCGCCCCCGCCAAGGTCACCCCCGACTACGAGGGGTTCTGCGCCTTGTCGCTGGGCGACTGGGTCGGGGTGACCGGTGAGGTGATGAAGACCCGGAAAGGGGAGCTGTCGGTCAAGGTAGAGAACTGGGAGCTGCTGGCCGAGGCCCGGCGGAGCTTCCCCGACAAGTGGCACGGTTTGTCGGATCCCGACATCCGGTTCCGCCAGCGCTATGTGGACCTGTGGGTGACCGAGGAGGCCCGCGAGGCCTTCCGGCTGCGCTCGGAGATGATGTCGCTCACCCGGCGCTGGCTGGAGGATCGGGATTTCGTGGAGGTGGAGACCCCGGTGTTCCACCCGGTGCCCGGCGGCGCGCTGGCCCGGCCGTTCAGCACCCATCACAACGCGCTGGACATGGAGCTGTTCTTGCGGATCGCTCCTGAGCTGTACCTGAAACGGCTGGTGGTAGGCGGGTTGGAGCGGGTGTACGAGATTGCCCGGGTGTTCCGCAACGAGGGGATCTCCACCCGCCACAATCCCGAGTTCACCATGCTGGAGCTGTACTGGGCCTACGCCGACTACGGCGACATCATGGAGATGGTCGAGCAGCTTGTGGCGCATCTGGCCACCGAGCTCAAGGGAACCACCGTTATCAGCTACGGCGGTCGGGAGCTGGACCTGACCCCGCCCTGGCCCCGTTCCCGGTTCGTTGACTTGCTGGCCACCCACAGCGGCTTGGAGGTGGACCTCGACACTCCTCTGGAGGAGCTGCGGTTGCACTGTGCCGAGCGGGAGATCCCGGTGGAAGACCGCTGGGGTCCGGGCAAGCTCCTCTTGGAGCTGTACGAGAAGACCACCGAAGCCGAGCTCTGGGGTCCGGTGTTTGTGTGCGACTACCCCAAAGAGGTGTCGCCGCTGGCCCGGGAGCACCGCGACCATCCCGGCTGGGTGGAGCGATTCGAGGCCATCGTGGCCGGCCGGGAGCTGGCCAACGCCTTCAGCGAGCTCACCGATCCCGAAGAGCAGCGGGCCCGCTTCGAAGACCAGGCGGCCGACCGGGACGCGGGCGATGCCGAGGCCATGGCCGTGGACTGGGACTACCTGCGAGCCCTCGAGTTCGGCCTGCCCCCCACCGGCGGTCTCGGAGTCGGCATGGACCGCTTAGCCATGCTGCTGGCCGACGTCCCCAGCATCCGCGAAGTAATCCTGTTCCCCACCCTCCGTCCCGAACCCCCGGAGCGGTAGAGCTAGCCTCGTTGAGGCCGATAACGTGGATGTATTCCGGGGTAGCCCATGTCTTCGGACAGACCCCTGAAAGTCCTGGTGTCTTATTTCTCGCACCCGAGGTTGAAATCCGCGTGGTGAGGTGTTTAGGGGAATTAACGTACCGGTATGGGTAGGAGTTCTAGCGCGTTTTCGGCGAGGCGTTTGCTGGTTGTGGTGTTGGTGTGGTTGTTGGTGTCGGTTGGGTTGGGGGTGCCTGTTGGGGCGCAGTCTGGGGTGGGTTTGCCGGTTGGGGTTGAGCCTCCTTCGGGTGTTGGGGGCGGGTTGGTGGCGGGGCAGGTTGATGGGGTTTTGGGTGGCGCAGAGGATGGTTTTGTGGGGGTTGTGGCGGAGACGGGTTCGCCTCCTTTGGATGGCCCGTTGGACGAGGGTTTGGGCCGTTTGGATTTGTCGGGGGCGCATGGTCCGGTTTCGGGCCAGGTGGGGGTGGCGGGTCCGGTGGCGGAGGTGTTCGGGGGCGGTTTTTTGGAGGCGCCGGTTGAGGTGGAGGCGGTGGGGGGTGCTGCGCCTGAGGGGTTCGGGGGTTTGGCGATGTGCGCCGGGGAACATGCGTGCGGCAACTCGCAGTATTTGCCGGGGCCGACGGGGTTGTCGTGTTCGGTGACGGCTTCGGTGATCGTGTTCTCGTGGAATGCGGTGTCGGGGGCTGATGGGTATACGGCGAAGTTGCAGTTGGGGTCGGGGCAGGGTGGCCAGACGGTGAGGACGACTTTTGGGACGTCGGCGGTGTTTTCGGGTTTGTCGTCTTCTACGACGTATTACATCGGGGTGCATTCGAATGTGGGGGGTGTGGCCCAGTATTACTCGGGGGTGTACTGCACGACGGCGGTGGGCCCGCCGAGCTGTGGTGTGGTGTCGGGCAGCGGCGCTCAGCTGGTGTGGAGGGCCGATTCGCGGGTGCATCAGTGGTATGTGGGCCGGGCGACCGCTGGCGGCCAGTATGTGGATGGCAGGGCGTTGGCGGGGTCGGTTTTGTCGACGGTTTTCACCGGGTTGGCGGCGAATGTGGACTATACGTTCTTTTTCTGGTGGCGGGCGTCGCCTGCCGGTGTGTGGAGCCAGGTGCATCCCAGCGCGGTGTGCACTACGGCGGCGCCGCCTGCGGCGCCGGTGGTGTCTTGTACTGCGACGGCGAGCACGATCACGGCGAGTTGGGAATCGGTCAGGGGCGCGTCCCGGTACCGGGTGTCGAGGGGCAGCGGGTGGGCGTCGGCTTCGGGGCTGTCGCACGTGTTCTCGAATCTGGCGGAGTCCACCGCCTATACGGTGCGGGTGCAGGGGTGGAACTCTGCGGGCTGGGGCCAGACCGGCACGGCGAGCTGTGCGACTGCGGCGTCGGTTTTGCCGGGGCCCACGGGCTTGGAGTGCGAGGCCACTTCCTCCCGGATCAGGTTTTCCTGGGATGCGGTGGCGGGCGCGGACGGCTATTCGGCGAAGGTCCAGTTGGCCGCGCCGAACAGCGCGCAGACCGAGATGGCCACTGTGTCCACGACGGTGGTGTTCGGCGGTCTGGCTGCGTCCACGAGGTACTGGGTGAGCGTGCTGGCGGTCAAGGGCGGCAGGGCCCAGCACTTCGCGGGCGTGTACTGCACCACCCTGGCCGACATAGCGGCGCCGGTCCTGTCGTGTACGGCGACCTCGAACAGCGTGTCGGTGTCGTGGCCGAAGGTTGTCGGGGCCGCCAAGTACCGGGCGAGGGTCGGCGGCGGGGCCTGGTCGGACGATATCGAGCCTGACCCCCATGCGCCCAGCGTTACCCATGTGTTCGCCGGGCTGGCCGCGGGCACGATGCACACCGTCACCGTGCAGTCGGGCGGCGAGAAGGGCTGGGGGAACGTCGCGCAAGTCCGGTGCGCGACCGCGGCGGCGGGGGTGGACTGCGATCAGACCACATCTGACAGCGTGGTGCTGGAATGGGCGCCTATAGACGAGGCCCAGTACTGGTACGCGGCCATCTGGACTGGCAGCTCTTGGACCGATCCCCGAACCGAGTACACGGAGAGCCACACCGAGTTCACCGGCCTGGCCAGAGGCTCAGAGTACGAGATCCACCTGTGGTGGTACGGAAAAGACGAGAAATGGCACAAAGTGAACCCCGCTTCCCGCTGCTACACCAAACACCTCGACACCCCAGTGCTGACCGGGCACACCACCGGCGGCAACACCATAACCATCCAATGGGAACCCGTAGACGGCGCCCAGCGCTACCAAGTCCAGATCAGCCCGGCGGGCGCGTCCGGCACCGCCGGCCAAAACGGCGGCCAGGGCGAGCAGGCCTGGGAGACGGTGGTTTCCACCGGAACGTTCCACACCTTCACCGAACGCACGCCCGGCACCCGGTACACCGTGCAGCTCCGGGCGGTGGACCACCAGGGCAACGACAGCGCACCGGTCACAGCCGGCCACGACGCGTCCCCCACCCGCTGCGAAGCCACCACCGCCACCAGCGTCACACTGGCCTGGGACGACGCCGACAAAGAATACGAGTGGCGAATAGCCCGTATCACCGGCATCAACCAGTATGCCGAAACCAGAACTATTGCAAAAGGCGATAACACTCGTACAACATTCTCCGGGCTAGACGACCAAACCAGGTATTGGTTCGCCGTTGAGCGCCGGATGGCGAGCACCGACGCATGGGAGGCGCGCACTCCGTTCCCCCACTGCCACACGAAACCGAGCAGTCCGGTGCTCGCCCCCTGCCCCCAGGCAGCCGACGTCGACGGGACAATCCGCTGGGAGCCCAACGGGGCCGACCGCTACCGCATAACCCTCGACAGCACCCAAACCGACCGCGAGTGGATCATCACAAACTCAACCGCCTACACCTTCTCTGGCCTCGCAGAAGGAAAGACCTACGACATCGCAGTCCAAGCTTGGAATCCCCAAGGCTGGTCACAAGACTCCACCTGTAAAACCAAGATGAAAACGCTCTCAAAGGTACCCGGTGACGTGTTATCAGGCACCGGAAAGTACCACTTCACAGACGGAACAATAAAGGGAGTCCTCTACGCTGCTGATGAAGCAATAATGAATAGAAAAGGGTGTGCAGCAGCGATGCCAACAAGAAACCAATTGGCGGCAATAATGCTGTCCATCCCAGTGCATGAAATAGATTTGATTAGAGAAGAAGGAAATGCCCGGTCCCCTATGACCTTGTCTCGTTGGGATAACTTGTCTCAGTTCTTACAGAGAGACGCCAAGAGCGACAACGATAAGACAAGTGAACTAAAAAGTCTCAATATTAGACTTTTTTCCCACATGACTGAAGCAGATAATCTGCGGGCTCATTGGGCTCCAGGGGTGGGACTCTGGCAGATAGACCCATTTGACACCACGAAACATCTAAATCATGCTCAGCGAGCGGATATTACAAATGGTGGCGTGTATATAGCCGATTATCTTCTAGGACAATTATGCACAAGCGTAGGTGCATTGAAGGCAGCTCTAAATAATAAGTGGCATGGTTGCGACAAAAATAATATGTCTGATAGATGCTATAATACCTATCTCTCTGAAATCTATGATTCTGAGTCAGACAAACTAAACATTGTCCGTGTTGCGGGACTGAAGCAAGTCGATGGCGGTGTGACTGAACGTCAGTGCCGTTGGAGTTCTGATAAAGTGCCCATGTCTTGCTACCTGTACAATCCGGAAGCAGCAGAAGGAGCTATGGTCACCTATGACAAGAGTGGTCAAATTCCAAAAGGTGCTACCGAGCCCGACTTCAAATCCGGACCAACTCCGTTACCGTTGGCTTTCATTTCTTTTACAGACTCTAAGACTAAGATCAAGTACGCAGTATGGCCTAAATCATGGCCCTATACTACTGGTATACTGTCGTGGCCTTCTGAAGTCGTAGAAACAGGAACGACCATATATCGGGCAGTAATGCCGAATGAGGTTGTGCGTTGTAGCCCCGGAAGAGATGAAACTCCAGAAAGCGGGGACAGGGTAAGTGATTCAGAAGACTGTGCTGAAGGGACTTATTATCCTTTCGGTAAAATTAAAATGCAGGTAGATGTCAGTGGGGAGAATAAGATTATATCGGGTTGGTTTAATGACTCTGTTCCTTATGCAGGCAGCGGCTCGGATATAATTCGACACAGCCTCCAGTTGGCGCACTGCGGTACAGTTCCAGGCGTTCACCAACCTCATGCACTCTGCTGGTGGGAACACGTATGACATGTTAGTCGATCTACATGAATTTGGAAGGCTGCATCAGAATTTTCAAACGAGATGGCCCATGTGCTTCGCCAAGAGATGTCATATTCTAGGACTTGCAGTCGTAATCGTAGTAGTTCTCAGTGCTTGCGGCAGTGGTATTGAAGAAGTTTCGGATAAATCACCAATTGTACGACCTAACATCATTGTCGACCCAACGTTGGAAGTAGTCGAAGGAGTCTTAAACTCTGGAATAGCATCACAATCTTATAAGAGTTCGACTGGGTCGGCCTCTAGTTTGACATATTCTCCGTCGAATAGCGCGATCGATAGCTCTTCTCAGACACATATTCTAGAGAGTTCCGCCCAGGTAGCTGATCAACCGGTTGTAAAGTATTCTGAGCCATGGCTTGATTTGGTACAAACTTCGTTGTCCTATAAAGACTGTGTGGTCAGAGGTTTAGTGGAGAACACATCAGACATTTGGTATGCCCGCGACGTGTCGATCGTGGCTAGCTCCCCGGATAAGGGTGCTAGTATTGAATGGCGATGGCCTTTGACTCTTAGACCTGGGGAAGCCGCACCTTTTGAAATTACTATAGAATGGCCCACTACTTCTCCTTACTCCTGGTTTGGTGAACCCGAAATATGGACTGATTTCGTAGAATTTGAAATATCTGCTGAAGGGACGGAAGTGCCAGATCCCAGTCGGGCGTTTTCCAAAAACTATGACGAGACCCAGCGCAATTATGGCAACAATAAATATTATCCTTTCTGGCATATATTTCGAAATAACTTTTACGCTTTGCGTGGTACAGATATTAGACATAGGTTGCCTCGCAGTCATGTCTTGATTCATCAGAATCAGTTTGATGCCTTGTATCCGCGAGAATTCATGGCGAGTGACGACATTGGCGCGGCTATCTCTATTTGGGAAGGGCCGTTATTTTCTGAAGTACACTACGTTCCCTCAGAAATTGATATTGGTAGTAGTCCTAGCGAAGAGATCGTCTTCGAAGATATACGAGTATATCAGGCAATTATTGAACGGGTTGATAATGGATCTTTGCAGGAGGATCGCGTAATTGATGTTAGGGAGTTACTTCCCTTCGTAATGGAAGAACATAGGCGAATAGATGAAGAGAATAAGGACTATACTATGATCCCAGTTGGTGGGCATATAGGTGAACCTCTGTCCGTTAGTTCTGGATACCCTACTGAACAGTTCAATATCCTTTCATTAGTGCCAGCGACGACACCCGACGACAGAGAATTTCAGTTTCTCCCTAACCGAAGAGCCTTTTTGTGGATTGGGGATGCTAATAACGTTAACCCATGGTCATATCAGGAAACGACTTTCAATGGCTTTGAAGATGTGTCACGAGATGGGGTCAAATCAGCACCTTGTGACCCTCGGACAGGCGGGCTTACTTGGACCAATGTATACTTGAAGACATCAGAATTGGGTTCAGATACTTTTGTTGAAACAGGTACTCCAATGGGTTACTTTGGTGTATTTGATGCTTTTGAATCTTCGCCTAGTGCAGGCGAAGAAGCAGTAGACGGAGTTGTGTCATCTGTTTTTAGCATGGTCAATTCAAATGTTGGTCAGGGTCCGATTGCAGTCGACCATGATACGGTTCATATCACCAACGGAGTACTGAGAGGTTTGATTCACAATACCTCGAGCTATAGATATGCCCGAAATGTGGAAGTTGGCTTTCGCTATTCTTGGGACGAAAATGTGGTAATGGTCTGGCGGTGGCCGTTGACTATACAGCCAGGGGAAAGAGCCCCATTTGAAATTCCTATTTCCAACGACACTCAGAATCCTGAGGGCTTATCAATAATTGTGTCTGCATTGATGAGTGATATTATAGATGTATCTAGAGCATTCCAAGTACTCCTAAGTAATGTTGGAACGGTCGGAGGTCCTGTGGGGCCGGTACTATACAATCCAACAAAGAATTCTTTCTATTATCTTTCGGATCTGGGTATTCCTGGTGTCTATGCGACTTTCCGTCCTATTGTCCCACTGCATTTATCAATTGAGAAGTTTTTAGCAACTTACCCGGAAATTGCGGTTATGGACTCCGCAATTGAAACGGAGAATAGCTACTTCTACGAATACCACACCGAAATCGAAGTGCCTGACTCTCACCCGAGCCTCCGTACTATAATTAGAAATCAATATATTTCAGAATTGAAGGCATATGTCGCTACATTTGATTCTAATGGGCGAGTAGTGGATGTTGAGATGTTGCAGCCATTTACGGACGTATATCAGGTAAGTACTGATTCAATGGAGCTCTTAGAAGTCAACAGTATACCTACCCCGAATGTTCATTCTCCCAGTGCTGTGCGGCTTCTGGTTACCTTGCCGCGAAATGACCAACTTCAAGACGGTACCCCTATCCACCATCAAGTGTGGATAGGGGGTTCCTCCTGAGAAGGGCTATATTGCAGGGACCTGGAAGGGGGCAATCAGGTCTGGAGGGGGATGCGGGCTCGGTCGATCAGGTGGTCGGTGGCCACCTGGAGGGCGGCGGTGGCCGTGGTAGGGGGTAGCGAGTGAAGGCTGGTGGAGGCCTGCTGGACGTACTGCCGGGCCACATCGAGGGCTTCTTCAACGCCGCCGCTGGCCCGCACTAGCTGAAGGGCAGAGCGGACGGTGGCGTCCGACAGCGTTCCGCCGAGCAGTTCCAGCAACTGGGGGCCGCAGTCGGAGTGCAGCGCCCGGATCACCGGAAGGGTGTAGATGCCCTCGTGGAGGTCGTTGCCCGAGGGCTTCCCCAAGTGCTCGTCGGTGGCCACGATGTCCAATATGTCGTCCACCACTTGGAAGGCCAGCCCATAGTGGCGGCCGAACTCGGTGAGGGTATCCACCGTCGGCCGATCCAGTCCGGCTACCAGGCCGCCGATGCGACACGAGGTGGCCAGCAACGAGGCAGTTTTGCCCTCGATGGAGTCGGTGTAGGAACTCTCGGTGCGGTCGGGGTTGCCGGTGTCCTGCAACTCCCGCACCTGGCCTTCGCACAGCCGTCCGATGGTGGCGGCCAGCAGCCCGGCCACCTCTGTGCCGAGGGAGGCGGCCAGTTCCGATGCCCGGGCCAGCAGGAAATCGCCGGCCAGGATGGCTCGAAGGTTGCCCCACTTCGCGTTCACGCTGGCCACGTTGCGCCGAACCTGGGCCTCGTCCATCACGTCGTCGTGGTACAGCGATCCCAGATGGACCAACTCCACCGCCACACCGCCGGTGAGCACGTCATCGGCGGCCGGCGCCGGCTGATTCTGGGAGATGGCCGCCGAAGCGATCACGAACCCCGGTCGGACCCGCTTGCCCCCCGCCCGAATGAGATGGCCGGCCACTTCGGTGAGCAACGGGTCTTGGGTTTGCACTGAGTCTTCCAGGCGCAGTTCCAGCCGTTCGAGGTCGCGCGCCATGGTGGGAATCAGGTCGAGGGGGCTGCGAACCACGGAGCAAGCGTAGTGGCGCCATCGGCTGTTTCCCCCATCCAGACTCGGCATCGAATTGGCCGGTCAGAGAGGCGGTTGGGGCTTCAGGAACAAAATGCGAGGGTGGGATGGTTACACTCAGAGTTGAGCCCTCTATCGGGAGTTTGCCGTGTTCGAGAGATTCACAGATCGTGCCCGCCGGGTTGTTGTGCTGGCCCAGGAAGAGGCGCGCCTGCTCCACCACAACTACATCGTCACCGAGCACATCCTGCTGGGCCTGATCCACGAGGGCGAGGGTGTGGCGGCCAAATCGCTGGAGTCGCTGGGCATCTCCCTGGAGGCGGTGCGCAACCAGGTTGAGGAGATCATCGGCCAGGGCGGGTCGTCACCGTCGGGCCACATCCCGTTCACGCCCCGGGCCAAGAAGGTGCTGGAGTTGTCGCTGCGGGAGGCGTTGCAGCTCGGCCACAACTACATCGGCACCGAGCACATCCTGCTGGGCCTGATCCGAGAGGGCGAGGGGGTGGCCGCCCAGGTGCTGGTGAAGCTGGGGGCCGACCTTTCGCGCGTCCGCCAGCAGGTGATCCAGCTCTTGTCGGGCTACGGCGGCCCCCAGGGCTCGGGATCGCCGGATAAGGCCACCACCTCTCCCGGCGACCGCGGCGAGACGGGATCAGGCTCGCTGGTGCTCGACCAGTTCGGCCGGAACCTCACCAAGCTGGCCAAAGACAGCGGGCTCGACCCGGTGATCGGCCGCCAGCGGGAGACCGAGCGGGTGATGCAGGTGCTGTCTCGGCGCACCAAGAACAACCCGGTGCTGGTGGGCGAGCCCGGTGTGGGCAAGACCGCCATTGTGGAGGGCCTGGCCCAGAAGATCGCGGCCGACGACGTGCCCGAGACCATCCGAAACAAGCAGCTCTACACCCTCGACCTGGGCGCGCTGGTGGCCGGGTCTCGCTATCGGGGGGATTTCGAGGAGCGCCTCAAGAAGGTGCTCAAGGAGATCAAAACCCGGGGCGACATCATCTTGTTCATCGACGAGCTGCACACCCTGGTGGGTGCGGGCGCGGCTGAGGGGGCCATCGACGCCGCCTCCATCCTCAAGCCCATGCTGGCCCGGGGCGAGCTCCAGACCATCGGGGCCACCACCCTGGACGAGTACCGCAAGCACCTGGAGAAGGACTCCGCGCTGGAGCGCCGGTTCCAGCCGGTGAAGGTGGACGAGCCCACCATCGCCCACACCATCGAGATCCTCAAGGGGCTGAGAGACCGCTACGAGGCCCACCACCGGGTGACCATCACCGACCAGGCGCTCGTGGCGTCGGCCAACCTGGCCGACCGCTACATCTCCGACCGCCACCTTCCCGACAAGGCCATCGACCTCATCGACGAGGCCGGCTCCCGCCTGCGCATCAAGCGGATGGACACCCCCACCGAGTACATGGACTTCGAGACCCAGCTCTCCCAGGTTGTGGCCCAGAAGAAGAGCGCGGTGGAGCAGCAGGACTTCGAAGAGGCCGGACGGCTGCGGGACCAGGAGAAGGAGCTGCTGGCCGGCAAGGAGCAGATGGAGGAGGAGATCCGGGCCAAGGGCGTGGACCTGTTCGACGAGGTGGACGAGGAGGCGGTGGCCGAGGTGCTGTCCATCTGGACCGGCATTCCCGTCTACAAGCTCACCGAGGAGGAGACGGCCAAGCTCCTGCGCATGGAAGACGAGCTGCACAAGCGGGTTGTGGGCCAAGAGGACTCCATCAAGGCGGTGTCGCAGGCCATCCGCCGCACCCGAGCCGGGCTCAAAGACCCCAAGCGGCCCAGCGGGTCGTTCATCTTCTTGGGCCCGTCGGGGGTGGGCAAGACCGAGTTGGCCAAGACGCTGGCCGAGTTCCTGTTCGGCGACGAGCAGGCCCTCATCGCCCTGGACATGTCGGAGTACATGGAGAAGCACACCGTCAGCCGGCTGGTGGGCTCGCCTCCGGGCTACGTCGGCTACGAGGAGGGCGGGCAGCTCACCGAGGCGGTGCGCCGCAAGCCGTTCTCGGTGGTGTTGTTCGACGAGATCGAAAAGGCCCATCCCGACGTGTTCAACACCCTCCTGCAAATTCTGGAGGAGGGCCGCCTCACCGACAGCCAAGGCCGGTCGGTGGACTTCCGCAACACCGTGCTCATCATGACCTCCAACCTGGGCACCCAGAACCTGCGCAAGGCCAACCTGGGATTCACCAAGGCCGACGAGGCCATCACCTATGAGCGCATGA
Organism: Acidimicrobiia bacterium; assembly: GCA_022821445.1. Lineage (GTDB taxonomy): Bacteria > Actinomycetota > Acidimicrobiia > Acidimicrobiales > Bin134 > Poriferisocius. Next base: position 955 of record JAJEDQ010000105.1, on the reverse strand, counting down.
AGGAGAAGGTCACCGACGCGCTGAAGGACCACTTCCGCCCCGAGTTCTTGAACCGCATCGACGAGGTGATCGTGTTCCACGAGCTGACCCGCGAAGAGGTGACCCGCATCGTCGACCTGATGATCAAGAGGCTACAGAACCAGCTCGAGGCCCAGGGCATCGGGCTGGAGCTCACCGAGTCGGCCAAGGTGCTGCTGGCCTTGCTGGGCTACGACCCCACGCTGGGGGCCCGCCCGCTGCGCCGAGCCATCCAGCGCCTGGTAGAGGACCCGTTGTCGGAGCGGCTGCTGTGGAAGGAGTTCCGGGCCGGCGAGACCATCATGGTGGACGCGGAGGACGATCCCGACGAGCCCGGCGCGGACCGGATCTGCTTCCGGGCGATCGAGGGCTTCGAACCGCCTCCGGTGGAAGAGCTGGCCGGCGCCTAGCAGCCATGCCGGCGGGGGTTCGTAGGGGGGCCGCGAGGCAACGGGCTGGCCTGTCGGCAAAGGCCAGGAAGGGGGCGCTCCTTCTGGTGCTGATATTGGGGCTGACCGCCTGCCAAGTGGATGTGGAGGTGGGAATCGGCTTCAACGAGGACGGCTCTGGGGTGGTGACCGTGGATGTGGCCCTCGACGAGCGGGCCATGGATCTCGCCCCCGACATTTCCTCTTCGCTGTTGACCGAGGACATCGAGGACCCGGCGTCGGGCTGGTCTTACAACGAGCCCCGTATCGACGACGAGGGCCGAACCAGCTTCTCGGCCCCCAAGCCCTTCAGCTCGCCTGAGCAGCTTGAGTCGGTGCTGGCCGAGATCTTCAACTCCGACGACGTGTTCCGCGACTTCACCTTCGAGCGCGAAACCTCCTTCGCCCAAACCGACTATCGGGTGACCGGGGTGGTCGATCTGTCCGGCGGCCTGGACCTGGTTACCGACCCCGTGCTCACCGCCCTCCTCGGCGGAGAGCCCTTCGGC
>JAJEDQ010000057.1 GCA_022821445.1 Acidimicrobiia bacterium | reverse complement strand
CAGCGGTGTCCGGCTCTGGGGCAGGGTCTCGTCGGCCAGCGGCTCAGGGCTTCGGGCCAACAACAGGGTGCGGCGTCCCGCTTCGGCGTGGACTGCTACCTGGTCCATCACGGCGGGGAGGTCGCCGGCGATCACGTCGGGTGCTCCGAAATAGTAGGCGCCGTGGCTGCGGAACTCCATGGCCGACCATTTGCTGGCGCTGGAGAAGGGGGTGGTTCCCACCGGTGTCCATCCGCCGGTGTCGCCATCGCTTTCGTTGGGGGCGGGGTAGGCGTCGCGCACCGCCAGCATGGTGGCGTTGGGGGCCTCGTCGGCGTGGGCCATGGCCCCTAAGGCGGTGGCCACCAAAGCGGGATCGACACCGGGCAGCGCTTCCACGTCGCCGAAGCTGATATGCCCGGTTGTGATGGTGCCGGTCTTATCCAGGCACAGCACGTCGGTGCGGGCCAGCAACTCTACGGTGGCCAGCTCCTTGGCCAGCGCCCGGCGGCGGGCCAGGGCGACAACCCCAGCCACAAAGGACAGGCTGGTGAGCAGCACCAGCCCGTCGGGGACCATGGCCACCGCGGCGGCCACCGTGCCCTGAAGCGCGTTCTGCCAGCGGTCCTCGGTGTCGAGCAGCACCAGGATGAGCAGGGCAGAGGCGGGGGGAATGATGATGATCAGCCAGCGCAGCACGGTGTTGATGCCCCGGCGCAGTTCGCTGTTGGCCAGGGTGAAGCGCTTGGCCTCCTCCGACAGCGAACTGGCGTACGACTCAGCGCCAATGCGGGTGGCCTGGTAGCGGCCGCTGCCGGCAGCCACGAAGCTGCCCGACAGCAGTTCGTCGCCGGACTCTTTCTCGATGGGATCGGCCTCGCCAGTGAGCAGCGACTCGTCGGCCTCCAGGCCGGAGGTGGTGAGCACGACGCCGTCCACCACTACCTGGTCGCCGGGGGTCAGCTCAAGCACTTCGTCGGCTACTACTTCGCTGACTCCGACCTCGGTGACCTCGGCGTCGCGTACCACCCGGGCTTTGGGGGCGCTGAGCACCGCCAGCTTGTCCAGCTCGCGCTTGGCCCGGATCTCCTGGGCCACTCCGATGACGGCGTTGGACACCACCACCCCTACGAACAGCCCGTCGCGGGGGAACCCCGCCACCAAGATGGCGGCGAAAAGGGCCAGCATGATCCCGTTCACCGGGGAGAACACGTTGGCCCGCAGAATCTGGGGCAGCGTGCGCACCGGGGCGTCCGGCACCTGATTGGTGCGTCCGGCGGCCACCCGTTCGGCCACCTGCTCGGCCGACAGTCCCCGCGTCGGGTCGATTTCAGTGGCCGAGGTTGCGGCGGTGTCAGGAGCCATCAGGCTTCGAAGTTACCGGCTGGGAGTCGAAACAAGAGGATTGGCCATCGGCCAGGCCGGCAGCCCGACTGATCACTGCCATATGCGAAGGGAGCCCTCAACCGTGGCGGCGGCCACCGACAGGGTGCCGTCGGGGCGGGTGAGCACTGCGATGTTGGTGGCCAGTGTGCCCCCGAGCGGGCGGCTCCACATGTCCACCGCCCCGTCGGGGCCATGGAGGACCCCGGCGATGTGCTGTCGGTCGAGCGTGGGGAGGATCACCTCGACCCGGCCGTCCCGGTCGACGTCGGCGGCCACGGCCTGCTCGAAGTTCCGGGTGCCGAATTCGTGGGACCGGTAGCCCGTCCTTGTCGCAGCAACCCCCAATTTGCTCCCGCTCAAGCTCAAGAATCTCAGCGATCCTTGGGCGTCGGGGTAGAGGACTTCGGCGATCTCGGTTTGTCCGCTGGGGCCGAGCGGTCCAACCGCCACCAAGTGGCGCCAGCCCAGCAATCGGTCCACCGGGTCGCTAATCGCCACCACACCGCCTCCGGTGCTCGAAGCCACCACGATCCAAACCTCGCGTTCGTTGCTGAGGGTGAGCACCACGTCGTTGATGCCGTCGCCGTCGACATCGGCCAGCAGGGGGGCCACCGACTCGATCACGTCGTCCTCAGACCGGTAGACGGTTTCCACTTCGTTCACTCCAACGGTGACCACCACCACGGAGGTGGCCTCCAGGTTGTCGCCCAATGCCGAATGGGGGAAGCGGTCGGTGGGTCCGGCCAGCACCATCACCTTTTCGGGGCTTACCTGGATGACCCGGGTGTCGGGAAGCACTTGCAGGTCGGGTCGCCACAGCGTGCCGTCGGGCTCCAGCACGGTGAGCCGCTGAAGGTTGTCCACGTAGGCAGCCCGATTGCCAGTCAGATACACCGGCACGCTGTTGGGAGAAGCGTTGGCCGGCGTGGTGGCGAGGCGCACCGAGTTGCCCTGCACGGCCAGCACCGGCGGCTGACCGGGGGCCAGCCGACCACCGGGGATCTCGAGGGGGGAGGGCTGGCCCCCAATGGGGACCTGGTAGCCGAACACCGTTCCGTCGGCCAGAGCCACCACCCAGACATCTCCGTCGGGGGTGCTGGTGCCGGTGACCCAGGTTGGGATGTCGCCCAGATTGATGTCCTTGGTGGTGATTTGCTGGATGAACCCGGTGCCCAGGCCGGCGCCGTCGGCTAGTCGGTTGCCGTCGGGCTGGTAGACGGGATCGACATAGGTCACCGGACCCAGGTCGGGAGGCGGGGTGGCGGTGGACGGGGGTTGGGCGGCGGCCGGCGTGGCGGTGGGGGTGGACTCGGGGGAGGTGCTGGACCCGCAGGCGCTCGTGATGACAAGAGCGATCGCCCCCAGCGCGGCCAGCGCCCAGCGGGTGGCGGCTGGTTGAGGGGAGCTGTCGCCGGTCATGTCCGCTCGAACCGCCAGCCGCCCTCGTGCAGGGTGAGGCGGTGCCGGGGGCCGGGCGCACTGGTGTCATGGGTGTCGTATCCGGCATCGCCGTGCCACAGTGACACCGGGACTTTGCCGTCGAGGGCGATGTGAGTCTCGTAGTGGGGGATGTCGTCGGCCCGGCCCCGGGCGGCGGCCAGGGCGTCGGCGACGGTGGAGTGTTCGGCCAGCTCCATCAGGGTGATGAAGGTGGGCGGGACCATATCGATCTCACCGGCGGCATGGCGGGCCAGAGTCTCAGCCGGGCGCCACCAGGCGTGCTCTTTGATCTCGCCGCCGTCCACGGTGACGGCGCCGGCGGGGGCGGGGGCGAGGAAGAACCAGGTGGCGAACCGCTTGTTGATGGTGGTGGGGGGCACCCAGTGGGAGTAGGGCACCAATTCGTCGAGGTCGATGACCAGGTCGGCCTCTTCCGCGGCCTCCCGCACCGCCGCAACCTGGCTAGCGGCGTAGATATCGTCGGGCTGCTCCGCGGGGTAGTCATCGTCTTCCACCCGGCCGCCGGGGAACACCCAGTTGCCGCCCATGAAGCGGAGCTTGGAGCTGCGCCGCATCATCAGGGTCTCCAGCCCTCCCGGGGCGTCGCGCAGCAGCACCACCGTGGCCGCGGCCACCAGCTTGGGGGCGTTGTCGTCTTGACCGGCCCAGTCGGAGAACCGATGGTGCTTGCTGCTGCTGTCGCCGCTCATTGGTGGTCAGATCCCATCATCCGGGCCCGGACCTCAGGATCGGTGACGAACACCGGAGCGTTGTCGTCGCCCAGCATGGCCAGCTTCACCGACATGCCGCCATCCACGGCCAGCACCTGCCCGGTGATGTAGCTGGCTTGGGGGCTGAGCAAGAACACCGCGGCGGCGGCAATTTCGGCGGGATGGCCCCTACGTCCCAAAGGGATGGCCCGCTTGGCCGCGTCGAGCGACTCATGGTCGCCCGCCCGGGGGGTGGTGATGGTGCCGGGGGCGACTGCGTTGACCCGGATGCCGTGGCCGCCCCACTCCACGGCCATGGTGCGGGTGAGCGAGTTGAGCCCCGCCTTGGCCGCCCCGTAGGCGGCCAGAAAGGGCTGGGAGGCCAGGCTGCTCACCGAGGAGACGTTGACAATGGCCCCGCCGGTTCCGGTGTCGATCATTGCCCGCGCTGCCTCGCGGTTCAGGAATGCCACATAGCGGAGGTTGTTGGCCATGACCCGATCCCAGCTCTGGCGGTCGACGTCCACCAGAGGGCCGAAGTCGTCGATGCCGGTGCCGCCGGCCACATTGATCAGCCCGTCGATTCGGCCGTGGGCGCTAAGCGCGGTCCGAACGACGGCCGCCGGGGCATCGGGATCGGTGAGGTCGGCCTGGACCTTGACCACCGGGCGGGGGAGCAGGTCGAGCTTGTCCAGTTGCTCTGGAGACCGTTCCACCGCCACCACTTCGGCTCCGGCCGCCAGAGCAGCCTCGCAGGAACAAGTGCCGATGCCTCCTCCTCCGGCTCCTGCCACGATCACTGCGGCACCTGAGAGATCGACAACAGGCTCAACCATCCCCTTCACCCTACGGCTTGCCGCCTTGTCTGCTGAGTCACACAGAAATCACCAACTGCGAATTATCCCTGGCAATATGAGGCTTCACAGGCGCAGGAGAAGGGTCGAGGCCATGAAGGAACTCAACGGCAAGGTAGCAGTGGTGACCGGGGCGGCCAGCGGGATCGGGTTCGCTATGACGGAGCGGTTTGTCGCCGAGGGCATGCAGGTGGTGATGGCCGACGTGGAAGAGGAAGTGCTGTCGGCATCGGCTTCCCGGCTTGAAGCCGCGGGCGCCGACGTGCTGGGCGTGTTGTGCGATGTGAGCGACGTCTCCTCGGTGAACGACCTGGCTGAGCAAACCCTGTCGGCATACGGCGGAGTGCATGTGGTGTGCAACAACGCCGGGGTGGGGCCAGGCGGCCTAATGCTGGAGACCACCGCCGAGGAGTGGGAGTGGATCGTGGGCGTCAACGTGATGGGCGTGGCCTATGGAGTGATCACGTTCGGGCCGATCCTGGCCGAGGCTGGGGAAGGTCACATCGTGAACACTGCGTCGGAGGCCGGTTTGGTCACCAACAGCGCCCTGGGCATGTACTGCGCAACCAAGCACGCCGTGGTGGGGTTGAGCGAGTCGCTATGGCGGGAGTTGCATCCCATGGGAGTGGGAGTGTCGTGTTTCTGCCCCAACCTGGTGAAAACCCGGATCTTCCAGTCGGAGCGCAATCGCCCCTACGAGGCCGAACTGACCGCCACCCAGAACGCCATCATGACCCCGATGAGGGAGATGATCACCGCCCGAGGCATGGCCCCCTCAGAAGCGGCTTCCCACGTGGTGAGCGCCATCACCGCAGACCGGTTCTGGGTGTTCACCCACGACATCACTCCCGCAGCGGCCGCGGTGCGCTTTACCGACATCGAGGCTCGCCGCAACCCCACCGATCCTTATGCGGGAATGGAGTTCTAGGGGGTGCTTCGGGGTCCTCCGGCAACGGTGGGCTAAATTCTCGCCATGGCTGTAGTGGACCACGCCCCCCGACTCCCTCTGTTCGACACCCTGGACTTCGACGATTTCCATGCCGATGAGCTGCCCCGGCGCTTGGCCGAGGGTAATGGGGCGCTAGCCGCAGGCATCGGGGCCGGGGCGCTGGTCAAGAGCTTCGCCTGGCGGCTGACCGACGGCCGGTCGGTGACCTACGTGGTGGGCGACAGTGCGATCGAGGTCCGTCCCGGCGACGACGCCGAGCTCGTGGTGGAAGTCGGCGAGGAGAACTGGTCTAACTACGTGGCCGAGCTGTGGACCTGGGTCGGCCTGCTGTATTCCGAGGCCGCCGAGATGATTCGGGGGGATTTCGGGCTGTTCGAGGACTTCGAGCCGGTGCTGTTGGCCATGTACCACGGCCGACCCCTGTACGAGGGGTGGGAACCCACGGTGGACCTGACCCGCAGCTTCACCCTGGACGACGACCACGAGGAGATGAGCCGGTACCTCAACGAGGCCGGGTTCTTGCACATCCGAGGTGTGTTCAGCCCCGAGGAGATCGACGCCCTGCGGGCCGATGTGGAGCGCCAGCGAAGCGCGGCCACCCCCGACGACCACCGCTCCTGGTGGGTCACCAACGCCGATGGCGAGGAGGTGTGCTGCCGGGTGACCCACATGGACGACCGCAGCGAGTTGATGCTCAGCCTGGTTGGCGACCGCCGTTTGGATGCTATCGGCGCGCTGGGCGGAGACGACTTCGCCACCTATCCCGAGCGGGGCGACGGTGTCTCAGCGGTCATCAAACTGCCCAGCATCGTGGAAGGGCTGGCCGATCTGCCCTGGCACCGGGACTGCGGTACCGGCGGGCACTCCATCACCTGTCCCACGGTGAGCATCGGCATCCAGCTTGACGAGTGCTCTGAGGCCAACGGCCAGCTCCACTACCTGGCCGGTTCCAACGAGTCGTCCAACCGGGCTCGTGAGGTTCGCGACGACTGGCCGACGGTGGCCATCAGTGCCTCGCCCGGCGATGTCACCGTCCACTACGGCCACACCATGCACGGTGCCCCGCCTCCCACTGCCGCCCCCGCCTCCGGCGGACGCCGCACCATCTATGTGGGCTACCACAAGCCCATCTGGGCTGAGTTCATCCCCCCCGGCCAGGGCTACAACGACATCTTGTTCAAGGACGGCGGCCGCATCAAGAGCCCCGAGGAATTCCAAGACCAGGGCACGTAGCCGGCGAACCGGCGGCCGGTCAGCGAATCAGCAACCGGTCGAGGATTTCTTCCATCAGGGGATCGAGCTTCTTGGCGATGGCGTCGGTGTCCTCGCTCAGATAATCGTGGGGGATGACGACTCTGGGAACGTCGGGCATGCCCAAAGAGCGGGCCACGGTGTCGGCGGCCACGGTGAAGGGCCCGGTGACCACGGTGACGGTGGGGATGCCCAGCCTCTCCAGGTTCACGGCGTCGAGCACACTGCCCGACGTGCATGAGCCTCATTTGGCCAGGCCGTTGACCACCCCGGCGCAGGCCCGGAACGAGGCCAGCATCTCGTCGCCCGCGGGACGGCTGAGCACCGGCTTGTGCTGGCGGACCACTGCCGTCACGTCCAGGCGGTGGCGGAACTCCTGCTCCAGCACCTCGGTGTAGCGGGTGAAGTCGGGGCCTGATGAGGGGTTGAACTCGTTGACCAGGAAACCGATGGTCAGCGGCCCCTGGGTGTGGCCTCGCCGGGATGCTAGGGCGGCGTCGTTGACCACCACTCGGCCCCGGGGATCCACCAGCTCACCGATCAACTTCACCCCTCAATCCTGCCAGCTTCAGCCATTCAGCGCCCGGCTCACGGCGTAGCCGCCCAGGTTGCCCCAGCCGGCGCACACCGCCATCCAGGGGATGGACTCGGCGCCGGTGACCATCACGTGGATGTCCTCGGGCCGCTCGGTAACCGGGACCAGCGTGTCGGGATCGTCGGTGTCCACCCAGTCGGGCCACCACGCATAGGGGGGAACGCCGGGGGAGAGCAAGTCGCCGATGCGCCGCCGGGCTTGCTGCCAGAGTTGGTCTTGCACTGCGGCCCGGTCGTAGCCGTTCTCGGCCATGTGGCGGGCCTCGTTGGGGGTGAGCACCACCAGGGTCTCGCCCATGGTGTGGGTGTTGTTGCACCCCTTGATGGCCATGGCATCGGCCAACTGCGCCAAGCGGTTGGCGGGAGTGTCGTCGGTGCCCCACATGGCCACGCTGGTGGGGGACTCGCAGGCGAAAACGGTGATCCCGCTGGCCGTGTCGATGCCTCGGGCCTGGTGCAGCGGGGGCCACGGGCTGGCCGGCGACTCGGCCACGCAGAAGGCATAGCGGCCCGGGTGGCCGAACACCTCTTTGACCGGCTCGCCGGGGGTGGCGCCGCCGGCGTTCCACAACAGCAGCTTTATGGCCCGGCCGATGGCCGCGTTGGCGTGGGCTCCGCCGCCGCTGAACACCGATTCGGTATGGGCCATATCGAGCTGCTCCACGATTGGTCCCGACACGATGACCAATGGCCAGCACGGATGGGTGGTGGTGACCACCCCCAGCAGGTTAAAGCGGTCATCCAGCATGGCCTCAACGGCGGTCAGCACCACCTCAAATTGCTCGGGCCGACAACCGGCCATGGCCGCGTTGGCCGCCACCACCTCCACAGTGGCCGCCCCGCCCCTCGGGGGGATGGCCCCCAGTAGCTGGCCGGGATCGCGGCCCGAAGCCTCCACCAGGGCGTCTACTGCGGCCCGGGTGGGGGGATACACCGGCAACCCGTCGGTCAGCCCCTCGGCATGGGCCAGCTCCACCCACTCTTCGATGGTGTCGGCAGTCGTGATCAGGCCCATTTGCTCAATCCCATCCGAACAGCCGCCTGGGGTTGGCCTCGAACACGTGGCCGTCCACGTCGATCACCAGATGCTCCGGCATGCCATGACGGTAACCCGTCGGCCAGACAGTGGCCCGCGCCGGGCGGGTAGGGCGTAATGTTCCGCCCATGGTCAGCCTTGGAGTCCTTCCCCACATGCACGAGTCGGTGGTTACCGACGCCCGTTGGATCACCCAGTTCGCCCAGGCGATGGACGAAGAGGGAGTTGAGTCGATCTGGACGGTGGAGCACGTGGTGGTGGCCAACAACTACGAGCCCCGCTATTCGTACTCGGAGTCGGGCCGAATGCCCGGTGCTCCGGGCGTGGTGATGCCCGACCCGCTGGAGATGCTGGCATTCATGGCCTCGGTCACCGAGCGGGTGCGGCTGGGTACCGGTGTGGTGGTGCTGCCGTTGCATCCGCCGGCGGTGATGGCCAAGCGGGTGGCCACCCTCGACGCCCTCAGCGGCGGGCGGGTGATCCTCGGAGTGGGCAGCGGCTGGCAGATCGAGGAGTACGCCGCCTGCGGGGTGCCCTATGAGGGTCGTGGCGAGCGGCTCGACGAGTGCATCGGTGCCCTGCGGGAGCTGTGGGCCCCGGGGTATCGCACCTACGAGAGCAACGCGGTGAGCTTCACCGAGTGCGAGAGCCTGCCCAATCCGGCCCAGCCCGGCGGTCCGCCCATCGTCATCGGGGGCAGCACCGGCCGGGCCGCCCGTCGAACCGGGAGGATTGGCGACGGGTTCTACCCCTATGTGATCTCGCCGGAGGATTATGCCGACCGGGTGGCCACCATCCGGGCCACCGCCACCGAGCACGGCCGGGATCCCGACGCCATCGAGATGACGGTGTGGCCGGGGAGCTACCAGCGAGGCGGGTCGTTCGATTTGGGCCTCATCGAGAAGTACGCCGGGTCGGGCCTCGACCGCCTCATCGTCTCGGCCGCCGAGTCGGGCAGCACCGACATCGACGACATCCGGCGCTTCGTCGGTCGCTACCAGGCCGAAGTGCTGGACAAGATCGGAAGATAGCCATGGCGCTAGTCACACAGGTCGGCGACGTGAAGGTGATGCTGGTGCGGGAGACCCTGCAACCGGTTCCGGCCGAGGGAATGTATGTGAATCCTGACATGGGGGTGTTCGAGGCCAATGCCGACTGGCTGCGGCCCTATTTCCTGGATGACGAGGGCAACATGCCGCTGTCTATCCACGCCCTGGTGCTGGAGTCGGAGGGCCGGACCATCATGGTGGACACCTGTATCGGCAACCGCCCCATCGAGATGGTCCCCCAGATGAGCCATCTGGGCGAAGGATTTCTCGACGAGCTGTCTGCGGCTGGCTTTGAACCGGGCGACATCGACATCGTTCTGTGTACCCACTTGCACTTCGACCATGTGGGCTGGAACACGATCCTTGTGGACGGGGAGTGGGTGCCCACCTTCCCCAACGCCCGGTACCTGTTCAACCGCACCGAGTACGAATACTGGGACTCCGGTGCCGAGGGGGCGGCGATCACCTTTGGCGATGCTGTGCGCCCAGTGCTGGACGCCGGCCTGGCCGACCTGGTGGACAGCGACCACCAAGTGACCGGCGAGATCAGCCTGGAGCCCTCACCGGGCCACTCTCCCGGCCACGTGAGCGTGCGCATCTCATCGGCGTGCCAAGAGGCCGTGATCACCGGCGACTTAGTCCACCACCCCGTACAGTTCTCCGCCCCCGATTGGGTGATGACCGCCGACGACGACCCGACAAGAGCCTCCGAGACCCGCAGAACCTTCCGCGACCGCTACGCCGACTCCGGCATCCTCATATTCGGCACCCACTTCGCCGGCCCCAGCTGCGGCCACCTGTCCAACGCCGACGGCCGCTGGGTATTCACCGTCAAGTCGTAGCAAGCACCAAAGTAGGTGGTTGTAAAACACCCTGATGCCCGGTAGGGTCGGGTCATCACTCGGGGACAGTGCAAGCGGTCCCCCTCCAAAGAGACACAGAATCCGAGGAGGCAGGAATGCCTGTGAGCGAGCCTATTGGCGAGGATCGGCGCCTAGCGCTGATGGAGCGTCTAACCAAGGTCTTGGGGAAGGAGGAGGCCAGAACGCTTATGGAGAGCCTTCCCCCCACCTATTGGCACAACCTTGCCACCAAAGACGACATCAGAGCCACCAAAGACGACATCAGGGTCCTCAAGGAATGGGCCCAGGCCGAGTTCACGAATCTGCGTGGCGAGATGAAGCAGATGTTCGCCCAGCAAACTCGCACAATGGTATTTACGTTGGTGGGATTCGCCGTGACGATCTGGGGCTCAATCCTCGCCATCGGCCTCAGCTGACCCGACAAACGCGGCAGCTCATTGGGCGGTGTCGCGATTGCCTCTCAGAGCCAATGTAACGTCGATAGTAGTTGTGACCGGACCCCGTTTTTTGGTCCACTTGCTATGAGAGTTTTTTCGGGTTGTTTTTTGCCCACCGTTCTGCGTATTCGGCTGGTGTGAGCATGCCGAGCGCGGAGTGCGGGCGGTAGGTGTTGTAGTCGGTCCGCCAGTCGGCGACAAGTACTTGGGCCTCGAGGA
>JAJEDQ010000006.1 GCA_022821445.1 Acidimicrobiia bacterium | reverse complement strand
TCGGGTCGGGGCTGGGCGGCTGCCACTGGATGCCAGATCGGTCGATCACCACAATGTCGGCGGCCTTGCCCGCCTCCAGAGAGCCGATCCGGTCGGCCATGCCCACCGCTTCGGCCCCGGCGATGGTCAAGAGCTCGAAGGCGTGGTGGGCGCCGAACTCGGTGGGGTCGGCGGCGGTGTCTTTGGCCAAACCGGCGAATAGGGCGGCGGCCCGAAGCCCGTCAATGGCATCGCCGGCGTTCTCGGTATCGCAGCCCAGCGCCAATCGCCCGCCCCGCCGCCACAGCTCCAAGTGGGCGAAGCGCTCGGTGAGCCCTTGGCCCAACCGCAGGTAGGCCCACGGGCAGGAGGCCACCGCGGTACCAGTGCGTACCAGGGTTTCTGCTTCGGCGTCGTCGATGTGTACGGCGTGGCCCACCAGCACATTGGGTCCCAGCACCCCCAAGCTGTCGAGGTGTACCAGCGGGCGCTGTCCGGTCCGCTCCAGATAGCTGGCGGCGTCGTTCGGGGTGGGGGAGAGGTGGAAACTCAACTGCCGCCCGGTGGAGCGGGCCAGATCGGCGGCCGCCATCACCAAGTCGTCGGACATCAGGTCGTGGCCCACCAGGGCGACCGTCGCCTCCACCAGGCCGCCGGAGGGATAGCGCTCTATGAGATCCCGCTGGGCGTCGATCACCTCGTTTACCGAGCCTGACTGGGGCAGACCATCGGCGTCCGACCCCCAGCGGGCGACGGCGCCCCGCACGCCCACCGCGGCCATGGCTTGGGCCACCCGGTCGGGGTAGGCCACCGTGCCGGCGTCGATGGTGGTGGTGATCCCGTTGGCCGCGGCCTCCACCAAACCCATGGTGGCGGACAGCTCATCGTCATCTTCGGTGACGTGCTCGTGGACAGGCACGATCCACTCGAAGATGGCGGCGCCGGGGGGCAGGTCGTCGGGGATGGCCGAGGCCACCAGCCGGTCGGCAGTCAGGTGCTGGTGGGCGTTGACAAATCCGGGCACCACCAGCGAGTCGGCCGATCCCCGCTCGGGAGCGCCGGAATACTGCGCTCTGATGGCGTCGGCCTTGCCCACCGCAGCGATCTTGCCGTCGGCCACCGCCACTGCGCCGCCCGAGATGATGGCGCGCTCGGCGTCCATGGTCACGATGTCGCCGGTGATCACCCAGTCGGCTGTTGACACGTCAGTTGACGTTAGTGGTGGAGTGTTCGGGAAACAGGAAAAGAGCTAGGCGGTATCATCGGCCCATGAGCGGAAACGGCGCTTCCAACCAGCTCGTCGGCCAGCCCGCACTGGACCACCAGTGGTATCCAATCGCCCTTGTCGAAGACATCGCTCCGGGTCCAGTCGGGATTCAGGTACTAGGGCGCCGCTATGTGCTGTGGCGTTACGACGACGGATCGCTCAACGCGGCCCCCGACCGCTGCCCCCACCGAGAGGCCCCTCTGTCGGAGGGACGCATGGTGGACGGCTGCATGGAGTGCCCTTACCACGGGTGGCGGTTCGGAGCCGGGGGCCGCTGCCAGCTTGTGCCGTCGTCGCCGCCGGGAACCCCGGTACCGCCCAAAGCCCACTTGGAGCTGGTCAATATCGAAGAGCGCTATGGACTGGTTTGGCTGTGTCCGGGCAAGCCCCTTGGTCAGATCCCGGAAATCCCCCAGGAGGACAACCCCGAGTTCCGGCGACTGAATACGCCCTTCCAGCAGTGGGCGGTTTCATCCACCCGGATTACCGACAACTTCATGGACTTCTCCCACTTCCCCTTCGTCCACACCGCCACCTTCGGCCTGGCCCAAGAGACGGTGATACCGCCCTTGGAGATGGGCGACTTGCCCGACGGCTATCGGGGCTACGTCTACGAGGTGAACGCCAACAACACATCCGATGCGGGCCAGACCACCACCGGCCAAGACGACGACGTGCTGCACCGCCGGATGACCACCGGGTACGTGCTGCCCTTCTCGGTGCGCAGCACCATCGCCTACGAATCGGGTTTGGAGCACATACTGCTGCTGCTGACCACCCCCATGGACGACGAGAACTCTCTGTTCAACTTCGTGGTGTGGCGCAACGACGACTTCTCAGTCCCCGCCGAAGAGATAATGCAGTTCGACCTGGCCATCGGCGCCGAGGACAAGGCCATGCTCGAAAAACTCGAAGGCGTCCTCCCCATGGACCTCACCGCCACCGTCAGCGTCCAATCCGACCGCCCCTCAGTAGAATGGCGCCGCAACCTCGCCGCCCTCCTAGCCGAAGGCGGAGCGGCCAGCTAGAAGGGAACCTGCAATGGCGACCGATGGCTTCACCGCAGACCAAGAAGAAATTCCTATCGGCGCGGTGGACGGTCGGGTGTTGGCCGATTCGGGTTCGCCGTCATGGTGTTGCCTGTTGGGCTGGCGAGGGATCGTTCCAACCCGGTGAATGCATCCAACACGCCTACCGCCTCGAACACCCGGTACCGCTGACGCCCGACATTGAGCTGCTGCAAGACGCCCGCCTCTGCTAGCCGGTTGATCGCCTGTTCTGTCGCCCGCCGCGACCGGTCGATGACCTCACTGGCCCGCTCGACCGTGATGATCGGCGTCCCGGCCAGCACTTGCAGCAGCAGATCGGCCGACGAGTCGGACCGCAGCGACCCCACCGTGCTCCTCCAGTCTGCTTCCAGTTCCGCCACCCTGGCTGCATAGACGTGAATGTCAGCGCACGCCCGGCTCATCGCCGAGGAGAAAAAGGCGATCCACTGGCTGGCACCTTCAGCCCGCCCGATGCTGTCCGGCCCGCCCTCTGTGCGGAAATTCGTCAGGCCCTTGATGTAGTTGTCTGCCCACGTTGCCAGGATAAGGCTGACCGGTGGGACGAACGCGCCGGTCAGTCCCCGGCGAGCCAGAACGATGTGTATGAGAGCACGGCCAATCCTCCCGTTTCCATCGGCGAAGGGGTGAATGGTCTCGAACTGGGCATGGGCGAGGGCCGCCTGAACAAGCGGCGTGTGATGCTCAGAATCCAAATAAGCCGCCAAATCTTCGAGAAGGGCAACGACATCGCCAGGGGGCGGGGGGACAAAAGACGCCCCGCAGGGGTTGAAGTCGTTTCCTCCGATCCAGTTCTGTGATTCCCTGATCACCCCACCCCACTCAGGCTTCGGGGAGCGGTCCATGAGTGTCTTGTGGATGTCGCATAGGTCGTCGATCTCGATGCGCGACGGCTTCTCTGCCAGTCGGAGAGCCGACTCCATCGCTTCGATGTTCCCCAGCACCTCTGATGCTGTGCTGTCGCCGGGAGAAGCTCCCAGCGAGGCTGCCGCCTCGGCCTTGGCCAACCGCCGCGCCGACAGCGTCAATCCCTCGATCTTGGAAGAACCTACCGACTCAGCCCTCAATAGGAATCTGGCCAACCCACCGACTCTCCCCTGAATGAGCGGATCATTATTTAGTGCTCGCACTTCTTGTTCGGCCCGGTTCACTGCCACGACTGCGTCTGGGCTCATCAGCCCCTTCCAGTCGTGCAGTGTGTCGGGCAGATACGGACGATACTCTCCGCCCATCCGCTCCCGATCATTGATGCCAGCGAACTCTGATTGCCAGTACCTATGCAGATATGTGCCCATCTCCCTCAGACGCCTCCGACGGAGCCAGATAGCCTGCCGTTAGACCAATGCTAAGCAAAGGTTACCCGATAACCTGCCGTTAAATGAACAACAAGCGAAGGATAGCCTGTATTCTGCCGCTAGCTAGCGGCTAAACGAAGGAAACCGGAGGAACGGCAGTCGGCTCAGGTGCGGTTGGTGATGGGGGTGTTCGAGGGGCCTCTCATGATGAGGTCGGCGATGGCTTGCTCTGACGAAATTCACTTACGCCAGCAGACCTAACCAGCTACACCGCGAGCGCCAGGACGATTATTGTAACGAAACGTTATCTAACATTTTGTGGGGATTTCGTGTTCGGTTTTGGGATTTTGGGGCGACTGGCCGGAAGGGAAGGGGAATGGGCAAGTTATGCGGAGGGGCGCCTTCAGCTGTGAAGGAGGGCTTGGCGCCAGGCGGCGGTGGTGGCCACCTGGTTGAAGGTGAAGATGTGCAGGCCGTCGAAGCCCAAGGGGGCGAGCTGACTGCTGAGGGCTTCTAGGAGGTCGGAGGGGTCGTGGGCTGATGAGCCGAGCAGCTTGGCCATGGTGCGGCGGTTCTTGCGGAGATAGCGCAGCGACTGGCCCACGCCGAGGCGGGCGCCGATGGTGAGCAGCTTGGTGCGCTCCACCGCGCCGGGGATGCCTAAGTGCACCGGCAGCGTGAGGCCATCGCTTCGCTCGGCCTTGAGCCAGGCGATGATCCTGGCCGGGTCGAAGCACATCTGGGTGCTGCAATAGCCCCGCAGCCCGGCCTCGGCCAACAGCTCCTGCTTGGCGAATAGCGCATCGCGGCGCACGTCCTCGCCGATGAGAGGGTGGCCGTCGGGATAGGCCGCCACTCCAACCGTGTCGAGACCGTGGTCGTGCTCGAACAGGTCCTTCAAGAAACTGTGGGCATCGGGGTAGGCGCCCGGCTCGGTGGCGTCCCCGCCGATCACGAAGGCGGTGGTCACGCCGTTGTCCTTGGCCCAGTCGGCCAGACCCTTGACTTGGCCGTGGTCCCTCATCAAGCGGGCCGAGAAATGGGGGATGGCATGGTGGCCCCGCTTGATCAGCTCTTCGGCCAGATCCAGCGTGGCGTTTTGGCCTTTGGTGGCCGATGCGGTGACCGAAACCCGTGAATTCGGGGGCAGTGCATCGATGGCTTCTGGGGCGCTGTTCAGGGGAATGATCTCGAAGACCGCGCTGCGAATAAGCTGCTGAACGTCGGGATTCGGACCGGTCGGTTGGGGCTCCTCCCACCGCGATAGACTGGCCGAGTCGTTCCGCATAACGGAACTGTACCATAATACGGACCAGAAGTGCAATACTTGCAGGCAGCACGGCCTGTTGAGGAAGCGAGTTGGGCATGACGATGGGCGAGAAGTCGAGCAAGGGCCACACGTCGGAAACAATGGAGGCAGGACATGGCTGAGGTCCCCGCAAAGGCCAAGTGCGTTGTTATCGGCGCGGGAATCGTGGGCAACTGCCTGGTCGGACACCTGAGCAAGCTGGGCTGGACCGATCTGGTGCTGCTGGACAAGGGCCCATTGCCCAATCCCGGCGGTTCCACCGGCCACGCCTCCAACTTCATCTTCCCGGTGGACCACAACAAGGAGATGTGCCTGCTGGGGGAGCAGAGTGCCAACCAGTACCGAGACCTGGGGCTCTCGGTGGACTCCGGCGGCATCGAGGTGGCCCGCACCCAAGAGCGCGTAGACGAGCTCAAGCGGCGCATGACCTCGGCTGTCGCCTGGGGCATCGAGGCCCACCTGTTGACCCCCGACGAGGTCAAGGAACTGGTGCCGTTCGTGAACACCGACATCGTGTTGGAGGGCTTCTACTGCCCCACGGTCTCGGTGGTCGACTCGCTGGAGACGGGCACCCAGATGCGCAATGTGGCGGTGAACGGAGGCTGCCATGTGGCGGCCAACACCGAGGTGCTCGACATCATCACCACCGACGGCCCCAACCCCGGCGACCGCACCGTGAAGGCGGTGGTCACCGACAAGGGCACCATCGAGACCGAGTATGTGGTGATCGCCTGCGGGGTGTGGTCGAACCAGGTGGCCAATATGGCCGATGCCTACATCCCGCTGGTTCCCGCCGTGCATCAGATGGCCGACGTCGGCCCGCTCGACATCCTGGCCGAGACCAACAACGAGATCGGCTACCCCATCGTGAGGGACATGGACACCTTCTGCTACGAGCGCCAGTCGGCCGGCTC
>JAJEDQ010000169.1 GCA_022821445.1 Acidimicrobiia bacterium | reverse complement strand
CAAGCTCCTGCGCATGGAAGACGAGCTGCACAAGAGGGTTGTGGGCCAAGAGGACTCCATCAAGGCGGTGTCGCAGGCCATCCGCCGCACCCGAGCCGGGCTCAAAGACCCAAAGCGGCCCAGCGGGTCGTTCATCTTCTTGGGCCCGTCGGGGGTGGGCAAGACCGAGTTGGCCAAGACGCTGGCCGAGTTCCTGTTCGGCGACGAGCAGGCCCTCATCGCCCTGGACATGTCGGAGTACATGGAAAAGCACACGGTTAGCCGGCTAGTCGGCTCGCCGCCGGGCTACGTCGGCTATGAGGAGGGCGGGCAGCTCACCGAGGCGGTGCGGCGCAAGCCGTTCTCGGTGGTTCTGTTCGACGAGATCGAGAAGGCCCATCCCGACGTGTTCAACACTCTCCTGCAAATCCTGGAGGAGGGCCGCCTGACCGACAGCCAGGGCCGGTCGGTGGACTTCCGCAACACCGTTTTGATCATGACCTCCAACCTGGGCACCCAGAACCTGCGCAAGGCCAACCTGGGGTTCACCAAGGCTGATGAGGCCATCACCTATGAGCGCATGAAGGAGAAGGTCACCGACGCGCTCAAAGACCACTTCCGCCCCGAGTTCTTGAACCGCATCGACGAGGTCATCGTGTTCCACGAGCTCACTCGGGAAGAGGTGACCCGGATCGTCGACTTGATGATCAAGCGGTTGCAGAACCAGCTCGAGGCCCAGGGCATCGGGCTGGAGCTCACCGATTCGGCCAAGGTGCTGTTGGCCCTGCGGGGCTACGACCCCACGTTGGGGGCTCGACCGCTGCGCCGGGCCATCCAGCGGCTGGTGGAAGACCCGCTGTCGGAGCGGCTCTTGTGGAAGGAGTACCGGGCCGGCGAGACGATTCTGGTGGACGCTGAAGACGACCCCGATGAACCCGGCGCGGAGCGGATCTGCTTCCGGGCGGTCGAGGGGTTCGAACCACCCCCGGTGGAAGAACTGGCCGGCGCATAATCGACATGCCCGGAGGGGTTGGCAGGGGGGCTGAGAGGCGGCGGGCTAGCCTGCCCTCAATGGTCGGCAGGCTTAAGCGATTGCGCACAGCAGTGCCTCTGCTGGCGCTGGTTCTCGCGCTGACCGCCTGCCAGGTGGACATAGAGGTGGGCATCGGCTTCAACGAGGACGGCTCCGGGGTGGTCACGGTAGACGTGGCGCTCGACCAGGAGGCCATGGCGCAGACCGACGACATCACATCGCTGCTGCTGACCGAGGACATCGAAAACCCGGCTTCGGGATGGTCGTACAACGACCCCCGCATCGACGATGAGGGCCGCACAAGCTTCTCCGCCTCAAAGCCCTTCGGGTCGATCCACCAGCTCGAGTCGGTGCTGGCCGAGATCTTCGGCTCAGAAGAGGTATTCCGCGACTTCACGTTTGAGCGCGACACCTCCTTCGCCCAGACCGACTATCGGGTGACCGGCGTGGTGGACCTGTCAGACGGACTCGACCTGTTCACCGATCCCGAGCTCACCGAACGCCTGGGCGGCGAGCCCTTCGGCGAGCCGATACCCGATGTGGCGGCCGCGCTGGCGGGAGTGACGGTGCGAGTAGTTCTGGATCTGCCGGTGGGAGCGGAGGAGCAGGTGGCCTTGAAGCTCGGGCAGGGTGCAGAGAGAATAGAGATGACGGCCCAAGAGGAGAGCGTTACCGCGGTGACCCTGCGGTGGGTGGCCTGGGCCGCGTTTGCGCTGGCGGGCTTGTCGGTGCTGATCGCGGTGGCCGGGTATCTGCTGGAGCGAAGGGCCCGAGACCGCAGCACCGACCCAACCATCACCCAGGAGTCGATGGCTCGGGCCACAGGTCCCACTGCGGCACAGCCTCCCCAGAGGCGGCTGCGGCTGGTGGTGCTGAACTCCCTCGGGGTGCTGTTCGAGCCTACCGAGGAACCGGCCCGGCTTCTGGCCTCTTTCGCCGCTGAAAAAGGCCTAGAAGTGGATGAGGAGGATGTGGAGCAGCTCCACCACCAGGCGGCACTGGGACGGATATCCCCGGTCGAGCTGTGGGCTGGGATCGGATTGGACGACGATCCCGACGAGCTCACCGAGCAGTTCTTGGACCAGTACACCGTGCGATCCGGGGCTCGGGACTTCATGGCCGAGATGGGTCGCCGGGACCTGCCGGTGGCCTGTTTGACCAATGACATCTCCTCTTGGGCGACGGAGCTGAGAGAGAGGCACGAGATCACCGGCGTTGACACCTGGATCGTGAGCAGCGATGTCGGCGTTTGCATGCCCGCTCCCGGAATCTACGAGGCCCTGCGCCGGACAACGTCGGTTCCCTACGAGAACGCCCTGCTGGTGGATGTGAGGGTTGAGAGTCTCGACGCCGCCCAGGCATTGGGGATGTCCACCGCCCTTCTGGCCGATGCTCGCCCCAAAGAGGGCGAGGCCCCGGGCCACGCGGTGGTGACGGGCTTCTCCGACTTCTTCCGCCGCCGGCCCCGCTCCTGACCGAGAATGCGGTCGGCTGTTTCTTCGCAGCCCGGTCGGCTAGCTGAGAATCTGGGCGGCCTGCACGGCGAAATAGGTCAAGATGATGTCGGCGCCGGCTCGGCGGATGCCGCACAGGGTCTCGGTCACGATGGCCTGCTCGTCGAGCCACCCCGATGCTGCGGCTGCCTTCACCATGAGGTACTCGCCGCTCACCTGGTAGGCGGCCACCGGCACCACTGAGGCATCGGCGAAGCGCCTCACCACGTCCAAGTAGGGCCCGGCCGGCTTGACCATGACCATGTCGGCGCCCTCGGCGATGTCCAGCTCCATCTCCCGCAGGGCCTCGCGGCTGTTGGCCGGGTCCATCTGGTAGGTCTTCTTGTCGCCGGAGCGGGGCGCCGAGTCGAGCGCTCCCCGGAACGGCCCGAAGAACGAGGAGGCGTATTTGGCGGTATAGGCGCATATGCCCACCTCGGTGTGGCCGTGATGGTCGAGCGTCTCCCGGATGGCCCCCACCCGGCCGTCCATCATGTCGCTGGGGGCCACGATGTCGGCCCCGGCGTCGGCGTGGGTCAAAGCCTGGCGGCACAGCACCTCGACGGTCTCGTCGTTGACGATGGTGCCGTCGGGGGCCACGATCCCGTCATGGCCATCGCTGTTGTAGGGGTCGAGGGCCACATCGGTCATCACCACCGTGTCGGGGTGGGCGGCCTTGATGGCCCCGATGGTCTGGGGGATGAGCCCGTCGGGGTTCCAGGCCTCATCGCCGGTCGGGGTCTTCAATTCGTCGGGGGCGGCCTCGAACAGCACCACGGCCCGGACCCCCAGATCAGCGGCCCGGCCAACCTCGCCCACCAGGCCGTCGACGCTCCAGCGGTGTACGCCGGGCATCGAGTCGATGGCCTCGTCGGGGCCCCGGTGTACGAACAGGGGCAGCACGAAATGGGCCGGGCTGAGCTCGGTCTCGCGCACCATGCTGCGTATGGCCGCGGTGCGCCGGTTGCGCCGGGGCCGGGCCGTGAGCTCCAAATGGGGATGCGCCATGCGCCCAATGCTCCCATCTCTGTGTACGTTGCGCACTGTTGATCCGCTAGACAAGGGTCATGCGCATTGAGTTGTCGACCGGGACGGCGGCTGAACTGGTTCGGGTTGAGGGGGCTGAGCGGGGGCTGGTGCTGATCCCCGATCTCATGGGTCTGCGCCCCCTGTTCGACGATCATGTTGCCCGGCTTGCCGCCGAGCAGAGTTGGACAGTGTGCGCACCCCAAGTGTTCGTTGGCCGAGAGGAGTTGACCGCCGAGGAGCGGCTAGCGGTGGTCTGCGAATTGGACGACGAAGAGGTGCTGGGCGACGTGATGGCCGCGGCCGACGCCACCGAGTGCGAAACGGTGGTGATCACCGGCTTCTGCATGGGCGGCATGTACACCATGAAGGCCGCGGCCACCGGGCGCTTCCGCCGAGCGGCGGCCTTCTACGGAATGATCCGCCTCCCCGAGCACTGGAGGGGTCCGGGCCAGGGCGAGCCGCTGGAGCTGCTGGCCGCGGGTGACCCGTGCCCGCTGTTGGCCATCATCGGCACCGAAGACCCGTTCACCCCGCCCGACGACGTGGCCGCATTGGAAGCCGCCGGTGCGGTGACCGTGGTCTACGAAAGCGCCGATCACGGTTTTGTCCACGATCCCGACCGACCAGCTCACCGCGCCGCCGACGCCGCCGACGCCTGGGCCCGGGTCATCGGGTTTTTGAGCGTCTAGGAACTCGGCGACGATGGCAACCCGACCCTCGGTGTGGACGGTGATCGTGGCCGCGGGCTCGGGCACCCGTTTCGGGGGGGCCAAGCAGTACCTGGAATTGGCCGGCGCCCGGGTAGTGGACCGCAGTGTGGCGGTAGCCGCCTCGGTGAGCGATGGGGTGGTCGTGGTGGTTCCCGCCGATGACGTGAGCGCCGAATCGGGCCGCTTGGTCGCCAGCGCAGTGGTGGCCGGCGGGGCGAGCCGGGCCGCTTCGGTGCGCAATGGGCTTGAGGCGGTGCCCGACGATGCGGCCATCATCTGCGTCCACGACGCCGCCCGCCCCCTGGCCGGTGCCGACGTCTATGAGCGGGTGGTGGAGGAGGTGCGCTCAGGGGCGGCCGGTGCGGTGCCGGTGATGCCGGTAACCGATACCATCCGCAGGGTGGACGGGGGAGTGGTGGATCGCAGCACCCTGCAAGCCGTGCAGACCCCGCAGGCCTTCCGGGCTGAGCTGTTGCGGGAGGCCCACGCTGATGCCGCTGATGCCACTGACGACGCCAGCTTGGTTGAGGCCGCTGGTCACTCCATCGCCACGGTGGAGGGCCATCCCCGCAACATCAAAATCACCCACCCCGACGACTTGGCCGCGGCCGAAGCCTGGTTGGCGACATGAATGGGGAAATCCGAGTAGGCCATGGGTTCGATACCCACCGGTTCAGCGACGATCCCGACCGGCCCTTGATCCTGGGTGGGGTGCAGTTCGAGGGCGCGGCGGGCTTGGTGGGCCACAGCGATGGTGACGCGGTGGCCCATGCCGTGACCGACGCCCTGCTGAGTGCCGCTGGCTTCGGCGACATTGGAGTGCTGTTCCCCGACACCGATGACAAGTGGGCCGGTGCCGACAGCATTGGGCTGCTCGCCGACGCGGTGGCTCGGCTGGCCGACAAGGGATGGAGGGTGGTGAACGCCGACTGCACCGTTCTAACCGAGGCCCCCCGAATTGCGCCCCACCGCGACCAGATGCAAGCCCGGCTCAGCGAGGTGGTCGGCGCCCCGGTGACGGTGAAGGGCAAGCGGGCCGAGGCCATGGGGGCGCTGGGCCGGGGCGAGGGCCTGGCCTGCTGGGCGGTGGCGCTGATCGAACGCCAGTGAGCGCACAGGGCCCGAGAGGCGGCAACCGACGGGGGAGGGGCGGTGGCCCGGGCAATGGCGCCAACAGGGGCCCCAACAAGGGTCACAACAAAGGCCGACCGTCCGTCGACCACCCGCGCAGCCGCCGCCAAAAGGTTGGCTTGGGTGGCGATCGGGTGGAGGGCCGCCAAGCGGTGCGGGAGCTGCTGCTGGCCGGTACCCGCCCGGCGCACGAGGTTGTGATTGCCACGGGGCAGAACCAAACCGGAGCGCTAGCCCAGATCATGGAACTGGCTGCCGAGCTGCGGGTGCCGGTGAAAGAAGTGGCCCGGTCCAAGTTCGAGTCGATGGCCAACACCGAGGCTCCCCAAGGAGTGATCGCCCGGGCTGCGCCCCTGACTGAGCACGACCTGGAGGAGCTGGCCCGTCCTCCCGACGGCCGCTCCCCGTTCTTGCTGGTGCTAGACGGGGTTACCGATCCGGGCAACGTGGGAGCTGCCCTGCGCACTGCCGAGTGCGCCGGAGTAACCGGCGCGGTGCTGGGGCGCCACCGATCCGCCCACATCACCCCTGCCGCAACCAAGGCGGCGGCGGGCGCCATCGAGCACGTGCCCATGGCGGTAGTGCCCGGCATCCCCAACGCGCTGGCCCGCTTGGGAGAGCTGGGCGTTTGGACGGTGGGCTTAGACGTGGCCGCCCCCACCACGGTATACGAGATAAGCGTGGCCGCAGAAGCGGTGGCCCTGGTGGTGGGCAGCGAAGGCCGTGGCCTATCCCGCCTAGCCCGCCAGCGCTGCGACGTGGTGGCCGCAATCCCTTTGTCGGGCCACCTCAGCTCCCTAAACGCCGCCGCCGCCGTAGCCATAGGCACCTTCGAAGTAGCCCGCCACCGCCAGAGCGCCAGTTCCTGAGAGGCCGAGATTGGAATCGATCTGTGACCGACTGCTTTTGACGGAAAATCGGAAACTGTCAC
>JAJEDQ010000068.1 GCA_022821445.1 Acidimicrobiia bacterium | reverse complement strand
GCCGGCAACAAATGCCCGCACACCGCCGCTGCGTCCAACAACTCCCGATCCGCCACCGCCACGCCCTGCATGACACACATCGTCCCACACCCCCCACACGAACGCGAGCACCCCAACCGAATTGCTCAGCAGACTCCTAGGACAGGGCCTGCTCCACCCGGTCGAGGGCTTCATCCTCGGAGACGTTCAACGAGAAGCTCAGCTCCGACACCAGCACGTTGCGGGCCTTGTTGAACAGGCTCTTCTCACCAGCGGACAGCCCCTTGTTCTGGTCCCGCAGAGCCAGGTTCCTCACCACCTCGGCCACCTGGTAGACGTCGCCCGACTTGAGCTTCTCCTGGTGGTTCTTGAACCGGCGGCTCCAGTTGGCCGGCTCCCGCACATCGCGCTTGCGGAGCACCTCGAACAGGTCCTCCACATCCTCGGTGGAGATGGGCCAGCGCATCCCCACCTCTTCGGCCTTGGCCACAGGCACCGAGAGCACCATCTCGCCGTGGGCCATGCGCAGTACGAGGTATTCGGTCTTCTCCCCGAAGGCCTCTTTCATCTCCTTTTTGACCACGGTGGCCGCCCCGTGGTGGGGGTAGACAACCTTGTCGCCTCTTTTGAACGTCATCTCACTCCGTAGTGGGTTCAGGGGAACCCCACAAGGATGCCACCGAAAGACGCGGATTGGCATCTTTACGGTGAACCCGGTGCTTGAGGCCGGTCTCGCGGCCGAACTCCACGTATCAGCGTGGCCCAGGGGCCAAGATGGGCAGAGATGGCTTCGCTCCGCACCGAGATAACCGAGATCGTCACCGGGCTGGGGATGCTCGGCTTGGCGTCGGTGGACGAGGCGCTGGCGACTCGCCCCGAGGCGATGGTGGGGGTGGAGCACCGGCACTACGACAAGCTGATCGCCGCTCGGGCCGACGGCAAGCACGGGTTGCAGTTTGAAGAGGCTTGGGCCAACGGCGTGGCTTTTGCCGCTGCGGAAGACGGCTTGCGGGATCGGCAGCCGAAGCGGGTGGAGTGGAAGGGGCCGCACCAGGCGCCCTCCTATGAGCAGACGCCGGCTGATCTGCGGATCGACCACGTGTACCTGGTGAGCTGCAAGTACGGGTCGAGGCTGCTGCACAACGTGTCGCCGGGGCACCTGTTCGATCAGCTTCTGGTGATGAGACCGCCGAAGGCGAGGGATTGGTATGCCGAGGTGGCTGCTGAGGAGTACCAGTCTTTGTACCAGGCGGCCCGGGAGTATCTCGTCGGCCATGTAGACGGATTCGACGACCTGCCGTCGAAGGTGACCGACTTGAGCGCCGACCAGCACAAACGTCTGAAGCGGCCGTTCTCTCGTCGGTGGCCGGAGTCGTTGGCTGAGCCGGCCCACTGGTTCTCGGTGGCGGTGTCGCAGGCTTCCGCCGAGCGGTGGCTGAAGGCGCTGGGAAATCGGGCCACTCGCCGGGAGGAGGCGCTGTGGCGCCTGCTGCGGCTTCAGCCCGCGCCCTACTTCGTGCTGGGCACCGACCACCGCCGCCGCCCGGTGCGCTATCGGGTGGATACCCCGTGGGATTTCCGCCAGCGGTTCGCGTTCAAGTCGTTCGACGTGTGGCCCGAGGCCCGAGTGCAGCCGGTGGTGCGCTGGCGAGGCGACCTGATCGTCAAGGACACCGACACTCCGGTGCATGTGGACGGCCACGTGGAGGTGCGCTGGAGCCACGGCCGCTTCCAGGGCTCGCCTGAGGCCAAGGTCTACCTCAAGACCCCCCACTTGGAGACCCCGGGCTACTCCGAGCTGTCGTAGGTTCCAGTCAGGCCCAGATGGTCATCGGGTAGCCGGTGGCGTCGGTCTCTTCTGGCCCCAGCGTCATGGCTGTGCCGGCGGCCATGCGCCGGGCGGTCCAGGCGGCGGCCGCGGCGTCGAGCAGGTCGTCGAGGGTTGTGCCCGAAAGGGATGGGGGAGCTTTGCCCAGGTTGTCGAATTCCGGTGCCAGCGCAACCATGCGCTCGGCCTGTCCTGCTGGTTGGCGTTTGGACACCGACATGGGCTCACCGGCCAGCACAGCGAAGCTGGTCTCGGGGTGGACCTCGGCGGCCTGGGGACGGGCCTGATGAGAGAGGTCTTCTGGGTTCAGCGCGGCTCGCACTTCCCCAACTTTGGTTAGCAGGTGGAATGCTTGGATTGACAGGCCCCGGCCGGTGTTCTCCTTGGACAGCCGGTTGGCCTCAGCGTGGTCGGCGGCGTCGAACACGCATAGCGGCGGAGTCCAGAACAGCGAGGATCGTCGGGGGCCGAGCAGCTCCCGGGCCTCGACGTCAGAGCGGCGCCGTTCTTGGCCGGGAAGCCCGATGGGCATGTCCACGCCGACGGTTGACAGCGCTTGGCGCCGGGCTTCGGCCCATACGTCGTCGAACGACGGCCACACCGAGAACTCTACCGCCGAGCCGGGTTCGGTGGCGGTGACCGCCATGACCCATCCGCCCTTGGCCGCATCCACACCGGCGACCAGCGGTGCGTCACTCAAATCGCACCTCGAAGATGGTGGGCCAGCGCTTGCCGGTGATGAGGAATGTGCCGGTGTCGGGCCGATAGGCGATGCCGTTGAGCACGTTGTTGCTTTCGGCGTCGGCCGGGTGGGGGCTGATGATCCCTGCCATGTCGGCCTCGGCGATCACCGTGCCGGTATCGGGGTCGATCACCACGATGCTGTCGGTAAGCCAGACGTTGGCCCATACCTCCTGGCCGACGCACTCCAGTTCGTTGAGCCGGTTCACCGGGCTGCCGTTGGCCCAAGTGACCGGCACTGTTCCCAGCACCTCGAACGTGGCGGGGTGGCGGAAGGTGAGCGTGTTCGAGCCGTCGCTCATCACCAGTCGGTCGCCGTCGTGGCACAACCCCCAGCCCTCGCCGGAGTAGGTGAAGCTGCCGGTTTGCTCAAGTGTGTCCCGGTGGTGGATCGTGGCCGTGCCCGCCTGCCAGGTGAGCCAGATGAGATGGTCATCGACTAGGGCCAAGCCTTCCCCGAAGTGCCGGGGATCGGCAGCGGTCTCTTGGGGCACGCGGCCAGTGGGCAAGTCCACTGCTCGGAGCACGGACTGCCCCCGCAGCCCGGTGCTCTCGTAAACCAGGCCTTCTGACCACAGCAGTCCCTGGGTGAACGCCGAGGTGTCGTGGGGGTGGGTGGCCAGCACCTGGTAGGTGAGCGTTCCCGACCAAGAATGGGTCGGTGTCGCCGTGGCGGTGGGTGCCGCGGTTGCCGGGACAGTGGGCTCAGGGGTCGGGTCTGGAGGTCGGACGGTTGGCCGGGGGGAGGGCTGCGCGGTTGGCTGGAGGGTGGGCGGCGCCGTTGGCTGGGTGTCCGCCGGTTGGGGGACCGAGTCGGTCGGTGCCGCGGTTGCCGCTACAGCGGGATCTGGTGCTGTCGTCGGCTGGGTAGTAGGGCCAGCAGTTGCCAAGACGGTGGATTCGGGGGATGCGGGCGGCTCTGGTGATGCAACAGCATCGGCAGGAGCCGTCGCCTCAGGTAGGGCCGCCGGTGGGGACGCGTCGGCGCCGCAGGCGGCCAAGAGGGCGACCGCGGCCAGCAAACTGATTGCCGCCCAGAGCATTCGGGTACGAGACAGAGCAGCCATTTTTGCTCAAATACGCCCTCAAGTCAGAGGGGTGCCACACTGCACTCGTGGATTTCTCGCTTTCGGAGCAGGAGCAGGCGGTTGCCGATCTGAGCGGCCAGATATTGGGCGACTTGTCGACCCCGGAGCGGCACAAGCATTTGGAGGCCGATGGCCTGACCCACGATGACTACGTGTGGGGAGAGTTGTGCGATGCCGGTTTGGTGTGCGTGTCGTTGCCCGAGGAGTGCGGCGGGGGCGGCTTGGGCTTTCTGGCCACCTGCCTGATGCTGGAGGAGATTGGGCGCACCACCGCCCGGGTGCCGTTTATGGCGCCGGTGGCGGCGATGGCGGTGGCCGAGTTCGACCCCGACGAGGATCTGCTGGCGGAGATGGCCACCGGATCGGCGCTGGTGTCCCCGGCGCTGGTGGAGCCGGGCCGCGACCCCGGCGAACCCTCTGCGACGGCTGTCGCGGCTGGCTACAGGTGGACGGTGACTGGCACCAAGGAGATGGTTCCGTTCGCCGATCAGGCCGACTGCTTTTTGGTTCCCGCATCCACGAGCCACGGCGTCGGGCTGTTCTTGGTACACAATGCCGCCCCGTCTGTGAAGGTTGTGCCCCAGGAGGCCACCTCGGGCCTGATCGAGGGCATGGTGGTGCTATCGGATGCCCCGGCCGACCGGCTGGGTTCCGGCGCAGAGGCGGTGGACTGGCTGGTGCAGCGATGCACTGCCGCGCTGAGCGCGGTGGCCGTGGGGGTGGTGAGCGAGGCGCTGCGGCTGACGGCGGCCTACACCAGCGAGCGAGAGCAGTTCGGCCGCCCCATCGCCACCTTCCAGGCCGTTGGCCAGAGGGTGGGCGATGCCTACATCGACACAGAGGCCATCCGCCTCACCGCCCTGCAAGCCTGCTGGCGTCTCGACCAGGGGCTAGAGGCATCCACCGAGGTGGCCGTGGCCAAGTACTGGGCCGCCGACGGTGGCCAGCGAGTGGCTAACGCCGCCCAACACCTCCACGGCGGCATGGGAGTAGACCGCGACTACCCGCTCTGGCGCTACTACGTGTGGGCCAAGCACTTAGAACTCTCACTGGGCGGCTCCACCGCCCAACTCCTGCGCATCGGCGAAGCCCTCGCCGCTGGCACGGCTTGAACTACTAGAGCGCGGCGAGTTGGATTATGGCGTAGCCGGCGAGGTGGCGGTCGCGCTGGGTGTCGGTCAGCCTCACGACGGCCACTGCGCCGTGGTCGCCGTGGCGCATCAGCGTGGTTTGGGTTTGGGCGGGGCCGATGCGGGTTTGGTCCAAGAAGCGGTAGTTGAGGCTCATGGCGGCCACCGGCGCGCCCCGAGCCTCCTGGGCGGCAACCTCGGCGGCGGCCTCTGCGGCCATGATCATCACACCGCCGTTGATGGTGCCGAAGCTGTTGCGCACGTAGTCGGTCATGGGGATCTGCACCACTCCGGTGGCGGCGTCGACTACTTCTAGCTGTAGGGCCTCCCACAGCGATGCGTCTTTGAATCCCGACGAGGGAAGGGCCATCGTGCGCCGCTCCATCGACTCGGCCTCCAAGTGGGACAGATCAGCGTTGCCCTCCCGGTGGGGAATCAGAGCGAACGACGTTATCGCTTGGCCGATGGGCTCAGCCTGATCGGGGTCGTCGTCGCCGCAGCCGTCGGCCAAGGTGGTGGCCACTGTTATCAGGCTCTGTCCTACCCGCAGTATTCGAGACGACGCGATCAGAGGACCGTGGCGGGCGAATCCCGATGCGGTGTACGACAAGTCCTGTGTGGCGATTCGGTTGGGCAGCGCCTCGATCAGAGCCGTCAGCGCTCCTGATGCATCAGCCAAAGTACCCACGAGGCCGAGGCGGGCCGCGCCGGTTGGGGTCAGCACCGCCGGGCAGAGCGGGGCATAGCTGAGTGCCCGACCCCGCTCGGGCCTCTCGCTCTCCAGTTTGAGATCACGCAGAATGTGACGCTCTGGGGGGTAGTTGCTCGGCATTGGGGCGTTAACCTACGCCACCATGAGCGATGCCAAGCGAGATGTGAGGGCCACCGACAAGTCGTCTCTTCCCAGGGTCGTGAGGGCGATGAACAGCTACGGCCGCACCGTTCGCCGCATCCGACCTGGGCACGGTCGGTTCAATGCCGATGCCCTGGTGGAAAAGGCCCAGGAGTCGGCCAAGCTCGACGACTTCGGCCCCGACGGTTGGCAAGAGGGATTCGAAGTCTTGGTGGACTCGATCAACGACGAGGGGAATCTGAGCCAGTTGGGCCGGATGATCCTGGGGGGCTTGCTCGACAGCACGCTTCAGATGCGGCTGCGGGTGGTGGACTGGGCCAACCAACACCCTGAGGTGGCCCAAGAGCGGGTGACCGCCCCGATCGTGGTGACTGGCCTGCCTCGCACCGGCACTACCCTGCTCAGCAATCTGCTGGATCTCGACCCGATTAACCGGTCGCTGTTGGGCTGGGAGGGCGGGGTGGTGGCCCCTCCGCCCACGCTGTCGAATCACCGGGAGGACCCCCGCATTGCCGAATCGGTAAAGGGGTCGGGCCAGTTGGCCAAGCTGGCCCCCAAAGTGCAGGCCATGCACCCGATGGCCGCCACTCTTCCCACCGAGTGCGTGACGCTTCTGGGCGGAGAGTTCAAGTCGGTCCACTTTGAGACCCAGGGCACGTTCAACACCTACGGCGCCTGGTTCGAGACCTGCGACATGGTGCCGGCCTACGAGTTCCACCGCCTGTGCTTGCAGGTGCTGCAATCGGGCATCCCCACCCAGCGGTGGGCGTTGAAGACACCCGGCCACATGTGGCACCTGGACGCGTTGTATTCCGTGTACCCCGACGCCCGGGTGGTGTGGACCCATCGCGATCCGCTCAAGGTGGTCGGCTCAGTGGCCAGCCTCACCTGCACCCTCCACGCCACCAACACCGACAAGGCGGACTTCACCGCGGTGGGCCGCATCTGGAAGGACAAGTGCCTGCACGGAATCAAAGCCGGCACCGAGTTCCGGGACCGCCGGGGCCCGGTCGACACGGTGTTCGACCTCCAGTACGCCGAGCTGATGGACGACCCGGTCGGCTCAGTAGAGCGCATCTATCGCCACTTCAACATGGAGTTAGACGACCTAGGCCGACGCAGAATGGCCGCCTGGATGGAGGAAAACCCCCAAGACCGCTTCGGCCGCCACCGCTACACCCTCGACCAATTCGGCCTCTCAGCCGAAGAAGTCCGCGACCAGTTCGCCAACTACGTGAAGAAGTACGAGGTGCCCTCTGAGGGCGAATAGAGGGGACAGGGCCAATGAGTGCTGGGGTAGGGGGTGGGGTTGTGGGTGGCCCACTGGTGGAGGTGGTTGGCGAGGTGGTGGGCCAACGCTCCGCCGCGGGGGTGGTCGGCTTTGCGGACCAGCACCACCGGCACGCATCGGTCGTCGTTGGCGAGGCGCTGGCCGGCGATGGTCGCGAAGTCGGAGAAGTTCTCGGTTACCACGACTCGGTTCTGTTTGAGGGCTTCGGCATAAATCGACTCATCATCAACTCCGGCGGGCCCGACGGCTGCAACGCCAACGGCGTCGTGGCCCAGCGCATTCAGCTCCTCAGCGGTAGCCGGCGGCAGCATCTCGTCGATCAGCCACCTCAAGACGACAGCAGGTTCTCGCGTTGTTCTATCCGGTGACGGATCTGGTCAGCGGCCTGTTCGGCGGCTTCGATGCGAGCGTCGATCTCCACCGGGAAAGCGCTGTAGAAGTCTGCTGCCAGGCTGACCATGCTCACTGGCAAGTCGAGATCGTCGGCAAGGCGCTCGACGCGTTCCATACCCCGGCCTGGCCAGTGCCGCAGGTCGCGGATCACTTCCCACACATCGGGCCCACCTACCAACCCAGCTCGTCGCCCGGTGGGTCCCGGGCGGTAGACCACGCCGGGGAACTCTCGCGTCTTTAGCCCCTCGTCGAGAAGCGAGCTCACCAGGGAAGTAGTTGACACAGATGAGGCCCGACTCTCAGCATCGAGGCGTTCCAACAGCTTGTCGTCAAGGCGAAATGATGTAGGACGAGACACGGCTCACCTCTTCTCCTGCGCTCAACCCAGTCAAGATTACGCTACATTGCACTACGTAGAAATACAAACGTGGCCTAGAGGTGCGGCAGATGAGGTGGTGCATGCCCATGGCCCTCAGGGCATCGGCGTCGTTGACGGGCTCGTAGCCGGTGGCGGCGCCGGACTCTGCGGCCCATTGGCCGCAGGCGTTCATCTCGTGGCCAGCATGATGTGGATGCTCTCAGTGCGCGCCGCGAAGGTCGAGGCGGCCTTCAATGCCATGAATCGGTTCGCCGGGCCTGGTTAGCCCCAGAGGCCGGCGATGGGGACGGCTTCGATGCGGTCGCCTAGGGAGTAGCGATTGGGGCCGGTGTGGAGTACGACGCCGCCGGCGAACTGGTCGGGAGGGAGCCTGTCTCGCAGCCAGGCGATGTGGCGGGCATCGCGTCCTGTGGGCGCACTGGAGGTTTTGACCTCTAGGGCGGCGATCCGCTGGCCGAATTCCACCACGATGTCGATCTCGCGCTCCCCGCCTTGGGTGCGTAGGTGGTAGAGGCGGGCACCGTGTCGCGAAGCCTCGACCTCCACGCGTATTTGGGCGGCCACGTAGGTGTCGATTATCCGGCCACGGGCATGGGCATCGCGTGCCAGGGTCTCGCTTCCAGTGCCCAGAAGCCAGGCGGCGAGGCCGGCGTCGGCAAGGTAGCGCTTCGGCGTCGAGGTGAGGCGCTTGAGCCGGTTGGTGTGCCAGGCCGGCACGTCGTCGACCAAACGCAACACGGTCAGCATCTCGTGGTATCCCAGTCCTGTGCGGCGGTCGAGGCCCGCGGCTTCCGCCAGTGCGGTGTCGGGGACCACGCCAGAGGTGTGGGTCGCACAGGCAGCGAGATATCGGCGCAACGACTCAGGGCTTCGGCGTCTTCCGCTGCCCGGCGCCAACTCCTCGAGGTCACGGGTCGCCGCGACATCAACGTAGGCCCGCATCCAGTCTTCGCGGGCCCCTGCGGCCGAGGCTGCGATGGCACCGGGAAACCCGCCGTCGAGGGCGATTTCGAGATAGCCCAAGATGTTGGGCGGCTCCTTCGGGACGGTGAATCGGTGTTCGGTGTCCCAGCGATCGAATAGAGAAGCAGCGGAGGCGTCGCCGAACCGCTCTCGTCCGGTTAGCGGCCACAGCGACATTGGTAGGACTCGGCCTGTCAGGGGCCACTGTCCGATGTGTAGGTCGTTGCGAGACGATCCGGTGATGATGTATCGACCAGGCTGCTCCAGTCCGGCATCGACAGCTCGTTTGACTGCCGCCAAAACATCAGGGGCGTGCTGCCACTCGTCGATCAGCAGGGGAAACGGGCCTGCGGCTATAGCCGTGTCCGGGTCGTCCAGCACCACGCCCAACTCAGCGGGCCGGTCGAGTCGCAACGCTGAACGCGCGTGGCGAAGCGCGGTTGTGGTCTTGCCGACTGCCCTCGGTCCGGTAATGAACTCGGCTGGCCAGACGCCGAGGTGTCGGATCAGAACGTGGTCGCCGATACGCTCTGTGTAGCCGTCCATTTCCCTAGTTTACGGGGTGCGTCCCTAGTTCTTGTACAAATTCACGGACAAGTTCTTGTATAGGTTCACAGTAGGGTTCTTGTACATATTAGTGGATTGACGGTCCTCGGCTTGGCCAGAGAGATGGTGGGGCAGATGTCCGGCCGCTAA
Organism: Acidimicrobiia bacterium; assembly: GCA_022821445.1. Lineage (GTDB taxonomy): Bacteria > Actinomycetota > Acidimicrobiia > Acidimicrobiales > Bin134 > Poriferisocius. The sequence goes on along the minus strand of JAJEDQ010000068.1, from coordinate 2,878 downwards.
AGGTGGGGGAGCACCTCGGTTTCGAAGAGTCTTAGGTTTTCCCAGGATAGGGCGGGGTCTAGGCCGCCCATTAGGGGGTGGAACATTAGGGCGTCGAAGTCGCCCATGGCCTTGATCATCTCGATGGCCTCGGGCGGGGTGAGGAGGTGGTGCATGCCCATGGCTCGGAGGGCATCGGCGTCGTTGACGGGCTCGTAGCCGGTGGCGGCGCCGGACTCGGCGGCCCATTGGCCGTAGGCGTTCATCTCGTGGAGGGCGTGGGGGGCGACTTGGGCCCAGGTGGCGTCGGGGTCGTGGGTGATGTGCAGGTAGCCGACGCCGCCGGAGGTGGCCGGGCCGGGGTCGTCACCGCCGAGCTTGATCACCTCGTCTCGGTAGAAGTCCCAGAACTCGGGCATGGTGGGCAGAAAGCCGTCGGCGATGCGGGCCGCCCGGCGGGCCGCCGGCTCGCCGCTTCCGCCCAGCCAGATGGCCGGCCGGGGATCCTGATAGGGCGTGGGGGTCACCCGCACGGTGCGGCCCCGGAACTCGAATGGCTCGCCGGTCCACGCCGCCTTGAGGGTCTCCACCATCTCCACGGTCAGGCGCACCCGGTCGCCGGTGGTGTACCCGAACATCTCGAACTCCGAGGGCACATAGCCCCCGGCCACCGTCACGCTGATGCGGCCCTTGCTGATGCGGTCCAGCACCGCCAGGTCTTCGGCGATCCGCAGCGGGTCGTGCATCGGGGCGATGAGCGCGGCCAGCATGACGTGGATGTTCTCGGTGCGAGCGGCGATGGCCGAGGCCAGCGCCACCAGCGAGGGCAGGTAGCCGTCGTCGGAGCCGTGGTGTTCCGACAGCGTGACCGACACGAAGCCCAAGTCTTCGGCCCACACCGCCTGCTCGATGGCGGCGTGGTACAGCTCCTCCACCGGCACCGGGCAGATGTCCGGGCACCGGAAGTCGTAGCGGATGTTGAGCAGGGCCATGGCCGCCTCCAGTCAGTGGTGCGCTAGCTCTTCTTGAACTTGGTCGACAGACTCACCAGCCGACGTCAGTTCTTGAACTCGGGGATCACGTATTTGCCCATGAGCTCGATGGAGGTCATCACATCCTCGTGGGCCATGTTGTACGGGTTGAACAGACAGAACAGAAGGTCGCAGCCCACCGCCTCGTAGCGCTTGGCGATCTCCACGCAGCGGTCGGGGTCGCCAATCACCGCAGCGCCCGACTCCCAGATGTAGTCCATGGTGATCTGGCCCAAAAGGCCCTCGTCGCGGCTCTTGGCCGCATCGCCGGTGTACTCGTAGGTGCCCAGCTCGGCCACCTCCAGGTCGGCCAGGTAGTCGGCCACCGAGGCGATGAGCCCGCCCCCGTAGCCCGGATACCACACGAACGACTCCTCGGCGGCGGCCCGGGCCTTCTCGTTGGTCTCGTTGCAGTGCACCATGGTGAAGGTGGCGGCCCGCTCGTTGCGGAACGCCCCCACCGGCTCGTCGCAGTCGGCGTGGCCCTTGCGGAAGGCCTCGAGCCGCTCGGCCAGGTCCTCGGGCGGCTGGCCCACGGTGAACGAGCACAGCCCGATGCCCCGCTTGCCGATCTCGTAGTGGCCCGGCACCGAGCTGGTGGCCCCCCAGATGGGCGGGTGGGGATCCTGGCGGGGCTTGGGCAGCACCCGGCGCTTGGGCATCGACCAGTAGTCGCCATCGAACTCGTACTCGTCGTTGGTCCAGCAGCCCACGATGTGGCGAAGCGCCTCGTCCCACTGGGCCCGGGTCTCGTCGGGGTGGATGTTGAAGCCCTCCAGCTCGGCCCGGGTGGACGAGCGGCCGGTGCCGAACTCCACCCGCCCGTTGCTGATGAGATCCAGCACCGCCACCGACTCCGCCGTGCGCACCGGGTGGTTGTAGGGCTTGGGCAGAAGCCGCACGCCGTAGCCGATCCGCAGGTTCTCGGTGAGCGCCGCGATGTGGCCGTACAGCACCTCGGGGTTGGAGCAGTGGGAGTACTCCTCCAAGAAGTGGTGCTCCACCGTCCAGAACGAGTGGAAGCCCATCTTGTCGCCCAGAACGGCTTGTTCGATGGTGTTCTGGTAGGCGTTGTACTCACTCTCACGAGTCCAGGGCCGGGCCACCGGAATCTCGTAGAACATCGCAAACTCCATGCCAATCCCCTTGGGTGTGAGGCGCTGTTACCGGGCCGATGGTAAACGGCGCGACCCCAAGCAGGCGCATTGGGCTCGGTTAGTGTGCGGGCCATGGCACTAGATCCGGCCGCCAAGGCCGTTATGGACATGATGGAAGAAAACGGCGTGAGCTTTGCGGGCATCGCCTCGATGACCGCGGTGGAGCTGCGCAACCGCATGCAGCTCGGCGACATGCCGGTGGAGGATGTGGCCCGCACCGAAGACCGGGTGATCCCCGGCCCCAACGGCGCCGAACTGCCCATCCGCATCTACTGGGCCGAGGTCACAGATGAGGCCCGCCCGGTGGTGGTGTTCTTCCACGGCGGGGGCTGGGTGATCGGCGGCATCGACAGCCACGACGGCCAGGTGCGCGAGATGGTGAACCGCACCGGCATGGTGTTCGTGTCGGTGGACTACCGTCTCGCCCCCGAGGCCAAGTTCCCCGCCGCGGCAGAGGACTGCTACGCCGCCACCCAGTGGGTGGCCGCCAACGCGGCCGACATAGGCGCCGACGCCTCCCGGCTGGGGGTGGCCGGCGACAGCGCCGGGGGCAACCTGGCCGCGGTGGTGGCCCAGATGGCCCGCGACCGGGGCGGCCCGGCCATAGCCCATCAGCTGCTCGTGTATCCGTGCTGCGACATGGACTCCAACGCCTGGCCGTCGCAGACCGAGAACGGCTTCGACTATTTCCTCACCAAGGAGTCGATGGAC
>JAJEDQ010000200.1 GCA_022821445.1 Acidimicrobiia bacterium | reverse complement strand
CCTGGGTTCCATAACCAGCCGGTCCGACATGGTGCTGGGCATGCACTTCTTCAACCCGGCCCCGATACAGCCATTGGTGGAGTTGGTGCGCTCGCTGGGCACCTCCTTGGAGACCATCGACCGGGTGGACCGCTTCGCGGTTGAAGTTCTGGGCAAGCGGGTCATCCGCTGCCGGGACCGGGCCGGGTTCGTGGTCAACCGCCTTCTGGTCCCCTACCTGCTCGACGCCATCCGAATGTTCGACGAGGGCAAGGTGAGCGCGGCCGACATCGACAGCGGGATGATGTACGGCTGCGGCCATCCCATGGGCCCGCTGACGCTGTGCGACCTCATCGGGCTGGACACCATCGAGGCGGTGGCCGACGTGCTCTACGAGGAGTTCAAGGGATCCCACAACGCCCCGCCCCCGCTGCTGCGGCGCATGGTGGCCGCCGGACACCTGGGCCGCAAGACGGGCAAGGGCTTCTACGATTACGAGAGCTAGGGCTGACCATGGACCAAGCCGCCGTTGAGGCATTCGGAAACTATCTGCGCAGCCAGCGCAAGCTGGCCCAGCTCACTCTGCGGGAGCTGTCCGACCTGGCCCAGGTTTCCAACCCCTACCTCAGCCAACTGGAGCGAGGCCTGCACCAGCCTTCGGTGCGGGTGATCAAGTCGCTGGCCACCGCGCTGAACTTGTCAGCCGAGACCCTGCTGGCCCAGGCCGCCGGCATCGATGCCGCCAACGGCGAGGGTTTGGACGGCGTCTCCGACACCGAAACCACCATCCGGGCTGACGCCAACCTCTCCGACGAGCAGAAGGCGGCCCTTCTCGAGGTCTACCGGAGCATGACCGGCGGCAGCCAAGCCTCCTGAACCACGCCTTTTCCCACTTCAAAGGGGTTTCTGAAGAATTCCTCCCCTTCCCGGCCCAAACTGTCACTCCCCCCGGGATACTGGAATCATGAAGCAACAGCTCACCCTCATGGATGCACCGCCAGACTGGCGGATCGACGAGCGCACCAAGGAGATTGGGCGTCGGGGCCTGGCTCTAGCCCGAGCCGCCTTGCATCGCCACTCCCCCGCCGTCCAACCCGCCACTTCCCCATCCGACGACGTTCCCCGTGCTGCGTGAGATCGGCGCCGGCAGTTTGCGGCCTGCTGATACTCGCGCTCTTCGGCTGCTCGGGAAGTTCGGCCAGCCAGCTCGGCAATTCGCCTGAGTCGACCGCGGCGACAGTCGGAATAGCCGCCACGGTGACAGAGGTGATCGATGGCGACACTGTGGTGGTTGAGGTGGCAGGCCGGTCCGAGCGGGTGCGATTGATCGGCATCGACACCCCAGAGGCAACCGGGGGCTTCCTGCCAGCGGAGTGCTACGGCGACGAGGCCACCGCCTTCACCAGTGCGCTGCTGCCGATCGGCACCGATGTGCGCTTGACCCGCGATATCGAGGGCCGCGACCGCTATGAGCGGCTGCTGGCCTATGTACACCGCTCCGGCGACGGCCTGTTCGTCAATCTCGAAATCGCGGCCCAGGGATACGCCGAGGCTCTGATCATCGAGCCCAACACCATCCACGCCGATGACTTCTACACCGCCGCGGCCCATGCCCGTGACCAGGGGATGGGCCTGTGGAGCGCCTGCGGCAGTGCCGACGTAGTGCTTGAGTAATCCCCTTTTCGGTCAACGGGCGGTAGCTTTCGGGTAGTGAGCGAGCTAATGGAACGCTTGGGCGGTGACCCTCAGGGCCGAGCCCTGATTATCACCTGCGACAACCTGGGGCAGTCCCACGCGGCCAACGCCGCCATCGCCGAGTGCCTGGACACCGGGGTGGCCAACGCCGCCAGCCTGATGGTGCCGTGTCCGTGGGCCAGGGATGCCGCCACCCGCTTCGCCACCACCCCGGTGGGGGTCGACCTCACCCTGAACGCCGAGTTCGACAACTACCGATGGGGTCCGATTACCCAGGCGCCATCTCTGTTGGACGGCGACGGCGGCTTTCCCCGCACCCCGGCCGACGCCTGGGAGCACAGCGACCTCGACGAGGTCTTCCGGGAGTGCCGGGCCCAGATCGAGCGGGCCAGTCAGTGGGGCAGCGACCTGACCCACCTGAGCCCCCACATGGACACGCTGTTGATGCGCCCCGAGTTCTTCGACGTCTATGTTGAGCTGGCCGCGGAGTTGGAGCTGCCGATGCGCCTGGGCGGGAGCGACCAGGAGCGTCGGGCCGGATTCCCCTTCCGCCGTCTGGCCGCCGACGCTGGAGTGCTGGCCCCGGACCATCTGGTGCAGATCCGCGGCCGTCCCCCTCGACGGACCCTGGAGGAAGCAGTGGAGAGCCTGGCCCCGGGGGTGACCGAGCTGGTGGTGTCGCCGGCCATCGACACTCCAGAACTGCGGGAGCTGGATCCGGGCTGGCTCAGCCGGGTGGAGCAGTACCTGCTGGTGGCCCACGATCCGTCGCTGCGCACCGCCATCGAGCGATCTGGCGCGCAGATGCTGACCTACGCCGACCTGCGCGACGCCCAGCGTCAGGGCTGAGACAGGGCTGAGGCCTCGCTAGAAGTCGGTCTTCTCGGCCAGAGTCGCTCGAAAGGCGTCGTACTCGGCTGAGTCCAGCATCGGACGCAGGCCAAAAACCCAGCGACCGTAGTCGCCATCCAGCTTCATCCGCCCCGACATGTAGGCCAGATCGGGATGATCCCCGCCGGAGATCTCGGCGCGGGCGTCGGCGTACTTGTAGATGATGCTCACGTCGGCGTCGGCCAGCTTGCCCAAGGCCATCTCCGCCAAGCGGCCGTTGTGGAAGACCGCGTGGTAGCGGACCTTGCCGTCGGGGGCGCCGGTCACCTCGTAGTTGACCGAGCAGTCCACCCCCGGCCGCTCCGGCCACTCAGACGCGGCCCCGAGGTTCAACCCGAACCACTCGTCGCTGAGAAACAATGCCCGCTCCACTGCTACTCGATCCCTGCGAACAGGTCGGTTTCGGGAATGTCGGTGTCCACCAGGCTGCGGCCCAGCATGTAGTCCTCCCACGGGTAGGCGTCGGCCATGTGGTGGTCGGGCAGGCCGAACCAGAACTTGGAGTCGGGGTCTACCTGGGTGCGGTGGGCCAAGAGCGCCTTGGACCGGCGGTCGAAGTACTCGGCGCAGTTGATGCGGGTGGTGATGGCATCGTCGTTCGACGGCCGGCTGAACCAGCGCTCGTCATAGGGCGACTCCAGATCCAGCTCGCCGAACTTCTCGTGCAGGGCGGTGATCCGGTTCCGGGACCAGGTCACGTAGTACATCTTCATCGGCTGCCACAGATCACCGGCTTCGGGATAGGCCTCGGGATCGCCGGCGGCATCGAAGGCCGGGCCGCTGATCTCGGCCACCCGCAGATGGTCGGGGTGGCGATAGCCCTGCTGGTCTTCCCCGTAGGTGACCACCACGTGGGGGCGCTCGGCTCGCAGGATGGCCACGAGACGCCCCACGGCCTCCTCCAGCGGGGCTTGGGCAAAGCTGCGGGGGTCGGCGTTGGCCTCGCTGTCGGGCATGCCGGAGTCGTGGTACCCCAGCCAGTGGACCCTGCGATAGCCGAGCACGTCGGCGGCCTCCACCAGCTCGTCTCGGCGGACCTGCTCCAGATTCTCACGGACCTCGGGGCGGTCCATGGCCGGGTTCAAGATGTCGCCCTGCTCCCCGCCGGTGCAGCACACCAGCGATGCCACCACGCCCTGGTCGGCGTACATCGCCACCGTGGCCGACCCCTTCGACGACTCATCGTCGGGATGGGCGTGGATGGTGAGCAGTCGAAGGTCGTCGGTCATCGCCTGCTTAGGCTAACGCCGCCCAAGCTGGGCTAGGAACCCGTGCCGGATGGCCAACCCCCAGTCCAAGACCCCTGAGGCACCAGGACAAGGGTTAGTCTCCGAGGATGCCAAGCCCAGAATTCGAAGCAGTACGGTCCATGCTGGCGGCCGCGCCCGCGCCCGACCCCTCCGAGACCGCGGCGGAGCGCCGAGCCCGACTCGACGCCAACGCCGCGGCCACGCCGCTGGCCGAAGGGGTGGTGAAGGAGACCGTGGAGATTCCCGGTGTGCCCGGCGCCGCCTGGCTGCGCCCCGAGGCCCACAACCCCGAGAGCCTCCCAGCGCTGCTGTTCTTCCATGGCGGCGGCTACCGGGTGGGATCGATCATCTCCCATCAGGGCTTCGGATCCCACCTGGCCTCATTGATCCCGGCTCGAGTGCTGATGATCGACTACCGGCTGGCGCCGGAGAATCCGTTCCCCGCCGCGGTGGACGACTGCCTGACCGCCTACCGCTGGATGCTGGATGCCGGGATCGAATCAGGCCGCATCGCGTACATCGGCGACTCAGCCGGCGGCGGACTGGTGGGCGCGGTGTTGCTCGGGGCCCGAGACCAGGGCTGGCCGCTGCCCGGCGCGGGGGTGTGCCTGTCGCCGTGGGTCGACCTGACCAACTCCTCGGCCAGTCACGCCGAGCGCGACGAGCTGGATGTGATGTTCGGTCACGACGATGCGGTGACCGCGGCCAGCTGGTATTTGGACGGCCACGATCCCCGTGATCCGCTGGCTTCCCCGCTCTTCGGCGACTTGACGGGATTGCCCCCCATGCTGGTCCACGCCGGAGACCATGAGGTGCTGCTGGACGACGCCACCGGGTTCGCCGCCGCGCTGGAGTCAGCGGGCGTGGAAGTGGACCTCCGCATCTGGCCGGGCATGATCCACGACTTTCAGATCATGTACCCCAACTACCCCGAGGCGATCGAGGGGACCGAGGCCATTGCGGCCTTCGTGCGACGCGTCGTGGAATGAGAGGTTTTGCGGTGCCGCCTGAATGCGGCACCAGCTCAGTGCAGTTGGCTCAGGCCGATTCCCGCTCGGTGCGGTGGCGCCGCAGACCAATGACCGGAGTGGAGGGGGCGAAGCCCGCCTCTGCCCGCTCGATCTCCGACTCGCCGCCCCAAAAGCCGAGCTCCCGCTGGTCGCGGGCCCAACTCCGGCACGCCCGAATTACTACGCACTCCCCGCAAATCCGCCGGGCTGCATTCTCCCGCCGCTCACGAGCCGACGGACGTTCGCCGGCCGGAGGGAAGAACAGCTCGCTCTTCCCTTTGCAGTTCGCATTTTCCATCCACCAAGGACGAGGCTCCATTGCCATCTCCACCCATTGCCTCCCGTACGAGTCCGGGGGCCTTTTCTCCGTTTGGCTATTACTTCAGCAACCGAAACACCCAGCAATTGCTTAGATATTCGCCTGCTTTCAAAACAAAAGTTAGACGCTCGAATAGCGCCCGTCACGATATCCTATATGAATAGTTTTGATAAATCTATCCCGATAAGTGATAGTGCTTCGGCAGGAAGCGGCAACCTGCCCAAACGCCAAGTACTGGTCATCATACTCACTCTGATGCTGGCTCAGATGATGGCGGCCATCGAGGGCACGGTGGTGTCCACCGCGCTGCCCACCATCATCGGAGACCTGGGCCGGCGGGATCTGTACACCTGGGTGTTCACGTCCTACTTCATCGCATCTACCTCGTCTACGCCCCTATGGGGAAAGCTGTCAGACCTTTGGGGCCGAAAGGGCCTCTACCAAACCGCCATCGCCATCTTCATGGCCGGGTCGGTGCTGGCCGGTGTGTCCACGAGCATGACCATGCTGGTTGTCTTCCGGGCGGCCCAGGGTCTGGGCGCCGGAGGGCTGTTCACGCTGTCGATGGCCATCCTGGCCGATGTGGTGTCGCCCCGGGAGCGGGGCCGGTACCAGGGGTACATGGGCGGCATCTTCGCCTTTGCCACCATCCTGGGCCCGCTGGCCGGGGGCCTGCTGGTGGACTACGCCCACTGGCGCTGGATCTTCTTCATGGTGCTGCCTCTCGGGGCGTTCGCGTTGGTGATGTCGGTCACCCATCTGGATCTGGCCTACACCCGTCGGGAGGCCCGGGTGGACTACACCGGTGCAGGTCTGCTCTTGGTGTGGGTGATCGCCCTCATTTTGGCCATGGAACTGGGCGGCGACTCCTGGTCGTGGATGTCGGCCCAGTCGATCGGCCTTCTGGTGGTCGGAGTCGGCGGGTTGGTGCTGTTCATCGTCCATCAGCGGCGGGTGGCTGAGGCCATTCTCCCGCCTCGGCTGTTCCGGCTTCGCCTCTTCAACATCTCCTGTGTGATCCAATTCATCGCTGGCGCCGCCATGATCAGCGCGGGCATCTTCGGGCCTCTCTTCCTCCAAGTGGTCACCCATGTGAACGCCACCCGATCGGGGTTGCTGCTGGTGCCCATGACGCTGGGGATGCTGATCACCTCAGTGAGCAGCGGACAGATCCTCACCCGCACTGGCCGGTACAAGGCCGTGCCGATCGTGGGGGCCGGCGTGCTCACCTTGTCGATGTGGCTGCTGTCCACCGTGAGTGCCGAGACGACCACCTGGACGGCCATGGCCTACCTGTTCACGGTGGGCTGCGGAGTGGGGGCCATCATGCAGGTGCTGCTGGTGGCCGTGCAGAACATCGTCCCCCACGGCGACCTGGGGGCGGCCACGTCGGCATCCAACTTCTTCCGCTCGCTGGGCCAGACCTTCGGGTCAGCGGTGCTGGGGGTGATCTTCATCGCCCGGCTCGACCACTACCTCCCCCGGCTAGTGCCAGGCGGCGACCAGCTCGACATTGAGGCCCTCATCGCCGTGCCCACCCAGATCGACGCCATCGAGCCACCCGGGGTGCGCAACGGCATCGTGGAGTCGTTCGCCAACGCGATCGCCGACCTCTATTGGTGGGCGATTCCCGTGACTGCGCTGGGGGTGTTGCTGGCCGTGTTGGTGCCCGAGTACCGCCTGCGAGACAAGGCCGCTGTCGGCAACTAGTCCTGACCGGCTGTCTTGCCAGCCGCCTGGATGCGGGCATCTCTCTCGGTGATCAATCGGCCCGCGCCGATCCCCGATGTGCTGAGTGCCCGCATCACGCCCAGCAGGCTTAGGTCGCGCTGCCGCTCCAACTCGGCCACCGTGCGTCCCCCCGCCTGGGCCTCGGTTCCAGTGGCCATCGCCTCGATGAGCTCCTCGGTGAGCTCGGGAGCCTCCATATGGGTCCAGGGCAGTTCCAGCGCCGGGCCGAACTGGCCCAGCATGTGGCGCATCCCGCCCTCGCCCCCGGCCAGGTGGAAGGTGAGGTTGGTGCCCATGGCCGCCCAGCGCAGCCCGGGGCCGTACACCACGGCGTCGTCCAACTCGGCGGTGGTGGCCACCCCGTCGTTCACCAAATGCAGCACCTCGCGCCACAGGGCTTCCTGGAGGCGGTCGGACAGGTAGCCCTCAATCTCGTTTCGCACGATGAGGGGGTGCATGACCAAGTCGTCGTAGTGCTCCACTGCGGCAGCCACCGCATCGGCGCTGGTGGCTTCACCAGCCGCCACCTCCACCAGCGGCAGCAGATACACCGGGTTGAACGGATGGCCGATGAGCAGGCGCTCGGGGTGGCGCAAGCCCTCGGCCAAGCGAGTGGGCAAGAGTCCAGAAGAGCTGCTGGCGATCACCGTGCGGGGCGGGGCGGCGTCGTCCAAGCGGCGCAGCAGCGAGCGCTTGATCCCCTCGTCTTCGGGAGCGCTCTCCTGGATCCAGTCAGCGGCCTTGGCCACTTCCTCTGGGGAGTCGGCCCACCCCACACGGCCGGGGTCGGCCCCGGGGAACAGCCCCAACTCCGTAGCCGCGGGCCAGGCCCGCTCAATCGAGTCTGCCAACCGGTCCTCGGCGCCGTCGCCCGGATCCCAAGCCACCACGTCGTACCCCCGGGCCAGCACTCGCACCGCCCAACCCGATCCGATAACCCCCGTACCCACCAGCCCGATGGTTCTCGTAGTCATCTCTGCAACTCACTCTTGCCCCAACGAGCCTTCCCACGCCCTGAGGTCCTCCTCAGGCAACGGCTCGAAGAACTCAAGGCCCACGACTAGACCGGCAAGCTGCCCGAGACGCCTTCTTTCGCCTGACGCCAACGGCATGAGCCGGGCATACGGTTTGCCTGCCTTCGCCAAAATGATCTCTTCCCCGCCATGGGCGCGTTCCAACAACCTCGAAAAATGAACCTTGGCCTCGTCGACATTGACCACCGCGGTCATGAATGATCCTCCTGCCTGGTGTTTTGCACCCGCCAACATGACTCAATCCGGTGGCTAGATTAACAGCCCCTTCTTGAAATGGTGGCGGCATTTGACCTCATCTCGAATTTGACCCGATGCCACGTCCAATATGTCACAGCGCCGCACTAACTTGCTTGCGGTGAGCGAACGGGAGCCTTCGGCCGACAAGCAGTCTTCGACCCGCCTCGGCGCAGCTCGAACGCGATGGCGGTTGAACCGCGCCGGCATCGTCAACGTCTACCAGTACGAGAACGAGGTTCTTCATTTCGGAGGTGGGCGGCTGCTGCTGCGAGGGGTAAACGGGTCGGGTAAGACGACGGCGATGAACATGCTGCTCCCGTTTCTGCTCACCGCCCGTCTGCGCCGCATTGATGCCGCAGGCGAGCAGAGCGGCATGCTCAAAGCATGGATGCTCAATGGCCGCGACGATGCCCAGCCGGTTGGCTATTTGTGGATCGAGTTCGAGCGGCAAGGAGAATTCCTCGTATGCGGTTGTGGCATCAAGGCCAGCCGGTCGTCGGACACGGTAACCACGTGGTGGTTCATCACCTCCAAGCGGCCGGGAATTGATCTTCATCTGGCGGAGCGGAGAATCCCCTTGTCCGCTGAAGCGCTGAAAGCCGCTCTCGGCGGAGACCAGGTTTTCCATGAACGCCAACGCAGCGGCTACCGCAAGGAAATCGAGGACCGTTTGTTCGACGGAGCATCCATCGACCAGCACATCGGGCTCATCAACGTGGTCCGCAGCCCCCGGGTTGGCGACCGGATTGATGTCGACCTCCCCGCCCACCTGATCGATGCTCTGCCCCAACTCTCCGAGCAGGCGCTGTCCGAGGCGGCCCAACCGCTCGACGACCTGGATGAGCACCGCGGCAACGTCGCCGAATTGGCCCGGACATTGGATGCGCTACGCGGGCTGCTCACCGTCTATCGGGCCTATTGCGTAGGCGACCTCCGCCAACGGGAAACTGCGGGAAGAGACCAGCTTGACGACCAGCGTGCCAGTTCCGAGCAAGAGGCGCGGGCTCGGCGTGAAGCCGCGGCCGCAGAAGCCGAGGTCGGACGACTGGATACCGCTATCGCCGAACTGGACAAGGATGCCCAGCGGCTAGCCGGCCGAATTGACGCCTTGGAGAAATTACAGGTTTATCGCGACGGCCAAGACCTCGATGCCCTGCGTCAGCTTGTGGGCGATCTCGACACCTTGCACAACAAAGCCGTTGATCGGGTTGCCGACCGGACTCAGCGAGTCGAGCGTGCGGCCGGCGATCTGGTCCAAGCCCGACAACGTTGCCGAGACGATGTTGAGAGGCTCAATGGCGGATTGGCTACCGCGGCTGAACTGGGCGGGCGCTGTCGAGTCGACCGGCGGCCACCCAGCCCAGTGGTGCTGGCCGAGAGCACGTTGGACAAGCCGGTTCAGGCCGAATCCACGGTGCCCGGCAGCGAGCCGACCGAACCTGCCGATCAATTTGATTGTGAGGAGATCAATCGCCAGATCGCCGCAGCAGACGGGGCAGTTCTCCGTCGTCGGGCTGACATCGAAGCAGTCGAATCAGCCCTGGGCAGTCTTGAATCTGCTGAGCAGCGGCTCAGCCTGGCCGAGTCGGCACGCGACAGCGCAGCCAGTGATTCAGAGAGTGCGGCGCAGCGGCTGAAGGAACAGCGTGAGCACCTCGACGCCTTCTGCCAGGAGTGGTCAGCCCAAACCCGTCTTTGGGTGTCGGCAGTCCAACCGCTTCTAGACGAAGCCGGCATTCGGGCACCGGCCACTGCTGCATGGGCCGTGTCCGCTGCTGACAGCCCTGCCGCAACAACCACTGGCACCCAAACCCAGCCAGACGGCGCAAGCCCGCATGATGCAGACTCGGTGGTTGTCCATCTCAGAGCAGAGCACGGCAGGTTGCAGGATGAGGCCGACCTGCTCGTCGACTTTCGGCGAGATGCGGTGGCGGCGATCGAGCAGCGGTTGCTCGGCGAGCAGAGGGTGCTGGAAGAAGCGCAGGCACTGGTCGACGAACTCGCGGCCCGAACCGAGCCTGATCCGCCTCGATTCGATTGGCAGACGCCCTCCGACTATTGCCTGGCCGACCTGATCGACTTCGCGCCCCATCTCGAAGACGATGGACAAGCCGCTCTCGAGGCCGCGCTTCATGCCTCGGGGCTGCTTTCAGCCCGTTTGGGCGATGGCCCCGCCGTGGAGTTGGACAACGGTGAACTGGTTGCCGTCGTCGCCGACGGGGTCACCAGCCCACTCAGTGAACACCTCACGGTGACCGTGCCCAATCATCTCATCGGCACCGTGGATGAGGGTTTGGTCGCCAAGCTGCTCGATTCCATCTCGTGCGACTTGTCGAGCGATGCCTCCACCGTGGTCGCTTTCGATGGCGCGTTCCGGGTGGGGTCGCTTCGTGGTCGCCACACCAAGAAGCAAGCCGAGCTCATCGGCGTAACCGCCCGCCGCGCTGCGCTGGATCGCGCTCGGCAAGACGCAGCCGAACGTCTTGCCCAAGCCCAAGCCGTTTTCACCAGCAGCGAAGCCGAGCAGGACGGGTGCCGGTCGTCGCTCGACCAAGCCAAACAGCACCGGTCCAACCTGCCGACCATTGACGACATCGCCGTTGCATCGGCCCGAGTCGATGACGCTTCTCAAAGGGCCGACGAGGCCGAACGGAACCTGGCGGCAGCCATCCTACAGGCAGCCGAAGCCGAGCGCCGACAACTGGATGAGTCCAACGCTCTCCACCAGTAGGCGACAACGCTGGCGCTGCCGACTGATCGCACCGGCCTGAGCACCACCCGCGAAGAGTTGGGCGAGATGCAGGCAGAGCTGCGGCAGTGCCGATCGCATCTCAACGCTCTGGAGCGGTCCTTCGAGGGCTGGAGACACTCGGTCGGCCATTGGCAAGCAGAGGTCGGCGATCTCGACAACGAGCAAGCCGAACAGCGAAGCATCGAGGCCAAACACCGCCGAGAGCAGGCCCGACTGGACACAATCGAAGAGAACATCGGTGCTGAGTACGCAGAGGTCCTTGCTGCCCGTGATTCCTGCCGACGCGAGCTCGATGATGTGGAAACCCGCCTGCCGGCCGCACGCGGTGAGCGAGACCTCGCCGTTGAACGACGGGCCGGCACGCGCGCCGAGGCCGACGCCGCCGCCAGCCGGCGGGCCGCATCCGAGCAGAAGTGCGAGGAGATTCGGCAGTCATTGGCCGCAGTGCTCGCCATCGCGGGGCTGCGAGCGGCTGTCGCCCACCCCGAGCACCCTGATTCGGGGCCGGTCTTCACGGCTGCCACCGGTGCCACCGGGCTCCGCGAGCTAGTCGAGGCTGTCGGGCACCTCTTGAACACCAGCCAGGGCGGTGACGGCGCCGACCCTTCCCCTCCAGAAGGGGAGCGAGATGCCGACACCGACGGTCGAGCCGGCGCGGCCACGACTACCGCTGACGGGGTTCGGCAATCACTGCTACGGCGTCGAGACACCCTAGGCGCCGGATGGGATGCCGAGGCCCGACAGCCCGATCCAGTCCGGCCGCTGGTCATTGAGGTGACCGGGCCACTGGGCAAGAAGGCCCCGCTGGTCGAGGCGATGCAGACGGTGGAGCAGCAGCACCAGCAGCTCGCTGGCCTGCTCAGCCGCAAGCAGGACGACGCATTGCGCGAACTGCTCCAAGGGCTGGTCGCCCGCGAGGTGGCTGAGAAAGTTCGGGGAGCGAAGCGGCTGGTCGATCTCATGAATCAGCGGCTGGAAACGGTGACCACTGCCCACCAGGTCGGGGTGAGGCTGCGATGGCGCCGCTCCCCCGAGCTCGATCCAGCCACAGCCCGATTGGTCGACCTGCTGGCGACCCTACCCGATCTGCGGACCGATGACGACGAGCAGGAGCTGCGCCTTGCGCTGTCCAACCGGCTGGACAAGGCCCGACAGCTCCAGCCGGATACGCCCTACCGACAGCTCATCGCCGAGACGCTCAACTACAAGCAGTGGCATGACTTGTCGGTCATGCTGCGCCGGCCGGGCAGCAGCGACGCCAGGCTCAGCCGACGCACACCGCTGTCGGAAGGCGAGAAGAAGCTAGTGACCTATCTACCCTTGTTCGCTGCGGTGGCCGCTTCCTACGACGCTCTGGCCGAGCAGCATCGCGCTCCCGACAACGGCCCGCCGGGCATCGCCCGGTTCATCCTGCTCGACGACGCATTCGCCAAGGTCTCCGAAGACAACCACGATGCGCTGTTCGGGTTGCTCGTTGATCTGGATCTCGACTTGATTGCCACCAGCGAACGGCTCTGGGGCACCCTCCCGAGCGTCCCCGAGTTGGCGATCACCGAGGTTTTTCGGGACGCGACTCTCAATACCATCCTCCTGGAGCACTACCGCTGGGGCGGCATCACCCGCGAACGCCGAGAGATACCGAGCAGCGACCTCAGCGCTCGCGCTGTCGTTAACCTCGGCCAAGGGCACCGGCCCCTGCAATGACCGACGACTCCCCCTCCCTCGCCCCCAACGGGAATGCCGCACCGGCCCGACAGCTATTCCGCTATCTGGGGGGCGACGAATGGGCGGAGTACCGGGCCATCCTCCGCGTGTTCGCCGGCACATTCTTCACCGATTTCAGTCCCGAGGAAGTAGCAGTTGAGGTCGCTGCCGCCGGAGTTGACCCGTCAGCGGTGCCCGACCGGCTGGAGAGTCTCTACCGCTGGGGAAATCTCACCGTGTCGTCATCGGTCGGCAACCCAACGAGCCTCGATGACTACAACCGCAGGCGCAAGCGCTATCTCATCACCCGAGCCGGACAAGAAGTGTTCGAGTTTGTTGAGCAGATGCTGGACAGCGTGGACCAGATTGGCGATGTACAAGCCGGTCGCCTACGCGACCTGCACCGCGCCCTGATAACGCTAGGCCAGCATGGTGAAGCCGGCTTCGACCGAGTCGGCAGTCAAGACCTAGGCGATGCGGTGCGGGCAGTGTTCGATCTCCACGAGCGCTTCACCGACGAGTTGACGCAGTTCTTCGCCGAGCTCAACCAGTGGCAAAGCCGCTATGACCTCGACGCCGACGAGGTCCACTTCTTCGCCAGCGTACTGGTGGACTACGTAGCGGAGCAGCTCACCGAGATTGAGCGCATGACCCGACCGATCGCCCGGGCACTTGAGCAGATTCTGCCCCGACTTGAAACCCTGCTCCCCGCACTGCGGTCCAGCTTGGCCGCACGCGTAGACGAAGCCGGATTGGCGGAGAATGTGGCGGTCCGGCGGCTGCCCGGCACAGAAGCCGCCGATTGGCGGTACCTCGAAGCATGGTTCACCGCCATCCCCGGAAGGCCGCCGCGACTCGACCAGCACACCCGTCAGGCAGTGGCCGCGGTGCGAACCCTCACCGCCAATGTGACCCGGCTGTCTCGTGTCGGACTCGGCGCGGCATCGAGGCGATCCGACTTCGTGCGGCTTGCCAGGTTCTTTGACCAGGCCGCCACTCCCGATGATGCTCATCAGATCGCGGCGGCTGCATTCGGACTCGGCTCGTGTCGCCGTCTCAGCGCGCTCGCCGATGACGCCGATGACCCCGTCCCCACGATTACCCCATGGCGGGATGCGCCCCGAGCAGTCGTCCCAGTGGCCCTGCGAGAGCGTGGCGAAATCGGCTTGCGCGGCCAGCCGACACCGATCCCCAACCGAGGGCGCGAACGCGAGCTGATGCGCCGACGCCGCGAGATCGATCGCTTCACCTGCGAGAATGCGGCCGCCGAATTGCTGGCCTGCGCGGGCAATGACGGGCGAATCGACGGGGCACAGTTGTCGGTGGCCTCGTTCACCATGCTGCGCGATCTCGTCAGTCGGTCTGGTCTGCGGGCTGACATCGCGGCCGACAGCCGCTCCGCAACCGACGCCGGAGTCCGGTGCGACGTGCAGCGGGTCGAGGGGGGCTGCACTGTGGTCTGCTGCCCCGACGGCCAGCTCACCATGCACGATCTGATCGTCACCGTCACCCCGGTCACGAACAACTCATCGGCGGCCTCAGCCTCTACTCCATCGCCGATGCCCGCGTCCTTATGACCGCCCCGCCCGCAGCCACAGAGACGGCCAATCGACAGCAGGAGCTGGATCTCCGCAGCGCTGCCCGCCATCTCGTCCGACATCCGCTTGTGCTGGCCGAAAACGATCCCGAGATGCTGGCGCTGATCCGCCGACACGAGCACACACTCGACCGTTGGTTCACCCAGCGCTTCGGCTATCGCCTTCAGGTCACCGCCGACACTGCCCGCTTGTTCAAGTCGTCGGTGGTCGCCCGTCGGCGCCCGCTGGTGACGGCAACTAGCCAGAGCCGTCCCTTCTCCCCACGTGAATACACGTTGCTCGCCCTGTCCTTGGCCGCAGTCACCGCCGGGCCGACCGTGATCAGCCTTCGCGATCTGATCCACGAGATTCGCTCTGCGGCCACCGATGCCGACATCGTCCTGACCGAAGAAGCAGCCGACCGCCGCGCCTTGGTCACCGCCTTGAAGTGGATGATCCAGTGCGGCTTGGCCAGCGAGATGCACGAGCACATTGACCGCTATGTCTCCGATGAATCCGCCGACGCAGTGCTGCGCATCCTCCCCGACCGCGTCGCGCTGTTGCCACTGCCGGCGCTGGCCAGTTCAGAGACCGTGCCGCAATTGCTCGACCGCTCCGACCGGCGGCTGTCTTCGCGGGCATGGATGCGCTCTACATTGTTGGAAGAGCCGGTGCTGTACCGCACCGACCTCACTAACGGCGAGTGGGCCGAGTTGCGACAGCGCCTGGGTGAGGAGGAAGCAATCTTCGATGACATGTTCGGGCTACGGCTTGAATCAAGGGCCGAGGGAATCATGGCCATCGATCCCGACAACGAGATGACCGACAGCCGCTTCCCCCGCAGCGGCACCGTCGGCCACGCCGCCCTCCTGCTCCTCAACCGGCTAGTCCACTCCTTTTCTTCAGCTCCCGTCGAAGAACAACCAGACGACCAGATGGCCGAGAACCGCAATCCCGATGAGGCGGGGCGTACCCCAATCACCCGTGATGAGGTCATCGAGATAGTGGCTGCACTGGCCTCCGAGCACCACCGCTATTGGTCACAAGACGCTCAGAACCCGGAGCGCTTCGCCAATGACATCCTCGACCTGCTGGATGACCACCGCCTGGTCGAGGTGGCCGGCGATGTGGTCTGGCTCCTGCCCCCCGCCTGGCGATACTCGGTAGACGTCCAATTTCAGCAGGACTCGCTGTTGTGACATCCGGCCCATTCCCCGAGCCGTCCCCCCGCTCAACCGCTGCACCTGCGGCATCCCGGCCTGTCCCCGAGTCGCTGCTTGCCTCTGGAATGGAGCCGGTGTGGAGCGCAGCCCGCCAACGGCTCGACCGCTTCGGCCCCCTGCGCCGGGGCACGATCAGCTGCCCGCCGCTCGACCCCGCAAGCGCCCTGGCCATCGAGTCGCTGCTGGGGCGGACTTCAGCCAGACGCTTGGACTTGGAGCAGGTGGAAGCAGCCCTCGTGGCCCGTGGCATCGGTGCCGATCTTTGCGACGCGCTCACTCGACTTGGATATCCCCCGTCGGCCGAGGCCGCCCAACGAAGGAGCGATCGCACCCGCGCCCAAGAGGCCCGGGCAGCGCTGCATGACGCCGTTGCCGCTTGGGACGAGCCTTGGGCTGTTGAGTGGGCTGACAGCATCGCGGGCGCTGGGCTATTGCGGGACTTGGACGGCGACAGCGCTGCTTGTCTCACCGCCGATGTGCGCCGCTTGCTCGACCATGTTGATCGCGATCGATCCGAAGGCATCAGCCGCACAGAGACCGCCGCCGCTCTCTATGGGTCGGCGCATGCCCTCGACGCAGGCACAAGGCGGGCCAGCGCGGTAACCCACGCTCTGCGCCATCGGATCGGCCCGCTGGATGAGCGCGAGCTCTGGGAGGCGGCTGGCATCCTTCCTGACCGCGTTTCGGCCCCAGCACTTGTCTGGTGCCTTCCGGTCGCTGGCTCTTCGGCATTGGATGTGCAGATCCGATTTGCCCTCCATGCTGGGCTGCCCCTCCACATCAGCTTGTTTGCCCTGCGAAAGCACCCCATCTCCGTCGATGCAGGCACCCCCGTGCTTGTCGTCGAGAATCCAAGACTGGTCGAGGCCGCTGCCGAGCGCAGCCTGCCGGTCTGCGTGATCTCGTCCAATGGGAACCCCTCCACTGCGGTTACCACCCTGCTTCGCCAACTCCAGCAAGCCGAGGCATCCCTCTGGTATCACGGCGACTTCGACTCGCCAGGCATAGCCATCTGCCGCCGAATGCACGAATTCGCCTGCTCACCGTGGATGATGGATGCCCCCGATTACGTCGGCGCGATCCGGCAAGCGAGGGAATCCGATGTGCAGCTCATGTCGGATCCCAAGGAATGCGGCCCAACCCCGTGGGATCCAAAGCTCCAAGCTGCGTTCGACCACCACCGCCTCATCATCCACGAGGAGTTCGTGCTTGACGGCGTTCTCAACCGCTTCAGCCGAGTCAACTAGTGACTGCGAAGTGACTCCGGTCACCATGTGGGGTTGGTGAGGATCCCGCCGTCCACCACCAGATCGACCCCGGTGATCCACCGGGCCAGATCAGAGCAGAGAAACACACAGGCGTCCCCGACGTCTTCGGAGGTGCCCAGTCGGCCGAGTGGGACGGCGGCCATCCACCGCTCCACGCCCTCGGGCCAGTCGTCGGCCAACCCGGGACGGTCGATCAGCCCCGGCGACACCGAGTTGACCCGAATCCTGTGAGGACCCCAGGCCAGCGCAGCCGCCTTGGCGTGCATGACCAGGCCAGCTTTGGCGGTGGCGTAGTGGCCGTGGACCGGAGTGGGGTGGCGGGCCTCAACGGAGGCGATGTGGACGATGGACCCGCCAGTGCCCTCTTCCCGCATGGCCGAGGCGGCCGCTTGAGTCAGCCGGTGTACCGCAGTGAGGTTGGTGTCGATCATCTCGGCCCATTGCTGATCGGTGAGATCAGTGAACGGGGCCACCGGCTGGATCCCCGCGTTGTTGACCAGGGCGTCGATCCGCCCGTGACGCTCCCGGGCCGCGTCCACCACCGCAGCCGGGCCGTCTTGGGTGGCAAGATCGGCCCGCACCTCGGTGATCTGCCCTTCGTTGTGCTCAACAGGCGACGACCGAGTGTGGGCCACCACCGAGGCACCCGCGGCCGCCATGCGCCTGACGATCCCCCTGCCAATCCCCCCGCCCGCACCAGTAACCACCACCACCTTGCCGGTGAGGTCGATCATCTCAGCGGGCGATGCGGTCACGGCCTCACCAACTCAGCGATCTCCCCCGCCGCCGAGGGGTACTCCTCAACAAGCTGGTCGGCGTCGCCCAGCTCGAAACCATCGTGGTGGTAGGGCGGCGCCATCGTGGTCCCCACCAGAGACCACTCACCCCGAGTAGCCGCCCCCATCCAAGTGTGGGCCGGAACCACCACACAAGGCCGCTCCCCCGCCCCCCAGTCGTCGCCCAACACCGGCCGCTCCACCGACCCGTCAGGCCCCAGCAACAGCATCTCCACCGCCGCCCCCGCATAGTGATGCCAAATCTCCGGCCCATCCAGCCGATGCATCGCCGAGAAGTCCCCCGGCTGCATCAAAAAGTAAATCGCCGTGCTCTGCTCATCCCGCCAAACCTCCCGCCACATCCCCCCTTCCTCAGGCAACGGCACCAACCCCAACATCGCCACCACTTCAGCCCCCGACAACCCCGCCAAGTCCTCCCTCTCCCCCATCGCCACCGACCTTAGCTTTCCCAAAACTAGAACAGCCCTCAGATCCCCATGGACGATAATGAGACTGTCCACTGGTGCTGTTCCAGTGGGAAGACGCAAGCCCCGGAGTGCCAGGCCGAGGATCTCGTCAGAGATCGACTAGGACGGGAGCCGGGGCTGACGCATTTTGAGGCCCCAAGACCGAGTTCCGCTCAGAGAACGCTGCCTGCGCCTGCGACAATCCACCCCCAGGTAAGCCGCCCACTAGGCCGCGGCATGGAGTAAGTGGTGAGCGCGAGTAGCCACTTGGTCAGCCCGCTCTACTGGCACTGGGTCGATCTCCAAGGCAGCAAACACGCTCATGGCCTCGTCCATCGCCGGCGAGGACTGCCCCTCTGCGGGAGGGATGTATGCGACCTCGACAGCCACTTCGGAACCGACCTCAAAGCTCCTCTCGCCAGCCGTTACCGAGCCGCCCGACTCTCGGGCATCCCTCACCGTCCATCCCCACGACTTGATGTGTTCCGACAGCGTCTCCTGGTCGGGCACCTGGAACGACCACGAATGAGCGAGTTGGACCACCTGCCCGTTCGCCACTGCGAAGTCGAGTCGCTGCCGATGGCGGCTCGTGCTCAAGATCACCTGCTCGCTCAGGGCGTTGCCCTTGAGAATCGACTGCTCGCGATATGCCCGCCGCAGCGCGGCCAACACCTCGTTCTTCTTGCGGAACGGGTAGCGCCGATGTCCGGGATCAACGATCATCAGATCGAACACCCTGTCGAGGGCCTGCTCCGCGCTGTCAGCCACCAAAGGGGTAGGCGGACTGAGTTGGACAATGTTCCGGTGGTCCCTGTGGAGTTCGTCGAGCCACGCCTCACTCAATTCAACTTCTGCATCGAACAGGGTCTCAAGGCTCGCCTGATGCTCGTCGATCACCGAGCCAACCCGGCCAATCAACGACCACACAGCACCAAGGGCCTCGTGCGGTCCCAGGGAACGAGCCCGCGCCGGATTCCCAACCTGGCGAACGGCCCAATCAGAGGACTCCTCGCTACCAGCAATCGCGCCGACATTCACGAACTCTCCCCGAGCCGGGTCGGGCACGAAGCGCACTAGAGAGTAGACAAACCTCATTATGCCCTCCCAGAATAGCCGTCGAGCCTATCGGCAACAGGCACGGCTCGACGCTGCAAGAACCATCCGACCGCTTCGAGTTCTTCATCCATGACCGGCCAGCCGCTTGGAATTGTTCGCAGAGCATCAACCAGATCGTCAGCCTCCAACTGCCTTAAGCGAGCAGAAAGTTGGGATAGCTCGGAAGCGTCCAATCCATCAACTGAGGAGGTAAGCCTGCGGGGGTCGTCAACCCTCTCCACCAGCGAATGCTCCGTCCACCTCGGCCCTTCGGGCAGGTAGAAGCCGTGGTCGTGGCTGAACAGCTTCTTGTCATCTGATGCTGAGTAGAGCCATTGGTCATCACCACCCCAGCACCAATCGTAGAGAGCAAAAACGCCTGCGTGTCGCCGGCCATTGTCGTCGCGGTCGCGATGGAG
>JAJEDQ010000193.1 GCA_022821445.1 Acidimicrobiia bacterium | reverse complement strand
AGTCCGGGCGGCGGGCGCCCTGAGCCGGGCCACCCCCCACCACGCCTCCGTTGGGCGCTCACCCTGGTTACAGCCCCCGGTTTTGGGTTGGGATGGGGGGTTTACTTGTTTCGTCTTAATGCGGGGGTAGATATTGCTGGGGGGATGTAGAAGGCGTCGTCGGGGTTTAGGTCGGTTCCTGCGGGGACTAATTCGTCGATCCGGTCTAGGACATCGTTTGACAGGCGTAGGTCGGGGTCTTCTAGGGCGGCGTCTAGTTGTTGGGGGGTGCGGGGGCCGATGATGGTGGAGGTGACCGCGGGGTGGGCCAGGGTGAAGGCGTAGGCCAGTGTGGCCATCGAACAGCCCGCATCGGTGGCCAGGGCGTCGAGTTCTTCCACGAGATCGAGCTTGTGGGCCACTACAGGGTTCTCCCGGTCCCAGCGTTTGGCGCTGACCAGGTTGCGGGTTGCTCTCGAATTCTCCGGCCACTCGGCATTTTTGCGGTACTTGCCGGTGAGCCAGCCGCCGTTGAGCGGACTCCACACGATCACGCCCATGTCGTAGGCCAGGCAGGTGGGCAGCACCGCCCGCTCGACCTCCCGGGTGAAGATGGAGTACGGGGGCTGCTCGCAGCGGACCCGTTCCAATCCGCGGCGGTCGGCGGCCCATTGCCCCTCCACGACGAGCTCGGCCGGGAAGGTGGATGTGCCGATCATGCGGATCTTGCCCGCCCGCACCAGATCGGTGAGCGCGGCCAGGGTGTCGCCGAAGTCGGTTCGGGGGTCGGGGCGGTGCATCTGGTACAGGTCGATGTAATCGGTGTCGAGGCGGCGCAGGCTGTCTTCCACTGCTTGAACCACCCAGCGGCGGGAGCCGCCCTGCATGTTGATGTCGTCGCCCATCGGACCGTAGAACTTGGTGGCCAGCACCACGTTGTCCCGCCGCCCCTTGATGGCCCGTCCGACGATCTCCTCGGAGATGCCCATGCTGTAGCGGTCGGCGGTGTCGATGAAGTTGATCCCCGCGTCCAGCGCCTTGTGGGTCATGGCCGCGCACTCGGCCTCGTCGTTGTTGCCCGCGGGGCCGTACATCATGGCGCCTAGACAAAGGGTGCTCACCTGGACTCCAGATCCTCCCAGAGTTCGGTATTCCATTGCGGTTCCTTTCCGATGATTCGACGAGGTGGGCTTATTGGCTGGCGATGCCTGCGATGCCTGCGATCACCGCGGCCACGGCCTCGGGTTGGGCCAGCATCGGGGAGTGGCTTCCCTCCATAACCACGGAGTTTTCGACCAGCCCCGCGCAGGTCCGCTGGAACTCGGCGGACAGGGTGCGGTCGTCGGCACAGACGATGTAGGTGGACTCCACATCTCGCCAGGCCGCCCGACCGAAGACATAGGGGGCTTGGCCCAGCGGCTGGGGGCGGAGCTGCGACTCGGCCCAGGCGACATCTTCAGGGGTGCAGTCGTGGTAGAAGAGGTCTCCTGCGGCCCCGGGCTTCACCGAGCTGTAGCCGTCCTCGCCGTGCTCGAGGGCGGGGAAGAAATTCTCGGCGATTACCGCTTCGGCCACATCGGGCGGGTTCTCCTCGCCGCTCTCGTCGCCGGCGAGTATGGCGGCCAGATACACCAGGTGGTCCACGGTGGCCGGGTCGAGCCCCGAGATGGACAGGCCGCCAAGCGAATGGCCCACGGCGACCACCGGGCCTTCGTCGCCCAAGTGGTCTCTCATGCCATTCACATCAGCTTGGAATGCGGCGATGTCCTCTGCGGTGGTCGGGCGGCACAGATCGGAGGCGTGGACGGCGATGCCCATGTCCCGCAAACACTCCTGCACCCGCTCCCAACACCACGGTCCGTGAAACGCCCCATGGGCCAAAACAATTCCTGCGGTCATGGGGCCGCACCTTAGTTCGTGTCAGATGGGGGCGGCTCTCTGCGGAGCGTACAGCAGTGAGTGAATGGATATATGTGGTAATTACATGATCCTTATAGAAAGATGATGCAGGGTCAGGGCAAATGCCGGCAAAAGATCAAGCCGCTGGTGTGACAAAAGATGCCGAAGGTACGAGAAATAGTCCGCTTGGTGGAACAGGATGGGTGGCGACGCGTACGCACTCGGGGAAGCCATCATCAGTACCGCCACCCGACAAAACCTGGCACTGTTACGATTGCGGGGAAGCCCAGCGATGATGTGGCGCCATGGATTTGGTCCAGCATTATGAAGCAGGCTGGCATCAGGAGGGACAAGCGGTGATGCGTGAATATGCAGTCGTCTACGCCAAAGGCCCAAGAAACTACTCTGCCTACGCACCTGACCTTCCCGGCTGTGTAATCACGGCAGGCACCTGGGCAGAAGCTCAGCAAGTTGCTCAGGAAGCCATCGAGTTCCACATTCAAGGGCTCTTGGAAAACGGTGACCCTGTGCCTGAGAATCCCATGTCGCTCCGAGAAGCCATGCTTCATCACACTCGGCTTCTCGAGGAGTGCGGCGACCCTGCGTCCAATTCGCCTACGACGGTGAGCATGGTTGCGGTGGACGTTGAGTTGCCAATGGCCGCCAGAGCCAGTTGAGACAATCCGCCTTCTCGGAAATCCCTATTGGCGGCCAGCCTTCGACCTAGTCCAATCTGGCTACCTGTTGGCGCGGGCTCTAAGTTCCGCTTATGGCATCGGCGGGATCGCTGGAAGAGCGGCTGGAGCGGCTGGAGTCCATTGAGGAGATCCGGGGGCTGGCGGCCCGCTACTGCCTGGCGCTGGACATGAGGGCGACCGATGCCTGGGTCAGCCTGTTCCCCGCTGATGTGCAGGTGGGCCGGGGGCGCTCGGGCCGGGCGGCACTGGCCGAGTGGTTCGGCGAGACCATGGGGGGCAAGTTCGCCGGCACCGCCCACATGACCGGCAACCACATCATCGAGTTCGACGGGCCCGATCGGGCCCGGGGGGTGGTGTATTCCCGCAACGAGCACGAGACCGGCGACGACTGGGTGATCATGACCATGATGTACTGGGACGACTACGAGCGCATCGACGGCCGGTGGTACTTCCGGCGGCGCCTGCCCCTGTACTGGTACGCCACCGACCTGAATGCGCCGCCGATAGGGGACAACAAGATGCGCTGGCCCGACGAGGAGCCCTACGAGGGGGCGTGGCATCAGTTCTGGCCGACGTATCGGGAGTTCTGGGAGACCCGCCTGGCCGAGCCTGCCGACGTGGCTGAACCGGTGCCGGTGGGGGAGTTCTTGACGTGGCTGCGAGATGGGGGCGAGGAGCTGCCCAGCGTGCGGGTGCGCTGACGTGCAGGCCGCCTATCACGAGTCCCAGGGCGGGCTGGACGTGTTGCGGGTGGGGGAGCTGCCCGACCCCGAGCCCGGCCCTCACGATGTGCTGATCCAGGTGAAGGCCACGTCGATGGATCGGGTGGACGTGTACTGGCGGGAGGGTTCGCACGGGATGAAGCTGCGCTGGCCCCAGCACGTGGGCGGGCGGGACATCGCCGGGGTGGTGGAGGCGGTGGGGGCGCAGGTTACGTCGGTGGCTCCTGGCGACCGGGTGGTGGCGTCGGGGGAGCGGACCCACGCCTCGCTGGCGCTGGCTCCTGCGGAGCTGACGTTTCCCTTGCCTGACGGGATTGGCTTCGAGGCCGGCGGGGCCACCCCCACGGCGGGCCGCTCCGCCCATCAGGCCCTCATCGAGAAGGCCCAGATTCAGTCGGGGGAGACCGTGCTGGTGATGGCGGCTGGTTCGGGGGTGGGCAGCTTCGGGATCCAGATTGCCAGGGCGATGGGGTGTCGGGTGATTGCCACCGCGGGCAGTGCCGACAAGCGGACTGGAGCGATGGAGATCGGCGCGGAGTTGGCCGTCGACCACTACAACGACGACATCGTCGCCGCCGTGCGGGAGGCAACCGATGGGAGGGGGGTCGACGTGGTGCTCGACCATGTGGGCACCCCGGTGTTCGCCGCCGCGGTGCGGTCGCTGGCCCCGGAGGGCCGGTTCGTGACCTGCGGGGTCACGGCCGGGCACATGGGGGAGTTGCACCTGGGCCAGCTGTTCGTGAAGGGCATCACCCTTATGGGGGTGGGGCGTCCCGACAATCAGCGGATCGCGGCCACCATGCGGGGGCTGCTGGCCATGATCGGCCAAGGTCAGGTCGACCCGGTGATCGCCGCGGCGTACGGATTGGACGAGATCGCGGAGGCCCATCGGTTGATGGAGAGCTCGGATTTCTTCGGCAAGATCGTGCTCGTTCCCTAGCCAGGAGATGATGATGTAAATGCGCTCATTCGAGTTCCCCATCGAGGCGGGCCACATCCAGGAGTTCAAGCGGGCAGTGGGCGATGTGGACGCGACGTTCGACCCCGACGCGGCCGCCCCGCCCACGTTCATGGTGGCCGCCGACCGCTACGACCCCGACTACGACCGCCGGCTGCGGTCCGACCGGCCGTGGCCGCCAGTGGCGCCCGAAACGGGCTCGGGGTTCCACGCCGGAATGGTGTTCGAGTACCACCGCCATCCCCGGGCAGGCGAGGTGCTCACCGCCACGGTGGCCGACGGGGAAGAGTGGATCAAGCAAGGCCGTCGAGGTGGCCAACTGCGGTTCCGAGAGATCGTCACCACCTTCGTCGATGCCGACGGTCAACCGTGTGTGACCGCCCGGTGGATCAACGTGCGAGCGGCCAACGAGGTGCGGGAATGAGGCCCGAGGTTGGCGCCCGACACCGCCAGGTGGTGGCCGAGGGGCTCACCCGGACGCAGTTGGTGGCCTATGCCGGGGCCTCGGGCGATTTCCACCCCTTCCACCACGATGAGATCTACGCCACCACCCACGGCTTCGACCAGCTCTTTGCCCACGGCATGCTGACCATGGGCATTACCGGGGAGGCTATGGTGGCGGTATTCGGCCCTGAGGGGCTGGACCGCTACGCAGCCGACTTCTTGAAGCCGGTGTGGCCGGGCGACACCCTGACCACGGAGCTGGTGGTGACCGCGGTCCATGACGACGGCACAGTGAAAGTGGAAATCTCCACCACCGATCAGCACGGCACCCAGGTGCTGCGGGGCACGGCGGCGGGAAGGCTGGCCAGCGTTCAGGCCAGCAGCTCTTGGAGCCGCTCAATAGGGTCGCCGGATGTGACGAGAGCCTCGCCGATGAGGGCGGCGTCGTAGCCGGCCTTGCGCACCTCGGCCATCGTTGTCCCGTCGGGAACGGCGATGCCTGATTCGGCCACCTTCACCACATGGTCGGGCAGCAGGGGCGCCATGCGCTCGGCCCGCTGGTAGTCCATGGTGAACGCCGCACTCTTGGGCTTCTCCCGCTGATTTGCCCCGATGATGTCGGCCCCGGCCTCAAGGGCAGATTCAAGCTCATCGGGTCGGATGATACGGGGGAGTCTTGCCGCCGGAGAAAGCAGAAACGGATGGCTACGCCACCGCGGGCATGACCTCGGTGGCAAAGAGTCGGAGCGTTTCGGGGGTGGCGAAGTCGCTGAACTGAAGGACGAACTGCTCGGCGCCCATGTCCCGGTCGGCCTGGAGGCCCTCGGCCACCTCGTTGGGGGTGCCTGCTACGAGGGCCCAGTCGCCAAACCGGCGTTGGGCGGTGGCCACAATTTGGTCACGGGCCGCCGAAGACGGGGCCAGGCCGATGGCCCGCTGCACCGAAAGCCGAGCGTTGCCTGACAGGGGTAGCAGCTCAGCCAGCTCAGCCATCCCGTACACCGGGCAGTTCCACCAGTCGGCGAAGTCCCGCACCAGCGGCATGGTGAGCTTGCGGCCCGCCCCGCCGATCACAATCGGGATGTGGCCGTTCAACGCTGTGGGCTGCTGCTGGGCGTTCTCAAGTTGGAAGAACCTGCCCTGATGGTTCACCGGCTCGCCAGTGAGGAGGGCCTGGACCACCTCCAGGGTCTCGCGCAGGCGAGCGGCCCTCACCGCGGGCGGCTCGTCGCCGAGGCCGAAACGAGCCAATTCGTCGGGCACCGAGCCCCACCCGATGCCCAGATCGAAACGACCTCCGCTGAAGTGATCCAGGCTCACCACCATCTTGGCCAGCAGCGCCGGATGGCGAAACTGTCCGCACAACACCATATGGCCGATCCGCACCCGCTCAGTCCACGACGCCACCGCCGCCGCGGTCACAAAGGCGTCGTACATGGGAGCGGCCGACAACAAGGGTGGATTCAGGTGATCCATGAGGTCGATCTTGTGGAACCCGCATGCTTCCGCCGCCCGCACCCGCTCCTCGATGGTGGCCATGTCCATCCGCATCTGGGGCATGAACACACTGAACTGCGGAGGAGCGGCTTGGGTGGTCATTTCAGGATCCTTTTCCGAGGCCGCGGCGTTGCATGTCGTCGGTGTCGACAGTCCAGCTGCGCATGGCTTCTTCTTCGACTTCTTTGGCTTCGGCAAAGCTCATCCCGTCGGTTTCGTCGTAGATGCGCATGGTGGCTGCGGTGGCGGGGGTGGTGGCGGCCGCGATCTGGGCGGCTAGTTCTCGGGCCCGAGTCAGCAGCTCATCGTGGGGGACGACGTGGTTGACCAGGCCGATGCGGAGGGCCTCTTCGGCGTAGACGAAGCGGGCGGAAGCGGTCATCTCCTTGGCCATACGCTTGCCCACTGCTCGAGGTAACAGCGCGGTCATTCCCCAGGCGGCGATCACCCCGATTTTGGCGTGGGTGTCGGCGAATCGGGCCTGGTCGGAGGCCACTATGAAGTCGCAGCTCAGGGCGATCTCTAAGCCGCCGGTGACGCAGGTGCCGTTGACCGCGCATATCAAGGGCTTGGCGGTGTCCCGGCAGGCCTGGGCCGGGTCCTCGGCTTGGCGCTTGTTGCCGTCAGGGCTTTCTGTCACGCCGTCGGCGGCCACTTCCCGCAGGTCCACGCCGCCGGTGAACACCGAGTCGGCTCCGGTCAAGATGATGGCGTCCACCCCGTCGTCGGAATCGGCTGCCCGCAGCGCGGCGCACAGGTCGTTGCGCATCCGCTTGGTCATGGCGTTGCGGGCCTCAGGCCGGTTCAAGGTGATGACAGCAATACGGCCGTCGATCTCGACGAGCAGGCGCTGGCCTTCGGGGGTGGAGGCTTTCTCGGCAGGTTCGGCCATGTCGTCAGCAGCCGTCGATCACGTCCGCGGCTTGCTGGCGCAGCCAGTGGTCGGCCAGCACCAGCAGCGCCTGGGCCTCCACCATGGGCACCGCTCGGGGGAGCACGCAGGGGTCGTGGCGACCGCGGGCGGCCAGCGTGACCGGGTTGTTGTCGCGGTCCACGGTCTCCTGGGGCGAGGCGATGGTGGCGGTGGGCTTGAACGCCACTCGGATCACAATGTCCTCGCCGTTGCTGATGCCGCCCTGCACTCCGCCGGAGCGGTTGGAGGCGGTGCGAGGGCGGCCGTCGGGACCGGGGGTGAACGGGTCGTTGTGCTCCCGGCCGGTCATGGTCACCCCGGCGAAGCCCGAGCCGATCTCGAAGCCCTTGGCCGCGGGCAACGAAAGGGCGGCCTTGGCCAGATCGGCCTCCAGCTTGTCGAACACCGGGTCGCCCAGCCCGGGGGGAACCCCTCGGGCCACGCATTCGACAATCCCGCCCAGCGAGTTGCCGTCGCGGCGAGCCGCTTCAATGGCCTCGGTCATGGCCACCGCGTGTTCAGGCGATGGACACCGGGTGGCGTCGGCCTCCACTTCGGCCAGAGTCACCGCGGTGGGATCGACTTCGGCGGTGATGGGGCCAACCTGGCGGACCCAGGCCAGTACCTCTATATCCGCCACGGTCCGCAAGAGCTGGCGGGCAATGGCACCGGCAGCCACTCGGCCGATGGTCTCCCGGGCGCTGGCCCGTCCCCCACCCTGCCAGCTGCGGATGCCGTACTTGGCCTCGGTGGTGTAGTCGGCGTGGGAGGGCCGGTAGACGTCCTTGAAGTCCTCATAGGCGCTGGGCCGGGCATCGGTGTTGCCCACCAGCATGGCGATGGGCGATCCCAGCGTCTGGCCCTCGAAGACGCCCGAGAGGATCTGCACCTTGTCGGCCTCGTCCCGCAGGGTGGTGAGCCGGCTCTGACCGGGTCGCCGCCGATCCAAGTCGTGCTGGATCATCTCCTCGTCCAGCGAAAGCCGGGACGGGCAGCCGTCCACGACAGCGCCTATGCCGCCGCCATGGGATTCTCCAAACGTAGTGACCCGGAACAACCGCCCCGTCGAACTGCTCATTGAGGCACGATGACAGGCAGGTCGATCTTCGCGATCGGAGCCTCATCAGCATCAGGATCGTTCACCAAAATCACTTCAGGAGAATTGCCGCTTTCAGCGGCGGCTTCCGCGATCAACAAACTGAGTTCTTCAAGGGTGTCGGCACCCGCGTAGTAGGAGTAGTCGTCCATTTCGCCTTCCGCGCACCATGCGGGACCCCTATCTGGGTTCCTGTAGGCCTTTATCCTGGACATTCTCGCCTTTCCGCCTTGGCTCAGAGTAGCGCGTCGATTTCAGCATCAGAGAGACCCGCGTCCTCGACGAGCATCTTCCGAAGGTGTCGTGGAGACAATTCTCGCCCCTTGCGCATTGGTAAGCAGATTGATTTTCTGCCCTCAGCTCGCAGCCAGAGGTGAGAGCCCTTTCCGAGTCCTGGAATTTCCCTGTATCCGATCTTGTGCAGCAGACGCAGTACTTTCGTGGCCTTGGGGGCGGGAAATTGCGAAGCAGGTTTAGGAATATAATGAGAATATATGGATATTCATTGAAACAGGTCAACAAATTTCCTCGCGGTCGCCGGTCGCTCTGTCCTATGCCAGGATTGGCTGATGGAGCTTGGCCTGGCTGGAAGAGTGGCGTTGGTTACGGGGAGTTATCGGGGGACGGGGAGTGGGATTGCCCGGGTGCTGGCGGCTGAGGGTGCCGAGGCGGTGGTTCATGGGTTTGAGAAGGGGCAGGCCGACTGGCTGGCTGATGAGCTGGGATCGCCGGTTCGGGCTGTGTGGGGCGACATCTGTACTGATGCGGGGGCTGAGGCGGTGGTCAGCCAGTGCGGACCGGTGGACATATTGGTCAACAACTACGGGGTGGCGGTAGGCGGCACCTGGGGGGATGACGGCACGGATGTCTGGGTGGATGCCTATAACCGCAATGTGCTCACCGCGGTGCGGATGACCCGGCTCATGGTTCCCGCCATGATGGAGCGGGGTTGGGGGCGGATAGTGCTGGTGTCAACCGTGGGTGCGACTCGCCCAGGCGACCGCATCCCGGGCTACTACGCGGCCAAGGGCGCGCTACCGGCGATGACGGTGAGTCTGGCCCGTGAATTGGCCGGCACTGGGGTGACTGTGAACTGCGTGAGCCCGGGGGCCATTGCCACTCCGGAGCTGGTGGAGATGTGGACTCGTCAGGCCGAGCGGGAGGGCCGCTCCACCGATTGGGCCGAGATCGAGCGCCACGTCACCACCGAGATCATGCCCACTCTTACCGGGCGCATCGCCACCGTGTCCGATGTGGGGGAGTTGGTGGCCTTCGTGTGCAGCGACCGGGCCCGCCAGATCCACGGCGCCCACCTCCGCATCGACGGGGGAGCGGCCGACGTGGTGACGTGAACCAGCGGTCTGAGCCTTCCTCTCACTAGGCTGCCCGGCGATGCCGACTTTGTATGACGTCGTCCGCGACTTCAGCCACACCTGGCCGGACAAGCTGGCCGTACTTACCGAGCAGGACGGACACCGCTCCTTCCGAGATCTGGCTGTCCACGGCGGGGCTCTAGCCCACCAGTTCCACACCCGCTTCGGGCTAGGACTGGGCGATCGGGCCTGCATCTGGATGCAGAACCGCCCCGAGTACATCGAGTGCCAGCTGGGCATGCAGGCCATCGGTTTGGCGGGCGTTCCCATCAACCCGGAGTGGACCGATCCAGAACTGGATTTCGTGCTCAACCACTCCCGGTGTCGCTTGGTTTTCGCTGAGGCTGAGCGGGCTGAGCGGGCGGTGGCCCTCACCGCGGGCATGGACATGGTGGAAGCAGTGGTGAGCGTGGACGAGCCGGTGGACGGGGCATTGCTGCTGGCCGATCTCATCGGCGAGTCGCCAGAGGGTGCGGGCCTGGACCTGCCTCCGGTGGACGGGTTTGTGGAGGGCAACGTGCTCTACACCTCGGGCACCACCACCGGGAGGCCAAAGGCGGTGCCCATGAGCCCTGAGCTGTTCGCGGGCGGGGCTGTGCCCTATGAGGAGATGTTCGGCCTGAGCCATACCGACCGCTCGCTGGTGGTGACCCCGCTGTTCCACGGCAATGCCATGGGCGGGGCTATGTCGGCGCTTAGCCGGGGAGCCAGCGTGGTCATGCAGCGCAAGTTCTCGGCGTCGCGGTTCTGGGCGCTGGTCGATTTGTACCGCCCGACCTACTTCCTCACCCTGGTGCCCATCATCAACATCTTGATGGCCCAGCCCCCCGGTCCCCACGAGAAGTCACACTCGCTGCGGGTGATGATCCCGCTGGGCTGCGCCCCGATCATTGAGCAGATCGAGGAGCGCTACGGGGTGCCGTGCATGGACTGGTACGGCATGACCGAGGCCGGGTCGGGCACCTATACCCGGTTGGACGAGCCTCGGCGGCCCGGCTCGGTGGGCAAGCCCTTCGAAGGGTCGGTACTGCGGATCTTCCTGCCCGACCGCTCTGAGGCCTCGACAGGCGAGACCGGGGAAATCTGCTTTCTGCGGTCCACCATCGGCTTCAACGGCTACCTCGAGGATCCAGAGGCCACCGAGGCGGCCACTTCAGGAGACTGGTTCCGCACCGGCGACCTTGGCTACGTGGACGACGATGGCTACCTGTACTTCGTGGACCGCCAGAAGGACATCGTGCGCCGAGGCGGGGAGAACCTGTCCACCATCGAGGTGGAGACCGCCTTGCGCACCCACCCCGCAGTGGGTGACATCGCCGTGGTAGCCCGCCCCGACCCCGTACTGGGCGAGACGGTCGCCGCCTTCATCGTGGTAGCCACCGGCTTCGATCTCCCCACCGAAGACGACCTCCGTGCCCACACCGACGGCACCCTGGCCCCCTACAAAGTCCCCACCACCATTCAGCCCATCGACGAGCTCCCCCGCACCGGCAACGGCAAAGTAGAAAAATTCCGCCTCCGTCAGCAGTTCAGCTAGGCAAACTCGGCCCGAATTCGGCTGCCGTGTTGGTTGATGGCGGGGAGTGAGAGGTTGGTGTCGTGGTCCCAGTCGGCGGTGGTGGCGGGGGCGGGGACATTGACGGTGCCGTCGTCGTGGGTAACGGTGATGCGGTTGAGCTGGGGGTGGGCGGAGAGCCCGGCGACGTCGTTGACCGCGCCGAAGGCCATGCGGCTGTGGGTGAGCTTGCGGTGGAGTTCCTCAGTGCTTAGGCGGGCGAAGACCTCGGCGACGGCGTCATCGGTCTCAGTCCGGTTTGTTACTCGAGCTTTGTTGGTGGCGAAGCGGGGATCGTGGGACAGGTTGGGGCGGTCGAGCACTGTTTCGCACAGGGTGCGCCATTCCCGGTCGGACTGAACGGCGATGAGCAGGACGGTGCCGTCGGCACTGGTGAAGGCGCCGTAGGGGGCGATGGAGGGGTGGGCCAGGCCCACCCGCTCGGGGCCTTGGCCGAGGTAGTCGTGGTGGAGCAGCGGGACTGTCATCCACT
>JAJEDQ010000120.1 GCA_022821445.1 Acidimicrobiia bacterium | reverse complement strand
CGGGCCACCGGTCGGGCACATAGAGCCCCCCATCGGCAGCCAGCCCGGCCAACAAAACGCCGCCGAAGTCCAAATGGGGAGCTTTTCCCCGGGTGCTGATGTACTTGACGCTCAAGACCCTGGTCCGCGCTGATTGATCGGGGCCCGCCCCCGGGCGCTGATGTATTTCACTGGCTGATCACTCGGAGCAACGCAGGCACGCCTCGCACCGCATCCAGATCCCGCAGATCTCCCAGGGTGGCCTGAACATCTCGCTCGGTGGCTTCGTGGGTGATGAATACCAGCCGGGCCTGGTCGCCCAGTCCTTCCTGCTCCATCGAGCGGATACTCACCCCGTGGCGGCCGAACACCCCCGCTACCGCGGCCAGAACGCCGGGGCGGTCGAGCACCTCCATGTTGATGTAGTACTCAGACTCCAGGTCATCGATGGGGCAGATCACCGCCTCGCCCAAGGTGCCGATCGGCGTCCACGTTACCCGGCACCGGTTGCCGGCCGCATCGATGAGGTCGCCCAGCACTGCGCTGGCGGTGGGCCGCCCGCCGGCACCTCGGCCATACAGCATCAGCTCTCCCACCGCGTCACCCTCCACGAACACTGCGTTGAAGGAGTCCCGCACCGAAGCCAGCGGATGGTCCACCGGCACCATCGCCGGGTGTACCCGCACGGCCAGCTCGGGCTTGCCTTCAACATCGCCCACCCGCTCGGCGATGGCCAACAGCTTGACCACATAGCCCAGCCGCCGGGCGTGGGCGATGTCGGCGGCGCCGATGCCGGAGATGCCCTCCCGGTTCACGCTTCCGGCCAGCACCCGGGCGCCGAATGCCACTGTGGCGATGATGGATGCCTTGGATGCGGCGTCGAACCCCTCCACGTCGGCGGTGGGATCGCGTTCGGCAAATCCCAGCGACTGCGCGTCGGCCAAGGCGTCGTGATAGCTGGTGCCGTGTTCGGTCATCTGGCTCAAGATGTAGTTGGTGGTGCCGTTGACGATGCCCATCACCCGGCGGATCGGCTCGGCGGCCAAGGACTCCCGCAGAGGCCGAATGAGGGGGATTCCTCCGCCGACGGCGGCCTCGAACAGCAGGTCTACCCCGGCGTCGTCGGCCGCGGCATACAGCTCAGCGCCGTAGTTGGCCAAAAGCTCCTTGTTGCCGGTGACCACCGGCTTGCCCAGCTTCAGCGCGGCGGCTAGCAGCTCGCGGGCCGGTTCGATGCCCCCGATCAGCTCCACCACCACGTCCACCTCGGGATCGTTGACCACCGAGGCGGCGTCGGTGGTCAACACCCCATCGGCCAAGACCACCTCGCGGTCTCGAGAGGCGCTGCGCACTGCCACCCTCACCACGTCCAGTTCCATGCCGGTGCGCTCCGCGATTGCCGACCTCTGCTCCTCCAGCAGCCCGACCAACGCCGAGCCGACGTTTCCACAGCCCAGCACGCCCACGCCGATTCGCATGCGAGAGGAATCGCTCATCACTTCACCACGCCGATTCGCGTCTTGGAAGAATCGCTCACCATCTCCACCGTACCGGCTCAGCCCGGCCCAGCTGGCAAGATTTCCTCCACTTAAGAGTTTTCATTGCTTTTCTGACTAAACAATATATTTTAAGTGCGACATGTCGTCCTACGAGCTGTTCTCCATCGCCGCCGACCTGCGTCGTCAGGCCGCGGCCTGCGAACAGGTTCGTACTGACGTCGACCAGATCTGGTACGGGCTAGACCACGTGCTCGACAGGCCAGTGGCCCGTCATGTACCCGCGGTGTGGCTGTCGGCTGCCGCCGACGCCAGCCGCCTCCAGCTCCGGCACCAGCACACCCATCTGGTTCGGTTGCGCTACGAGATCGAGCAGGTAGCCCGCCGGCTCCAAGCCCGGGCCGACGAACTGCACGCCGACGCGGCCCGAGTCGAGCGGGCCGCCGAGGCCGCGCAGCGAGAAGAAGCTCGTGAACTCGAGCTGCAAGCAAGCTATTTTCAATAGCCATCTCGCCTGCCAGACTCCTGCCGATCCCGGTGCTGCTGCAACACCGCAGCAACGACGAATACCGGCCTGTGGCTTGGTCTAAGCGTGATCAGCGGGCCGTAGCACGAGCAGTGTCCCGGGCGGAGGCCGCCGGAGACACGCTTCACCATCAGCACCAGTACGCAGCCAGTCGACGGGGGACGGCGACCGCGCTGCGGGCCATCGACGAGGCCTGGGGCGGGGGCTACTACACAGTCGACCCTCAAGCCGAGACCGACCCGGAAGCAGCCGACGCGGCATTCGAGGGCGACGAACTCGTGATCGACGTTCAGACGCACTACATCGCTCGCCATCGCGCCCGCGCCCCCGGCGTCGAGGGAATTATGTGGTTCATCCGCAGCGTGGCCCCTGACCGGTGGGAGGGGCTTGACCCGGCGATCCATCTCGACCTCGGCAGCTACCTGCGTCACATCTTCCTGGAGAGCGAGACTGCCGCCGCGGTGCTCACCTGCACGCCCGGCGACGACGACCACAGCATTCTCACCAACCCCGAGGTTGCCGCCACCCGCGAGCTGATAGACCGACTGGCCGGTACCGGCCGCCTGATCAATCACTCCATCGTTCATCCCAACGCACCGGGCGAGCTGGATCGGCTGGGATCGCTGATAGAGCACAACAGGCCGTCGGGATGGAAGATCTACACCATCCAGGGGTGGGGGGATCAGCCCGGCTGGCGGCTCGACGACGAAGAGTGCGGTCTGCCGTTCTTGGAAAGCAGCCGAGATCTGGGGGTGGGCATCGTTTGCGCCCACAAGGGGCTGAGCGCTCTGGCGCCCGCCGGGTCGCCAGCCGACATCGGCCCGGCCGCGGCCAGCTTTCCCGAAATCGACTTCCTCGTCTACCACTCTGGGTACGAGACACCGGTGGGAGACGAAGAAGAAGGCCCCTACAACCGGCAGGCCCCCGCGGGCACCGACCGCCTGATCAAGAGCCTGGAGGAGGCCGGAATCGAACCCGGCGGCAATGTCTACGCCGAACTGGGGAGCACTTGGTATGTGCTGTTGCGCCGGCCCCGGGAGGCGGCCCACGTACTCGGAAAGCTGCTCAATGCCGTCGGCGAGGACAACGTGGTGTGGGGCAGCGACTCGATTTGGTACGGGTCGCCGCAGCCCCTCATCGACGCCTTCCGGGCCTTTCAGATTCCCGAGGAGCTGCGTCAGCGCCACGGCTACCCGGAGCTCACCCCCCGCATCAAGGAGAAGATCCTCGGGTTGAACGCAGCCCGGGTCTATGGGATCGATCCCGACCTGACCCGCAGCCGGGTGGCCGCCGATGACCTCTCATGGGTCAAGGCCGCCTTCGACGAGTACATTGATATACAATAATTTTCGATAAATATCTTGCTATATCAATTCTGAGCGACTATCAAGATGGTCCCGCCTGATCTGCCCGAGGGATCAGCCGACCGAAAGGCCTCACCATGTCTGTGCTCACCATGAACACCGAGGAGATGGACCATCTCCAGCAGCAATTCACTGCGTTCGCCGGCCAGGTGGAAGACCTCCGCACCCGCCTGACCGCTACCTTGGAGGGCACTACCTGGACGGGCAGCCGTTCCGAGCGATTCCGCGGCGCCTGGCACGAGCAATGGTCGCCCTCGCTCGGGCAGTTGCAAGAGGCGCTTACCGAACTGGCCACCTCGATCGGACTTGAGCGCCAGAACACCA
The DNA here is from genome assembly GCA_022821445.1 of Acidimicrobiia bacterium. Lineage (GTDB taxonomy): Bacteria > Actinomycetota > Acidimicrobiia > Acidimicrobiales > Bin134 > Poriferisocius. The sequence continues at coordinate 5,687 of JAJEDQ010000120.1, read as the reverse complement.
TCGCGGCCCTCGACTCCGTCTGATGGTGCCGCCTGCCTTCGTCCTCGTCTGAGTCCGCAGTCGGACCCGCACCGTCAGAGCGGCCTGTGCGCCTGCTCTACCACGGGCCGGAAGGCGCCCGAGAGGTGAGCATCGACGGCGGTGCAGTGGCCGATGTGGGGGAGCTGGCTGAGGTGCTGGGCCTGCCGGCGCCGATTACCGGACTCTGGGTGGGCGACCAATGGATGGAAGCCCACCGCGGCCTCGACGAGGCCGGGGTGGCCGACGGCACCTGTGTGGGTGTCCGTCCTGGCCCGGCACCCGACCACCCCGGGTGGGCTCTGGAGGTGGTGGGAGGGCTGCGCGCCGGCGACCGCCATTCAATTCCCGCAAAGGGATTGAGCCTGGGCCGCGCCCCCGACACCGACCTCACCCTTCCCCACATGGGGCTGCGACCCCATCACGCCCGCTTGGAACGCCGAGACGGACAGATCTTTGCCGTTGTGGGCGACGATGAACCAGCCGCGGTGGCACCCTCCACGCCGCTACGGCTGGGCGGTGCGCTGGTCCAAGTCTCCGACGCGCCCGACGACCGGCCGGCCCAACCGGCCCCCGTCCTGGGGCGAACCAGCTCCGGGAAGATCGCCCTGAACCGCCCTCCCCGTCCGGCGCTTCCCCCGCGGCCTGAGCCACTCCTTGTCCCCGCTGAAGAACCGCAGCGATCTCCTCGGACGATTTCATTCGGCTGGGCCGCGCTGGCCGGACCGCTGTTGGTCGGACTGTTGATGGCGGTGCTCTACAGCCCCTACATGGCGCTGTTCGCCCTGCTCAGCCCGCTGATGATGGGCGCCAACTGGTTTGACAACCGCCGCCGCGACCGCACTCAGCGCCGACGATCCCTGCGACGGTCACAGGCGTCCCTAGGGGAGTTCCAGGCGGCGGCCGAGGCGGCGCATGCGGCGGAGATCCGTCGGCGGCGCAACTTGCATCCCCACCTCGCCGAGGCGGTCAGGCGGATCCGCCAACCCAGCGTCCGGCTCTGGGAGCGAAGGCCCGACCACGACGACTTCCTGTCGCTGGTAGCCGCCCACGGCCCTGTACCTTTCGATCCCGAGCTGGCCGTCAACGGCCCGCGGCCTGCCGATGAGGCAATCGCAGCGCTCGATCAGCTCGGTCGGATGCCCGACTGTCCCATTGCCGTGGATCTGGGTCCGGGCAAGCTGGTCGGACTGGTGGGCCCCCGCAGCGCCACCACTGCCATGGCCCGAAGTCTGCTCATCCAAGCGGTCGCTTATCACGGCCCGGCTGATCTGGCCTTGCTGGTGGCCGCCGATGAGGTTGCCGCACCGGTTTGGACGTGGACCGCCTGGCTCCCCCACACCACCCACTCCGCCCTCGGGCGATCCCATCTGATAGCTAACCACCGCACCGCCGCGGCGGAGATCGCCGGGGAGTTGGCCGCAGCCTGGGATCGTGGGGGGAAGGGCCACTGGCCACAACTGCTGGTAGTGGCCGACGGTGAGACTCTGGCCACCGGCAGAGCGCCGCCGCTACGACCCCTGCTCCAAGGCTCGTCTGGGCCAGTCTCGGCCATCGTGCTAGCCACCAGCGTCGACCAACTCCCCGCCACCGCCACCGTGGTCATCGAGGCCCGCGATCCCTCCGGCACCGTCGATCTGTCTCAATCGGGCGAGGCATTCTGCTCGGTGCTGGCCACCGGGATGAGCTTGGGCCTGGCCCGGGATGCCGCCCGCGGCTTGGCCCGCTACGAAGACCCTGAGCAAACCGGCGCTGATTCCGGCATTCCCGACCGATCATCGCTGTTCGACCTCCTCGGATTGCCTGCCTGCGAAGGTCCCGACCCATCGGTTGACTCCTCGGCACTGTCGGAGGCGATCGCCGACCGCTGGGAGGAGGGTCGCCAAGAAGACAGCCTGGCTGCTCCGATCGGGGCCGACAGCCACGGGCCGCTGATGGCCGACCTGGTCGCCGACGGTCCCCACGCCCTGGTGGGCGGTACAACCGGATCGGGCAAGAGCGAGTTGCTGCGCACGCTGGTGGCCTCGCTGGCCGCTACCTACTCGCCTGAGCGGGTCAACTTCGTGTTGGTGGACTACAAGGGCGGCAGCGCATTCGACGCCTGCGCTTCGCTGCCCCACGTGGTGGGGTTGGTCACCGATCTCGACGACCGGCTGGCAGAGCGAGCCCTGCGCTGTTTGGAAGCCGAACTACGCCACCGCGAGCAAGTGCTCCGAGATCGAGGGACCACCGACCTGGCCCATTACTGGTCGATGGCCCACGCCAGGCGCAATGAACCCTGGCCGCCGCTGGCCCGCCTGGTGGTGGTCATCGACGAGTTCGCCGCCCTGGCTGCCGAGCTGCCCGGTTTCATGGATGCCCTGGTGAATGTGGCCCAGCGGGGCCGCAGCTTGGGCATGCACCTGGTGCTGGCCACCCAGCGCCCCGCGGGGGCCGTGAGCGCCAACATCCGCACCAACACTGCGCTGCGAATCGCACTGCGGGTGCTGGACCCCGCCGACTCGGCCGACGTGCTCGACAGTCCGGAGGCCTCGGCTATCGGCCGACATCGGCCCGGTCGGGCGTTCGCCCGATTCGGCCCCGGCGAGCTGGTGGAGTTCCAGTGCGCCCTGGTCACCGGGGTTACCGCCGCCCGGCAGGGTGTCCGGGTAGTTCCTGCACCCGACGGCATTCCAACCTTTGAGGCCGAGGCTGCTTCCGGCGCCCAGACCCCCGACGACCTGACCCGCTTGGCCGCGGCCGCCAATACCGCCTGGGATGACTCGGGTGGCTTGCCGCCTCGACAGCCCTGGCCCGATCCCCTGCCGACGACTGTCTCGCTCAACACTCTGACCGTCGCGGCTGGCCCGAGCGTTGTGTTCGCCCTGGCCGACGACCCCAACCAGCAGACCCAGTACCCCTTGGAGTGGGTTCCCAACCAGGGCAACATCCTCCTCGCTGGCATCCCGGGCAGCGGCACCACCACCGCGCTGGGAACGCTGGGCATCTCGTTGGCCAGTCGCTTCTCTCCAGCCGATTGCCACCTCTACGTCATCGATTCCGGCTCGGGTCAGCTGGCCCCCCTGGTGGCCCTGCCCCACTGCGGCGCGGTGGTGGGCCCCGATGAGCGCGATCGAATCCGGCGGTTGATCCAACGTTTGGAAGACGAGGTCGATCGGAGGCTGGGCCAGAGCAGGGGCCCCTCTGATTCCAACCCTCCCCTCGTGCTGGCCTTGGTAGACAACTGGGGCGGCTTGGCCAAGAGCCTGGACAACGTGGCCGACCACGCTTTGCTGGCCTCACTTGAGCGGGTGTGGGCCGAGGGCCCGGCCGTCCGCCTCTTTGTGGCCGCAACCGCCGACCAACTTTCCAAAGTGAGCCGCGCCATCCAGGCCGCCACCCCCCAAACCTTCGTCTTTCGCCTGGGCGACCCCGCGCTCTACCGCCAATGGGGCGCGGCCGTAGATGATCCTGCCACCCTGCCACCCGGTCGAGGTTTCGCCATCCCTTCGGGCATCGAGCTCCAAATCGCAGTGCCCGACGGCGGGCTGGCCACCGCAGCAGCCGCAGTCGCCGACGCTTGCCCCCAGGCTGGCGGACCGCCGCCAGTGGAGTGCCTGCCCGCGATTGTCGATCCCGCCCGCTTGGACCAGCCCCGCCTTGACGGTTCCCCTTGGTACCTCCCCCTGGGGTTGGGCGACGACACCCTGTCCCCAACCGGCCTCACCCTCTATTCCGGCGAGCACGCACTCATTCTTGGGCCGGCCCGGTCGGGACGGTCAGCGGCGCTTGCTTTGCTGGCCGAGGCGGCAAATGCGGGCGGAGCGCGGGTGGTCGCTCTCGCCCCTGCGGAATCTCCCTTGGCCGAATGCTTCGGCGTCCAGCACGTGGGCACCAACCTGGAAGAACTGCTTGCCCCAGCCGGCGCGGCCGATCCCCCAACCCTGGTGCTGATCGACGATGCCGAGACGGTTCCCGACCCTAATGGCGCTTTGAAAGCGCTGGCCGCCGACAGCCCCTCCGGCCTGCACATGGTGGCCGCTGGCCGCGCCGACCGTCTTCGCACTGCCTACGGCCACTGGACCGCCGAAATCCGCTTCTCCCGTACCGGCGTGCTCCTCCAACCCACCCCCCTAGACGGCGACCTGTTCACCATCCAACTCCCCACCCGCCCCACCCTCCCGACAATCCCCGGCCGCGGCTACCTAATCCAAAACGGCCACCCCTCCATAATCCAGATCGCCCATCATGGCTGACCGACCGACAACGTGCTCCTCGCCCGGTAGAGTCAGAGGAAGAGCAGACCCAGGAGAGTCAGCAATGGCCATTGACCGCCCAAAGGACCGGCGCACTTCAACCCGCGTCCAGCACGAGGATGTCGAGTCTGAGGCAATGACTATTGAAGACATCTACGCCAGCGTGGGCAAAGGAACTCCTCCAGATTTGGAGGGAGGCGTTTTCCACGCCAGCACAGAGGACTTTATCGCTGCAATGCAGGCGCGCCGCCGCGACGCAGCCCAGTAGACCCTCCCCAACACCACAAATTGCCCACTCATTTTGAGAACTCTTTGTTCCTACGCGACCTGAAACGGCTCACCCCAGCACAGCAATCTCAATTCAACGACCGTCTACGAGCGTTCAGAACTGATTTGCTAGCGATCGAAACCGGCCGACTCATCTGGTTCCGGACCGGGCTTCGTGTCAAGAAAATCAGGGGTGTCTCCGATAACTGGGAGATGACCTGGTCCCCTGGCGGCCGAGCAACCTTCGCCTTCGGCAATCCCGTCGTCGAAGGCAAGATTCACATCGTCTGGCTGCGGATCGGTGGACATGAGATCCTGCCGTGAGCCCATGGCAGCTAACTAGATGTCGTTGCGGAGGAGGTCTTCGTAGGTCTCGCGGCGGACGACTAGGCGGGCGTCGCCGTCGCGGGCGAAAACCACGGCGGGACGGGGAACTTTGTTGTAGTTGGAGCCCATGGAATGGCCGTAGGCGCCGGTCACCGGGGTGGCCAGGATGTCCCCCACCGCAATGTCGCTGGGCACCTGGCCGTCTCGCACCAGCAGGTCGCCCGACTCGCAGTGCTTGCCCACTACCCGGACGGTCTTCTCGCGGCCGCGGTCGGTGGCCCGGGGCAGAAACGTCTCATAGCCGCTGCCGTACAGCACGGGGCGGGGATTGTCGCTCATGCCGCCATCGACTGAGACATAGGTGCGAATGCCCGGTAACTCCTTGATGGTTCCAACCTCATACAGGGTGACTGCGGCAGCGGCCACCAAGGTCCGGCCCGGCTCCACGCTCACCGGTGCGGTGAAGCCGGCTGACGCGCAGGCCTCGTTGATGGCCGCGGCCCACTCGGCGATGGTGGGGGACGATTCCCCCTCCACGTAGGCCACTCCCAAGCCGCCGCCCAGCGACAGCTCGGGTAAGCCATAGGGCTGGGCGAATCCCGCGATCACTTCAACGGCCTGCTGGAAGGAGCGCAGCTCGAACACCTGGCTGCCGATGTGGGCATGCAGACCCGCCAATTCCACGGAGTCGGACTCCCCGGCCCGGCGAATGGCAGCATCGGCTGTCCCGTTCGAGGCGGTGAAGCCGAACTTGGTGTCGTCCACTCCGGTGGTGACGTACTCGTGGGTGTGGGCCTCCACTCCCGGGGTGATCCGCAGAAGCACCCGGGGGCGGGCGCC
>JAJEDQ010000084.1 GCA_022821445.1 Acidimicrobiia bacterium | reverse complement strand
GCCGACCAGTTCGACCGCATCGACGTGCTGATGAACAACGCGGGGGTGATGTGCTGCCCATTCGGCCGAACCTCCGACGGCTTCGAGATGCAGTTCGGCACCAACCACCTGGGTCACTTCGCTTTAACGGCCCGGCTGATGCCGCTGCTGCGCCAGGCTGACAATCCCCGGGTGGTCACCCTGTCATCCGGTGGGCACCGCATCTCCGATGTCGACCTCGACGACCCCAACTTTGAGCACACCCCCTACGACCCCTGGGTGGCCTATGGCCGGTCGAAGACCGCCAACATCCATTTCGCCGCCGAGTTGGCTCGGCGCTTCGATGGTGAATTGCTCTCGCTGTCGGTCCATCCCGGCGCGATCCCCACCAAGCTGGGCCGCCACATGACCAAGGAGATGATCGAGGGCATGAGAGAACGGGCCAAAGCCAGTTCGTCCTCAGGCCAAGGCCTCCAATACAAGACCCTGGAGTCGGGCGCCGCCACCCAGGTATGGGCGTCTACCGCTCCCGAACTAACCGACCACAGCGGCAAGTATCTGGCCGACTGCAACGTGGCCGAGCCGGGAACGGGCGAGATCGGCTACGCCCCCCACATCTACAACCCGCCCACTGAGGCCGCGCTGTGGGAATTGAGCGAGCGCCTCGTCGGCTTGTCGTTCTAGCTAGGGCTGGCGGGGGCCGCCCCGGGTGCCGGGCCAGCGGGAGCCGCTGATGACGTCGGCGCTGGGCCAGAACGCATCGGGATCCAGCGGGCCGGCGTTGGTGATCTGCCGGTCGATCATACGATTGGTCACCAGCTGCGCCGTGAGCTGCTCAACGATGGGGAAGTAGCGGGCCACGGGATCCCAGGGGCTGTCCAGCAACCGCAGTTCGCCGTCGATGTCCTCGACGTGGGTCTGCTCGAAGGTGGTGGCCACATCCACGACGTGGGGCGGGAAGTCGTACTCCTTCTCCGCGCCGCCGATGGCCCGGGAGTACTTGGTCCACCACTCGTGCTCGGTGAACTCTCCCGCCTTCGGCTCCACCGCTCCGGTCACATCGCCCTCGAACTCCAGGAACGTGTAGCCCTGATGGATGGTCCGGGCCTCCACCCGGTTGCCCAGGCGATAGAAGCGGATGTCGCAAGGGTACTTGGGCTGGCCGTTAGTCTCGCCGCTGATGAAGATGGCGGCCTCCTGATCGATGCCCAAGCCCAGGCTGTACTGGCCGCTCACGCCCTTCCAGCTGGCTGGCACCTTCACGCTCACGCCGTACTCCGGTTCGCCCAGCACGGGCACGCAGTACACCCCCACGGTCACGATCGGCTCGCCCGCCGTGAGCCCCGGCGGTAGAACTTGCTCAATGCCGGCCGGATCGGTCCGGTACTCAACGGTCAGCTTCGGCCAGCCGGCTACCTCGCCGGGCCGGCTCATCGGGGTCTCAGACATGGTGCCTCCAGTGCCGGATACCGCGATCCACGCGGTTCCGCTCATTCGATGGCGACAGTGTATTGACAACACAAATGCCGCGCACCGCTGAGGTTCGCAGTTGTCGGCATCGCCATACTGGAACGGTGGGATTCGCCGTGTTTGGCAGCAAGGTTCTCTGATCTCGATGGCAGGGTTCGCTGAGTTCATGGAAAGGGCGCTGTACGACCCTGGGCGCGGGTTCTACGAGTCGGGCCAAGCCGGACGGCGCGGCGGCCACTTCATCACCAGCCCTGAGGTCGGGCCGCTGTTCGGCGCCGTCTTGGCTCGAATGCTGGACCGCCGGTGGGACGAGTTAGGGCAGCCCGATCCGTTCACCGTGATCGACGCCGGCGCCGGACCAGGCACCTTGGCCCGCACTGTGGCCAAGAGCCAGCCCGGCTGCATGTCTGCGCTGCGCTGGATCAACGTCGAGCGCAGCGCCGCGGGGCGGGCAGCCCACACCATGGGCGAATCACGGGCCGACATGCCCGACGGCCCGATCACCGGGGTGATCGTGGCCAACGAGCTGCTCGACAACCTCCCGCTGCGCCTTTTCGACCCCAATGGCAACGAGGTGGGCGACCGCCGCCCCAACCCCGAGACCCGCCTGACCCCCCGCCAACAACGGGCCAGTGCGTGGCTGTCTCAGGCTCTGTCGATCCTGGACCAAGGCACCGTGGTGGTCATCGACTACATGAGCACCACCGAGGAAATGACTGCTCGACCTTGGCCCGAATGGCTGCGGACCTATCGGGGCCACGAGCGGGGCGACGATCCGTGGACCGCCCCCGGTACCCAGGACATCACCTGCGAAGTGGCCCTCGACCAACTCTCCGCAGTATGCCCGCCTACCCGAGTCGCCGATCAGGCCACTTGGCTGCGGGCCCGCGGCATCGACGATCTGGTGGCCGAGGGGGCTGCCGCCTGGCAGTCGGGGGCCGCCCAAGGCGATCTGGCCGCGGTGGCCGGACGCAGCCGGGTCATCGAAGCCGAAGCCCTGCTCGATCCCGCCGGCCTGGGCGGCTTCACCGTGGCCGAATGGGATGTGCCTGCGCCGGGATAGGCCGAATCAGGTCTTGTTGCGCGCCGCGGCTCGAAATCCCAGCGCCACCGGGTTGGCGCCTTCTACCTCTGGATTAATGGCCACCTGATAGCGGCCAGGCGAGGGGAGCTTCATCGCCCGGAAGTCGGCCACAAACGGCACGTTGACCAGCTCACCGGGATCGTGGCCCGACCCCAGCTTCACCTGGACCTCGCCCACCATCTCGGCCAGCTTTCGCCCATCGGCATCCTCAACTCGCACCCTGATCTTGTTGGGCTCAGCGGCCTCGACCGGAGACATCTCCAGCACCAGCGCCAGCATCACGCCGACGGGAGCGGGAAACGACTCCCGATATACCCGGGTGATGCCCGCTGAGCTCACAAACAAGAGCCCCTCCCGCACCTGGGCGAAATCACACAGCGTGGCAACCCGGATATCCATAACCGCCGATCAACTCCTAGCCCGAAGTAGCTCCACTATCTGACCATAACCTCTGCGAGACGACAGAATGCCAAGTGTCCATAACCTCAGCGAGACGACAGAATGTAGGCTCGCCGCGCTGTCCCGCGAGAGCATGGGAAAGGACCGACCATGGCTGACGCCACCATCGAGGACTACTACGTCGAGGATCGCACCTTCGCTCCATCCGCCGACTTCGCCGCCGCCGCACTGGCCAACAACCGCTCGCTCTACGACGAGGCAGAGGGCGACTTCGAGTCGTTCTGGGCCCGACAGGCCCGCGAGCTGCTGAGCTGGGACACCGACTTCAGCACCGTTATGGAATGGGATTTGCCCTTTGCCCGCTGGTTCATCGGCGGCACCCTCAACGTGTCGTACAACTGCCTCGACCGCCACGTGGAAGCGGGCCAGGGCGACAAGATCGCCTTCCACTGGGAGGGCGAGCCGGGCGATGCCCTCACCATTACCTACGCCGACCTGCTCGCCGAAGTGTCCAAATTCGCCAACGTGCTCAAGGGGCTGGGATTGGGCGCGGGCGACCGGGTGGCCATCTATATGCCGATGATCCCCGAGCTGCCGGTGGCCATGCTGGCCTGCACCCGCATCGGGGTGGCCCACTCGGTGATCTTCGGCGGTTTCTCGCCCGACGCCATCGTCGACCGCTGCGAGGATGCCGAAGCCCGGCTCATCATCACGGCCGACGCCGGCTACCGCCGAGGCGCACCTTCGATGCTGAAGCCCAACGTGGACACCGCCCTCAGCCAGGGAGCGGCGTCGGTGGAGCACGTGGTGGTCGTCAACCGCTGCGACACCGACGTCGACATGGCCGAAGGCCGAGACCTGTGGTGGCACGACCTCATGGCCGACGCGTCGGCCGACTGCCCGCCCGAGTCCATGGACACCGAGGCGCTGCTCTACCTGCTGTACACCTCCGGCACCACCGCCAAGCCCAAGGGCATCATGCACACCACAGGCGGGTATCTCACCCAGGTGGCGTTCACCCACAAGTACGTGTTCGACCTCAAGCCCGACACCGACGTGTACTGGTGCGCGGCCGACATCGGATGGGTCACCGGCCACAGCTACATCGTGTACGGCCCGCTGGCCAACGGCGCCACCTCGGTGATCTACGAGGGCACCCCCGACACTCCGAGCCGCGACCGCCTCTGGGACATCGTGGAGCGCTACGGCGTCACCCAGCTCTACACCGCCCCCACCGCCATCCGCACCTTCATGAAGTGGGGGGCGCAGGAACCGGCCAAACACGACCTGTCCAGCCTGCGGGTGCTGGGCACTGTGGGCGAGCCCATCAACCCCGAGGCGTGGATGTGGTACCACACCCACATCGGCGGCGAGAGCTGTCCCATAGTGGACACCTGGTGGCAGACCGAGACCGGCGGCCACATGATCTCCCCGCTGCCCGGCGTCACCACCACCAAGCCGGGGTCGGCCACCCATCCCATTCCCGGGGTATTCGCCGAGTTGGTGGACGACGACGGCCGCCCAGTGGAGCGGGGCGGCGGCTACCTCACCATCACCCGCCCGTGGCCGTCGATGCTGCGGGGCATCTGGGGCGACCCCGAGCGCTACCGGGAGACGTACTGGAGCCGATTCGAGGGCCGCTATTTCGCCGGCGACGGGGCCAAAGTCGACGACGACGGCTACCTGTGGCTGCTGGGCCGGGTGGACGACGTGATGAACATCTCCGGCCACCGCATCTCCACCACCGAGGTGGAGTCGGCCCTGGTGGACCATGCCGCGGTGGCCGAGGCCGCCGTGGTGGGCGCGGCCGACGACACCACCGGCCAGGCCATCATCGGCTATGTGATCCTGCGAGGCAGCCACGACGCCACCGACGAGCTGGGCGAGGAGGTCCGCCAGCATGTGGCCACCAAACTGGGACCGATTGCCCGGCCCAAGACGGTTGTGCTGGTCCCGGACTTGCCCAAGACCCGCTCCGGCAAGATCATGCGCCGCCTGTTGCGGGACGTGGCCGAGGGCCGCAGCCTGGGCGACACCACCACCCTGGCCGACCAGTCGGTGGTGGACGAGATCCGCACCCGGGCCGCCGAGTCCCCCCAAGAAGATTGAGCGAACACGACGGTCCCTCTCACTGGCGATGGCAGGACGGCCCCATCGGTGGCGGCCCCGCGGTGGTCGTGGACGTCGACGGGGTGATCTCCGATGCCAGCAGTCGCCAGCACTTGGCCCAGGCCCGCCGCTGGGATGAGTTCTTCGCCGGCTGCCCCGACGACCCCCCGCTGGAAGCGACGGTGGCCCTGGTCGGCTCGCTGGCCGCCGACCTCACGGTGGTGCTGCTCACCGCCCGCCCCTGGCATCTGCTCAGCGACACGCTGGGCTGGCTGAAGATGCACGAGGTCCGCTGGGACCTGCTGATCCTGCGGCCCCCCAACAGCGGCGGCCCCTCGCGGGCGTACAAGGCCACCGAGGTGGACAACCTCCGCCACCGCGGATTCGACTTGCTCTACGCCCTCGAAGACGACCCCCGCAACGTGGAGATGTACGCCGACGCCGACGTCCCCTGCGTCTACGTCTACTCCGGCTACTACGACCGCTGACAGATGCGATCTCAGGTGGCGGAGTGTTGTGGCCAGGCGCCCACAACCGGATGGTCGGCGTCGACAGGTCCCACACCAGCAGCACCGCCTGGTGCTTTGAGGCCTATCACCTCGAAGAATTCAGCGTTGACGTCGGTGAACTCCTGGAATTCAGCAGGGAGAAACATCTCGGGGTAGATGGCTTCAACAGGGCAGGCCGGTTCACAAGCCCCGCAGTCGATGCATTCGTCGGGATTGATGTAGAGCATCCGCTCACCCGTATAAATGCAGTCCACCGGGCATTTGGACACGCAGGCAGCATCTTTGACATCAATACAGGTGGGGCCGATCACGTAGGTCATGAGCACTCCCGATAGCCGGGATGGCGCTCGTGAACCCGCTCGAGCATGTCGAGATAGTCGGGCTCGGATGCGACCGACAGCGGGTTGGGCTGTTGGCCGGGATAGCCGATCAGTCGACGTACCTCGGCGCTGAGGTAATAGGCACCCACAACAGTCGTAGACAGCACGCCAAAATCGCCGGGCCGCTGCGAGGCCAGATGGCGCACGAAGGCATCGAGACCTTCCGCAGGTGCCTCATCGAGAAGAGACAGCAGCGGCTCGGCAAGAGCAGGGGCGGCGTCCAGAAACCGATCTAACAGACCCTCCGAAACGCCGACCGTTGAGGCCGCAGGCATATTTCGTCCTTCAGGCACGAGCACATCGGCCAGGCGGTCCAGCGTGAGACGTTGGGCTGGTGTCGGCCCAGAGCCACTCATGCAGGAATCTCCTGCGACGCCCGAGCCTCAATCAGATGATCGGTCACCCGTAGCGCGTTCGCCATGATCGTGGCCGTTGGGTTGGCCGACCCGCCGGTCACAAATACACCGCCGTCGATCACATAGAGGTTGGGCACGTCGTGGGCGCGGCACCAACGATCCACCACTGAAGTCTGTGGATCGTTGCCCATCCTGGTAGTGCCCAGCACATGACCGATTCCGGTAGGCCACACGTCGCGCACGAGGGTGGACACCGCTCCCGATGCCTCTGCCGCCTCAACGGCGCGTGCCACATTGAAGTCGAGCATTCTTCTGGTGTTCTCCGACACCCGGTACTCGACATGGGCGGCGGGCAGTCCCGATGAGTCGCACATCGTTGGATCAAGGGTTACCCGGTTGTCGTCTTCGGGGAGATCCTCGGCCTGGATGCCCCAGGTGAATGCGCGTCCGAACACCTCATCGGCCGCCCGATGGAAGTTCGCGCCCCATACGGCTTCGAAGCCATCGTGACGATGAGCCTCCTGGTACTCCGCCGCGGCGAACATGGGCCCTCCATGCGGCATCACCATCCACTTGGCACCGCGCACGAAATCGCGGTCGGGGTGGGTCTCGGCAAACTCCAGCGAATAGATGACCTGCCCCCAGGGACCCTGCCAGCTGTCGAGGGGATCCTCGCAAACAACCGTCACCGTGCGGTAAGGATGCTGCATAAGTCGTCGTCCCACCAGTCCAGAAGAGTTGGCCAGACCGTCTGGGAACCGCGGTGACGCCGACAACAGCAAGAGACGAGCGGTCCCCACCGCGTTCGCGGCCAGCATCACTACCTGCGCCGGCTGGAAGTGCTCTACACCATCGCGATCCAGGTATGCAGCGCCTCGCACCCGGCCCCGCTCATCCACGGGGATCTCCGTCACACGAGCGCCGGTAACTAGGCGGGCGCCGGCGGCCTGCACGGAAGGCCAATGGGTGAGCGAGGGGGTGGCCTTGGCGTTCTCCGGGCATCCGATCATGCATGTGCCCCGCCGCTGGCAAGCTTGAAGGTTGCCGTGGCGGCGCGAGGCAATTGCGTTGGCACCGGGCCACCAGTGCCATCCCAGGCGGTCCATCCCCTCGGCGGCAACCTGTCCGATCTTGCCAATGGGTATTGGTGGGTTGGGGTAGGGATCCATCTCGGGCAGGGCCGGGTCGCCGCCCAAGCCAGACACCGACATGTCGCGGGCCACCTGTGCGTAGCAATCAGCCAGATCGTCCCAGCCGATGGGCCAGTCGTCGGCGATGCCATCCAGTGTCCGCACCCTGAAGTCCGAGGCCAGCAGCGTCTGCCACATGGCTGCCCACTGCACCAACCCTCCGCCGACCCCGTTGTACATAACGGGGCGAACATCCGCGTCGCCGGTCAGGGGGTAGTCGGCCAGTCCTTGGCGGACATTGGGATCGGGATTCCAACGCTCGACCCATGCCAGCTCAGCCTCTGGTTGGGCACTCATGTAATCTCCTGGGCCAACCCAGTCGCCCTGCTCGAGACAGACCACCTTGAAGCCGGCGGCTACCAGGCGAGCGGAGGCGACCGATCCTGAGGCACCGGCGCCAATAATTACGACATGCGATTGGTGTCCCTGCGTCACCATATTGAAATAATATACTTTGCTGAAGATAGTCATCCTCTCTTGGAAGTGACCGATTTGCACTCGCCAGACCAGAACAACGAAAACTCCAACTGGCACAACCCGCCCTCCACCGTCCGCCTTCGCGACGCCGATCGCCCGCCGCTCACCGTGCAGGTAGTGGGCAACGAGATCAAACGGCTGCGCAAGCTCCAGTGTTGGACGCTTGAGCAACTCGGCTCGGCTTCAGGGGTCAGTGCCGGACTGCTCTCGCAGGTCGAACGGGGGCAGGGCAACCCGTCGTTCAACACGCTCGTGCAGGTGGCCCACGCGCTCGGCATTCCAGTAGCACGCCTGGTCGCCGGCGAGCAGATGACTTCGCCCGTGGTAAGACGTGAGGACCGCCGCCGGCTCAATCTCCCCAACGATGAGCTGGTCGTGGCCGAATTGCTCACCGCCCGACCCGATAGCGCCCTTGAGGTAATCCGCATTGAGACCGAGCCGGGGTACTCCACCGAGGACACTCCGTTCATGCACGAAGGCGAGGAGTTCGGCATCGTTTTGGAGGGAACGCACGCCGTCAACGTCGGCGGCACCCGCTACGTGCTGCGGGCGGGCGATTCGATCTCCTACGACTCCACCATCCCCCACTGGTACGAGAACCCCGGCGATGTCACTTCGGTGTCGCTGTGGGTGGTGACCCCGCCGAGCTTCTGAGGCGATGGGCGAATCAGTCACCCGACCGGCCGCCGACGCGCCGGTGATGGCCCAAAGCGACGTGGTCGTGGTGGGGGGCGGGCCGGCTGGTTTGGCCGCGGCCGTCTCAGCCGCCCGCCAAGGGGCAAGCGTGACTCTCTTGGAGCGCTACGCCCATCTGGGAGGCCTGGCAGCAGGAGGAATGGTGCTGGTGCTCGACGATTTTGCCGATGGCGCCGAGGAGGTCACCGTTCACGGGATCGCCCAGGAGATGGTGGATCGCCTCGAGGCGCTGAAACTGGCCGTGTATGCACCACCCGAAGACAGGGTACTCAGCGACGAGATGTGGAATCGCTGGTCCCGTTGGGGTGTGTTCGACCTCTATGCCAAGGGCCCCAAGAAGTCCATCGTCTACGCCGTGGCCTTCGATCCCGACGGATGGAAGCGCGTGGCAAACGACCTCGTCGAAGAGGCCGGGGTCGAAGTCCGGCTCCACTCATGGTTTTCGGCGCCGATCATGGAGGGCGACACCATCTCCGGTGTGATCTGCGAAACCAAGACCGGCCCCCAGGCTGTCCTAGGCGATGTTGTGATCGACGCCAGCGGCGACGCCGATGTAGCCGCCACCGCGGGCGCTCCTTTTGTGGAGGGCTCCTACATGGTGACCACGGTCTTTCGCCTCGGCAACGTGGATACCGATACCGCCGAGCACTTTGAGCACACCCAACCCGCCGAGTGCCACGCGGTCAACCGCGAGGCGCGGCGCATCCTCGGCGGCTCCTGGGCGATGTGGTGGTTGAAAACACCTTTGCCGGGCGTGGTGTGGTGCAACTGTCCGCACATGACCGGATACGACGGGCTGAGGGTGGAAGATCTCACCGCCGCCGACCGAGAGGGGCGCAAGAGAATCGCCAGCCTCGTGGAATACGTGCGCGGGCAATATCCGGGGTTTGAGAAGGCTGTTGTGATCGACGTGGCACCCCAGATCGGGGTACGCCAGTCGCGCCTCATCGATGGCGAGTACGTCGTCACCAAAGACGATGTGGTCAACCGGGTGCACTTTGCCGACAGCGTGGCCCGCGGCCGCGGCTACTACACCCCGTACCGGGCAATACTGCCGCGCAAAGTGGAACAGCTTCTGGTCGCCGGGCGGCACTACTCAGTGACTCCCGAAGCCCAGAAGCTGTCTCGGGAAATCCCTCCCTGTATGGCGATGGGCGAGGCGGCGGGCACGGCCGCCGTCGAGGCGCTGGACTCCGGTGTTGCCGCCCGCAAAGCGGACGTCGCAGCAGTCCAGCGCCGCCTGCGCCGTCAAGGCGCCGACCCGGGAGATATCCCCTCCCCCCGGGCGCACCCGGCCAGCCCCCCTGCGAAGGGGGCCCCGTGAGCGGCGGGGCCGCGGATAACAACGCGGCCCAGCCGCTGGCCGGGATAAGGATTCTGGATTTCTCGCAAATCATGATGGGCCCAGTCGCCACTCAGCTTCTGGCCGACCATGGGGCAGACGTGCTGAAGATCGAGCGTCCCGGCAGCGGCGATATTTTCCGACACGCCATCGTCGACCCCGACGGCGCCGAGCATCCCGCCTTCGGGGCGGTGAACCGCAACAAGCGCAGCCTGGTGGTCGATGTCCGCGTACCCGAGGGATTGGCCCTGATCGACGAACTCGTGGCGGGGGCCGACGTGGTGGTCAACAACTACCGGCCCGGCGTGATGGACCGCCTGGGTTTGGGTTACGAACGCCTGTCGGGGATCAATCCCGGCATCGTCTATGCCCAAGGCACCGGCTTCGGCACCGAAGGGGTGTACGCCCACAAGGGCGGCCAGGACATCCTGGCGCAGGCTCTCACCGGGGCGATGTCGCACAAGGCCGATGACGGCCATCCCACCGCCATCTACCCCGTATCGCTTGCCGATTACACCGCCGGAATGCACATGGTGCAGGGAATCCTCATGGCGCTGCTTCAGCGGACCCGCACGGGACTCGGCCAAAGGGTCGAAGTCTCGCTCTACGACTCCCTTCTCGCCATGCAGATCTTGGAAGCCACAACAGCGTTGATGGGCCGCGGCATCGTGAACTGGGCCCGACTCCCCCTGGTGGGCACATTCGCCGCAGCCGACGGCGAAGTCGTCGTGGTCGGTGCATTCAAGCCAAATCCTCTGCGCGACATCTGTGCTGCCCTGGACCTGCCCGACCTCTCAGCCGAGCCCGACTTCGCAACCATGGCCGACCAGGCCGCCAACCGACCTCGCCTTCAGGCCTTGATCGCCGAGGCTATTGGGCGGTTCACCTCTGATGAGGTGATCGAGCGCCTCGAGGCCCAAGACGTGCTCTGCGCGCCGGTGCGAACCCTCGAGGAAGCCTTGGACGACCCGCATACCGCGCCGATGATCGTGGAGATGCCCCGACCGGCTCTGACGCCGCTGCGCTCGCTGGCTTCGCCGGTACACCTCCCGGACACGCCAACCTCCATGCGGCACTCCCCGCCAGGCCTCGGCGAAGGAACAGCCGAGGCACTGGCGGACTACGGAATCGAATCAGAGCGCGTGAAGGCGCTCTTGACCGCAGGAGTTCTGGCATGAGCATCGATCTAGTCGTGACCGACCACGTCGCCCGGGTAACGATCAACCGCCCCGAGCGGCTCAACGCCATCGACGAGGCCCACCAAGACGAGCTTCTGCGAACCTGGGAAGCCATCGAAGCAGACCGCTCAGTGAGGGTGGTGTTGCTCACCGGCGCCGGCGACCGCGCCTTCTGCGCCGGCGACGACATGCGCGCCGAGGGCGCCAAGGACCTCGACTACTGGCTTCATCCCCGCCGAGATGGTTTCGGCCACTTGCCGCTGCGCGACTCACTGGACGTGCCCGTGCTGGCCAGGGTCAACGGCTACGCCCTTGGAGGCGGTTTGGAGCTGGTGGTGGGGTGTGACTTGGCGGTGGCATCAGAGGACGCGGTGTTGGGTTTCGTGGAGCCCCGCATCGGTCGCCTTCCCCTCGACGGGGGAATCGTGTCGCTGGCACGGCAACTCCCCGCCAAGTGGGCCATGGAAGTCCTGTTGACCGGCAAACGGTTCAGCGCCACCGAGGCGCTCGCTCTGGGTTTGTTGAACGAAGTCGTTCCCGCGGCCGAACTCGACACAGCGGTGGACCGCTGGCTGGAGGAACTGCTGGCGTGCGCGCCCCTATCGCTGCGGGCAATCAAGCAGATTGTGCGCCGCACCCCCCACATGACCGCAGCCGACGCAAGAATGGCCAACCTTCCGGCGCTGGTTGAGGTGCTGACGTCGGCCGATTGCGACGAAGGGATCCGGGCCTTCGGTGAGAAACGAGCCCCGCGCTGGGAGGGCCGTTGAGTCACCCAGGTCGGTCGGGCGTTGAACTTATTTTTGATTAATTGAAAATCTTTACTTTCGATTAATTGAAGATTTGCACTAAAGTGAACTCACTGCCATGAGCGGGGAGGAATCTGATGAGAAATCGACTCAAGTTCGCGGCCATCCTGCTGGCCCTCACCCTCGTTGCCGCTGCCTGCGGCAACGATGACGACGGAGGCACAGCCGCCCCCGAACCCGCACCCGCGCCAACTGATGCGCCAACACAGGCGCCGGTGCCCGAGCCTACGGAAGCGCCGACTGTCGCTCCGACGCCCGCCCCCGAACCCGCCGAGGCACCGTCGGTAGCCCTTGTTGCCAACCAAAAAGCCGGAGACCTTGGTCCCATCGACGATCTTGTACGAGGTCTCGAGATGGTGGAGGCCGACTTTGGCGCCGAGACGACGTTCATTGAGGCGACCGATCCATCAACCTTCGAAACCACCCTGCGCAACCTGGCCAACCAGGGCACCGACATCATCGCGGTGACTTTCCCGCCCATGCAGGATGCCGTCGTGGCCGTCGCGCCAGACTTCCCTGACACTCGCTTTATCCATGTGTTCGGATTCGAGGGAGACGTCGACAACCTCGTCTCTATTGGGTTCGACTACTACAAGGGCACCTACTTGGCCGGCATTCTGGCGGGCGCACTGAACACCACCGGCAAGGTGGGGTTCGTGGGCGGTGTTTCGATCCCGCCGCTGAACGCCGACTACAACGCCTTCGTGGCCGCAGCCCAAACCAAGAACTCCGCCATAACGGGAGAAGCGGCATTCGCCGACTCCTTCGAGGATCCCGCCAAAGGCCGAGAACTCGGCGCGGCGCTCTACGACGGCGGGGTGGAAGTAATCATGACCGACGCCGCGGCCACCGACCTCGGCGTCATCCAGGCCGCCGAAGAGAAGGGCGGCTACGTGATCGGCGGCTCGGAGAACTACTTCGACAGCCCGGCCGTGATCGGCAGCGTCCTGCTGTACTGGGCCCAGGTTCTCTACGATCAAGTCGAGCACGCCCTCAGCGACGACTACACGCCCGGCTACATCGGCGCCGGTGTGGCCGAGGGCGGCGTGGACCTGGTGATCAGCCCCGAGTTCCTCGCCAACGGCCCGACGGAGATGGTGGAGATCATCAACGCCACGCTTGATGAGATCGAAGAGGCTCGCTCGCAGATCAAGAGCGGATCCCTCGAAGTTCCCTTCAACCCCGAACTCTGAGGCCGATAGCCTCGTATTGATGACGGTGCCGAGCGGACCGGCATCCGCCGAAGTACCGGCGGTTCGCTGCCGGTCTCTCGGCGTCTCATTTGGCACGGTCCAAGCCCTCCACGACATCAGCCTCGACCTTGCCGCGGGACGCATCCACGCGCTGGTCGGCCAGAACGGGGCAGGCAAGACCACTCTCGCCAAGGCATTGGGCGGCCTTCAGGCCCCCGACAACGGCACCGTTTGCATAGCAGGCAATCAGATCCCTCCCGGCGACGTACGCGCCGCCAAGTCCGCGGGCCTGGCAATGGTGCACCAGCACTTCTCCCTGCCTCCTTCATTCACCGTGGCGGAGGCATTGGAGCTGACCGCCGCCCGTCCGGAAAGCCACTCGGTCTACAGGCGGACCGAGCTGTACCGTCGCTGGCAAAACGAGGTAGCCGAGGTCGGCGGCACGAATGTGCTGGCGACGCGCATCCGGGATCTGCCCGTTGAGACCCGCCAGTCGCTTGAGATCGTTCGAGCACTGGTGTCCGAGGCGCGAATCCTGCTGTTGGACGAGCCCACTGCCCTGCTCACGCCGGCAGCCACCGACACATTGTTCGAGCGGCTTCGGGGCTTACGCGACGATGGGGTGACGATCCTCATCGTGCTGCACAAGCTGCGGGAGGTAGCTGCCGTCGCCGACACCGTGAGCGTGCTGCGCGACGGCAAACTGGTCCTGGGGCCAAGCGAGATTTCCGGGGTGTCGCAGGGCCAGCTCAGCGATGCCATCGTCGGGCCCGCACCAGATGCCGACCGGGCCATCGCGGTGGAGGCAGCCGCCAACGCTGAGCAGCAGTTGCTGTTGGAACTGGTGCGAGTCTCAAGCCGGGAATCAGCCTTCGAGCCCGGGCTTGCCAGTATCGACCTCGCCGTCGAAGCCCGCGAGATCGTGGGAATCGCCGGCGTGGAGGGAAACGGCCAGCGAAGCCTCGTCTCGGTGATCGCAGGTCTGAGCGCCGTCACCGAGGGCTCAGTGCTTCTCGGCGGAGAAGAGATGACCAGCGCTCCTCCTGCTCGGAGGCGACTGCGAGGTCTGCGCCTCGTGCCCTTCGACCGCAATAGCGAGGGGATCAGCCGCAGCGCCCCTCTTTGGTTGAACCAATCAGCGCTCCGCCTCATTGGAAGGCGGCGGCAGTTCCCGCTGATCTCGCTGCGCCAGTACAAGCGGCAAGCGTCCGAGGCGATGGACCTTTGGCAAGTGCGCTACAACACTGTCGCACAACCCGCCGAGAGCCTTTCTGGTGGCAACGTTCAACGCCTAGTGCTGTCGAGGGAGTTGGCCTCCGGACTCGAGGTGCTTGTTGCCGCCCAGCCCACCCGCGGCCTGGACTTCTCTGCCACGAACTTTGTGCGTAGCTCCTTGCGGGGATTGAGAGACGCGGGGGCCGGCGTCCTGCTGGTGTCCTCCGACCTTGACGAGTTGTTCGAGCTCTCCGACCGCCTTCTCGTGATGTACGGCGGGAGCATTGTGGCGCGCTTCAATGCGCCCTATGACCGTCAAGCGGTGGGCGATGCCATGACAGGGGCACTCCGATGACCGGTGGCCTGCAACGCGTGGCATCCACCGTTCTGCTGGTTGTCGTCTCGTTCATGCTCACAGCTTTGATTCTGTGGGTCAGCGGCTACCGCGTGGGCACCGTCTTGTCCGGCATCATCCAAGGGTCGATAACCGCGACGGGTGCCGCAACCTCAACAATCCGCTGGACGATCCCGTTGCTGCTCATCGGTCTGGGGGTAGTGATCGGGTTCCGGGCGGGATTCTTCAACATCGGGGGGCAGGGACAGTTCTATGTGGGGGCCTGCTCGGCCCTCGTCGTCTCTTTGGGCTGGCGCGAAGGCCCGGTACCGCTGGTGATCATGTGTGGGATGATCGCAGCAATTCTGGCGGGGATGGCCTGGTCGCTGCTTCCTGGCTACCTACGCGTGCAGTTCGGTACTGACGAGGTGCTGACCACGCTGATGATGAGCTTCATCGGTGCGCTGGTGCTCCAGTACCTGACCGCTGGACCCTTGCGCAACCCGTCGGGAACAGGCCAGACAGCGGCCAGCGAACGCATACCCGAAGCGTTCCGCATCACCGACAGCTCCGGCGTGTCGGTCACCGCTTTGCTCCTCGTCGGCGGTGTGGCCGTGCTGGTCTGGCTCCTATTGGAGCGCACCCGCTTCGGGTTGACGATGACGCTGGTCGGCAGAAACCCGACAATGGCCCGCTGGCAGGGCATAGACGTGCGCCGTGTGGGTCTGGGCACTTTCGCACTCTCCGGGGCGCTGTCCGGCCTCGCCGGTGCGGTGGAACTCCACGGCCCCGGGGCGCGACTGGTCACTGGGTTCTCACCTGAAGTGGGCTTCACTGCCGTAGTAGTAGCTCTGGTGGGCATGCTGAGTGTCTGGGGCACTGTCGTGGCCGCGGTCTTCTTCGGCGGCTTGCAGTCGGCCATCTTGTTCCTGCCGATCGTGACGGATCTTCCTCCACCTGCCCTCGTGCTGCTTCACGGCATGGTGGCGTTCCTGGTCACCATCAAGTTCCGGGCTGTGCGGCGACGGCGGGCCGGGCTCGCTGCAAAACCGGTGGTGGGCTGATGGAACAGGTCCTCGCCACGACACTGCGCTCGGCGGCCCCGCTCGTTCTGGTCGCCATGGCAGGCGTTTTTGCCTTCCGGGCGGGGATCTTCCACCTGGGGCTCGAAGGGCTGATGATCTCCGGCGCATTCACAACCGTGGCCATCGGCGATGCCACCGGATCGGTGGAGCTTGGGATCCTTGCCGCCATCGGCGTGTGTATGACACTCTCTGCGGTCTATTGGTGGGTGATCGGCCCCCTCGGCGCGAACGTCATCATCGCCGGACTGGGGCTCACTTCAATCGGACTTGGAGGTACGGCCTTCGCTCTCGGGGCCATATTCGACATACGCGGCTCCATGTTCACCGACGTTGTGCTTCCCCGTCCCGTGCGCGGGGCCACTTCAGGCCCCGGGGTTATCATCTCGGAGCACTCGATTCTGGTGTGGATCACCCCGCTGATCGTGCTGGTTGCCTGGATTGTATTGAGGCGGAGCCGGTTCGGACTGCGGCTTGCCGCGGTGGGCGAGTACCCATTCGCGGCCCGCTCTGCGGGTGTGAATCCATCGATCGTGCGACTACAGGCACTGCTCATCTCCGGCGCTCTGTGCGCTCTCGGCGGGGCGGAACTGTCGGTCGGGGCACTGCGCAACTTCACCGAGAACATGACCAACGGGCGGGGCTTCATCGCCTTTGTGGCAGTCATTTTCGGGGCATGGCACCCCATCGGCGCGGCTCTCGCCGGACTGTTCTTCGGCTTCGCCGACGCCATCGGAATCCAATCGCAGATCAACATCACCGAACGAGTACCGCGAGAGTTCGTGCTGATGATCCCCTTCGTGCTCACGATATTCGCGGTATGGCTGGGCGGGCTTTGGAGGCGTCGCACCCTGGAAGCCGAAGCAGGCTACGCCGAACTGCGAGAGCCCGACTATTGAGCGAACGGCCACACCCCAGCGGTCATTGCCGATTGGTCTCTTTGCTCCGATAACCTGCTAGCAGATCCAAGAGGAGTGATCCCGGGCATGAATACGTTCAAGACATTTGTCCTGCTGGTGCTGATGGCGGCTTTGTTCGTGGCTGTCGGCGGGCTGCTGGGCGGCAGCGGCGGACTGGCCATCGGAATTGTCATCGCAGTGATCGTGGTGGGCGGGTCGTACTGGTTCAGCGACAAGCTGGCCATCGCCTCAGCCCGGGCCGTACCGGTCACCCCCGAACAGCTTCCCCAGTACCACGCCATCATGGAGGAGCTCACCGCCAAGGCCCAGATACCGATGCCCAAGCTGTACGTGAGCCCCAATCCCCAGCCCAACGCTTTCGCCACCGGCCGCAATCCCAAACACGCCGCGGTGGCTGTCACCGAGGGGCTCATCAACCACCTCACCTGGGACGAGATTCGGGGCGTGCTGGCCCACGAACTGGCCCACATCCGCAATCGGGACATCCTCATCGGATCGGTGGCCGCGGCCATCGCCATGGCCATCACCTTCGCGTCGCGCATCGCGGTGTGGGGAATGATCTTCTTCGGCGGCCGAGGCCGCGACAACGGCCCTGGGGAACTGGTCGGAGTCATCCTGGCCGCCATCTTGGCCCCCATCGCCGCCAGCCTGCTCCAGATGGCCATCAGCCGCACCCGCGAGTACCAGGCCGACGCCTCCGCCGCCCGGCTCATCGGCGACGGCGAGCCTCTAGCCCGGGCACTGGAGAAGCTCAACGCCGCCTCCCAGCGCATCCCGGTCAACGTGCCGGTGGAGCAGGCGTCGCACTACATCGTCAACCCCCTCACCGGCCGGGCCAATTTCCGCAGCCTCTTCAGCACCCACCCCCCCGCTGAAGAGCGCATCCGCCGCCTCCGCGCCGGCGAGTGGGTCCCCCAGGCGTACTAAGCCACCGCCATCCCTCGGAAAACCCTAAGAAATCAGGCCGACGGCGTTTCGCTAGGATTTTCTCGAAAGAAAATCCTAATAGTTTCTCCTGATGGCATTGTGTTAGGATTTTTTCGACAGAAAACCCTAACAGTTTCGCCCGACGACCGTATGTTAGGATTTTTCTGTGCAAAAATCCTAAAGGGGACGGACGCGTGAGCCGCGCAACCTTCACTTACTTGCCACAACCACAACGCCGCGAAGAGGTTGAGCGCGTTCTGCGGGCCTTGAGCGAAGGCGGCGCCTCTGCGGACGAATTGGAGTCAGCCGTCGTCGACATCAAAGAGGAGGCCGGCCGCCGAGCCAGCGACGGATCGATCATGCCCGGCTCTCCGCACAACAACGAGGCGGCAGAGAAGCTGGCCGAAGCGGCGGCCTGCATGGCCAACTCGGCTGGAGGGGGAGCTCTGGTAGTTGGCGTGGACGACAAGACTGGCCGGATCATCGGAGCGGAAACCGATCCGCAGTGGCTGAGAAGTCGTATCTACGACCTGACCGATCGAAAGCTGGCGGTGCAGGTCGACCGAGTCACTGCCAACGGAACAGAGATTCTGATCATCGAAGTGCCCCAAGCCCTTGAGCCGGTGCCGCACCAGGGAAAATACCAACACCGGGTAGATGCCAGATGCGTACCGGCCACGAGGACCGAACTCATGGGAGCGCTGTTCGCCAACCTTGCGGCTGACGTTTCGAACATGCCGTCGCACACCCCTATCAGCTCGATCGCACCGTCTGCGATAGAGACGCTTCGAGGCCGAATGTCAGACGACGGTTCTCCTAGAGCAGCGCTCCCAATACGCGACCTGCTGGGCAGGCTCGGGCTGGTTGCAGACGACGGCGAGCATCTGAACAAGGCCGGCGAGATGCTTCTCGCGGTGCGTCAGCAGCCGGCCGTCGACTACTCGTACCGGCACGTTCCCGGTGGGCCTTCCATCGTGCGGATCATGGAAGGTGGCCGCTCGCTGCTGGAAGAGGTTCTGGCAGTCGAAGCACGGGCCAATGATCACAATTTGGTGACGGAGATCACCATAGGGCTTCGGGTCCACAAGGTGTGGGCTATCCCGCGGCGGTCGCTGCGTGAGGCGCTTTTGAATGCGGTCTGCCACCGGGAGTGGAGCTTGCCGGGACCCACGGTAGTGGAGCACATCGGAAATCACCTCCGCGTCACCTCGCCCGGCGGGCTTATCGGTGGCGTCACCGAGAACAACATCATTACCCACCACTCCGTGCCGCGCTACCGAACCCTCATGAACGCACTGCGGCTGATCGGCCTCGTGGAGCAGGAGGGTGTCGGTGTGGACATGATGTTCGCCGAGATGGTCCGCATCGGCAGTCGGCCGCCTGCCATCACAGCCCTATCCGACCCGGCCGTCCGCATAGACCTCTACGGGCAACCGGTGAATGAAGACTGGTACCGGCTGTTCGCCGACTTGGAGCCCCCGCGTGGCCGCGACGACGTGGATGCCGCTCTGCTCGTCTGGCGGGCGGCGCAGCCGCAATCGCCCTTCCTCACCAGTGAATCCTGTGCTCCGCTGCTTCAACGCTCTCAGGGAGACACCGAATCAGCACTGCGAAGGGTGGCCGAATACAGGCCGGCAACGTCGGGGGCACCCTTGCTGTCGCCCATCGCCGTGCCCCATGACACTCCTGGTGCCTGGCAGCTCAGCCCGGAGACAAAAGCAGCCCTCGGCCTGCAGCCGGGTGCCGAGTCCGGTGAGTGGGTGCTGGCCTGGTCCCGCGAGCGGGGGCGGATCTCCTCTGGCGAGTATCGTGAGTTGGCCGGAGTATCAACCGCCACCGCCACAAACCGATTGAAGGAAATGGCCCAGCAAGGCTGGCTTGTGCCGAGCTCAGACGCAGGCCGGGGAAGAGGATTCCACTACCTGCCCGCCCGGTGAGCGCTGGTCAGTCCCGGAAATTCCCGAACTGCAAGGGGATAGCGAAGTCGGCCTCTTTGAGGGCGGCGATCACATCTTGGAGCATGTCCCGCTTCTTGCCGCTCACTCGAAGCTGACCGCCCTGGGTCTGCGATGAGACCCCCTTCATGCCCAGGTTCTTGATGAACTTGTTCAACTCCCGAGCCTTGTCCGCCGAGATGCCCGCGGCCAGCGCCGCCTCTTGGCGAACCGTCCCCCCGGCCGCGTCTTCCACCGACCCGTAGTTCACCCCCTTGAGCGACACCTTCCGGCGCACCAGCTTCTCCTCCAGCACCTGTCGAGCGGCCGCCAGCCGGTCTTCATTGGATGACCGCAGCGTGATCACCCCGTCGCCCAGCGCCACCTCGCTGCCGGTGTTCTTGAAGTCGTAGCGGCCGTGGATCTCCCTCGCGGCCTGGTCCACCGCATTGCGGACCTCCTGCATGTCCAACTCAGAAGAAACATCAAACGTAGGCATCACCCGAACCTACCGCACCCCTAGCGGAGATATTCATGCCAACAGGGGACGGCAACCTGAGAAACTGTCACCTAATCCCGTATTATGTCCTCGTAGCATTGCGAGGGAGCCGGCCATGACGTCTATGCCTGAAACTGAGGTGCATCACATCACCGACGAGGAGCTTGATGTGTTGATCGAGGCGACTCTGCAAGATGCTGGGGTAGAACTGGAAGAGCTGCGGCGCCAAGCCCAACTCGGCAGGTTCGAGTCGGAGAAGCTCCGGCGGACATGGTTCTCGGTCGTGGGTCTCGGCCGCGGCTAGTTATCGTCGATTCTAGAAATGGCAGAAAGCCTTGAAAAACAGGCGCGCCGTTTTGCCGACGATATTTCAGATCTGCTCAACAGGACCGTCACGGACGGTATCCGCGTCTCGTCTCTGAAGACCGCCGACGGATACGGCATCATCGGAGTAGGGGTCTCAAAGAACCGCTCAACCTCACTGCCGATCCCGATTACTCCCACGAAGAAAGACGCTGTGGTCTTCCTCTACCTGCTGCACTCATATGAGCCCGACCCCGAGGGCGTCTACCTGACTATGACGCAGAGCACCATGAGCCTCTACACATCGCCAGCGATGGAGGACGACCAACTGATCGTCGGCATTGACTACGCCCGAAACCCCGGCAATCAGTTCCCAGGAGCGCACCTTCACGTAGCTGGCCTGCGAGACGATCTAGATGCCGTCTACCTGGGAGATGAGCGCAAAACCCGCAAGCTCCGCGACCTCCATATTCCGGTAGGAGGCAAGCGCTTTCGACCCAGTCTCGAAGACCTCGTGGAGTTCATGGTCACAGAAGAGATGGTCGACCCACGGCCTGACTGGAAACAAGTGGTCAAAGAACACAGAGCTCGGTGGGAGGCCATCCAGCTGAAAGCAGCAGTACGCCGAAATCAAGAAGACGCCGCTGCTGCCCTGCGTGAAGCTGGCTGGGATGTAATCGCACCTGACTTCGAAACATAGAGCCTTGTCACAGAGGGTCGTTGCAATGCGACTGCCCAGATCAACTAGTGATGGACATTCGGCAGCGCTCCCGAATTCGAGTGGGGAAGCCAACATGCGGGCCGGTAGTGTGGTCCCTCGTTGGGTCGGTGCCCGAGCGGCCAAAGGGAACGGGCTGTAAACCCGTCGGCATAGCCTTCGGAGGTTCAAATCCTCCCCGGCCCACACAGCAGAAAAATACCCAGACCGCTAACGGGTGCCTCTGGGTCTGAGTTCCACGAATCGAGCCCATGCATCGGGGTCGCCTGCGAGTTCAGCCAGGGCGATATCCCTTTCAACCAGTGCTTGTTGAAGATCCAGGCTCTGCGTCTGATCGTGAGGCTTTCGCGATGCAATCGCCGCTGCTGCGAGCTCAGTCAGGGGCTTACCAATCGCCTGTCGATAGTTGAAGCCGATGAGCTGCATGATCGTCAATGTCTCGGCCGCAAGAATCGACTCGAGCGCATCAAGCACCTGTGGCTCAAGCACTTCCTGTCCCGACGCCTCCATCAGTTGCCGGATCAAGGGCAACAGGTTCTCGGTGATGAAGTTAACGTCTTCCACTGACAGCCGTTGCGCAACCAGCTCGTCGTCGAAAGCCTGAGCGATCCGTACCAATTCGGACTTGTCAGCAAGCAGCTCATTGACGATGTCCTCTAGGGCCGCGATCGTCTCCTTGTCCCTCTTCCGCGCCTTCGCCGCAGAAATCCGATCCGCCACAGCGGCAGCGGCGTTTCGGACAGCAGCCTCTGATAACAAGGCGCTTAGTTCCTGAAGAGCCGGATCCATGCCTTGAGACTACGCCGCTCAGCAACACTTCAATGTAACTAAGTGCTAGCAACTAGCCGGGGCCTCCGGAAGCACCTACAGCGATCAGGACAAGGGGACATCCAGACCCTCCGGCCACACCAGGGCGGTTCACACCGCCAACCCCCAATGGCTGCGCGTGTCTACTTTTTTGCATTTTCTGATCATTTTCAAGGGGGATTGTGTCACTGAGGTCGGTATAATTTCATTTATGGAATTTACGTTGAATCCCAGTACAGACGGCTCTTCCGCCGTTGTTGGTGCGGGTTTCGGGTTCCCGGATTTCTCTGAGGCGGGCGCTTCGGAGCTGTTGGGGTTGATGGGACAGGTTGATCTGCTGCGCCGCCGGGCTGAGGGGTATCTGGTGGGGCTGGTTGTCCGATACGGCGAGCTGGAGGGGCCGGGTGCGGCTGCCACGGTGTGTCACCAATTCGGCATCAGCGCCTACCGGGCCCGCCAACTGGCCAGGACGGCCCGGGGTGTCGCGGCCATGCCCCAGATTCTTGGCGCGGTCCAGGATGGTCGCATTTCGGCGGATCAGGCCGGGATGGTGTCCGAGTCGCACAAGCGGGCGCCGATGAGCGAACGGGACCAACAAGAGTTGTTGGAGTTGGGCACCTGGCAGGGCCACGACGACTTCAAAAAGACCGTCGCGGCCCGCGAGGACCAGCGCCGCGCCAACAACGGCATGGGCCGAGCCGAGCGCCAGCGGGCCCGCCGATCCCTCAAAGTGTTCGACGGCACCGGCGGCATGGTCGTGTTACACGGCGAGCTCGACCCGGTGTCCGGCGAGCGGTTCAAGATCGCTCTTGGCGCCATGAGCGACAAGATGCTCGTCGACGACATCGCTTTCGACCCCATTCGCACCTTCGAGCAGCGCAACGCCGACGCACTCGTCGCGCTCGTCATCCAACAGCCCGCCATCGTGCCGGGTGACGCGGACACGTCCTTTGCGGGCGTTCCGGATTGCGGCATACGCCCGCAAAAGACAGTGCTGGTGGTATCCGCCGACTACGACGCCATCGAGGGCCGGCTGAAGAATGCCGGGCTCATCGACGGCACGCCGATCGACCTCGACGAGCTCCGCCACCTCGCCTGCGACGCTGACATCGTGCCGATGATCTTCGCCGCCGACGGGCAGCCCCTCTATGTGGGCAAGGCCCAAAGAGCGCCGACCAAAGCCCAAAAACTGGCCCTGTACAAGAGAGACGGGGGCTGTGTGGGCTGTGGTCTCAGGCCTCAGGTGTGCGATGCCCACCACATCCAACCATGGGACCAAAACGGACCCACCGACATCACCAACCTGGTGCTTTTGTGCCCCCGCTGCCACACCAAAGTCCACAAACACCACCACACCATCGAACACGACACCGTCAACGGCCGGTATCGCCTCAAACCCCCAGCACGACCCAGCCCCACAACCCACCCGCCGCCCGCTGAACAACTGATCGCTGCCTGACCGGATACGGGACCAGTAGCGAAATCTGGCTAGGTCAGATCTTCCAGTCTTGCAGCATGAGCTGCATCACGGTTACGTCTATCCAGCGGCCGAATTTGCGGCCTACTTCGCGCTCGGTGCCGGCTATTTCGAATCCCACGGAGCGGTGGACGGCGACCGATGCCTCATTTTGCCCGGATATCCGGGCGATCACGGTGTGGAACCCGTGGGTTTGGGCTAGTCCGATTATCTCCACCAACAAGGCCCGGCCGATGCCTTTGCCGCGATGGTCCTGGTGGACATACACCGAGTTCTCCACCGTGGTGTTGTAGGCCGGTCGGGTGTGGAAGGGCGACAGCGAGGAGAAGCCCAGCACGGTGTGGTCGTCGTCATCGGGGGTAGCCACCAGCACGGCGTGAACCCCGCTGCGATCCTGCAGCCAGGTGCGCTGGGCAGCCACGGTTCGAGGCTCCAACTCGAAAATGCTGGTCCCGTTGAGGATCTCGTAGTTGACGATCTCCCGAATGCCCTCGGCATCAGACAGCCTCGCTGCTCGAATCGCCACCGGCTGCACCGTACCGCTCGTCACCTCCTAATTCTGGCTTTCCCGCCCCTGGCACAGAGTGGCAATATTGGCGTCGCAAAGGGATAGAGTTCCCAGCCCGCCTCCTTAGCTCAGTCGGCAGAGCGTTTCCATGGTAAGGAAAAGGTCGAGAGTTCGATTCTCTCAGGAGGCTCAGGGTCTCATCAGCGACATCCAGTCGCTGATGAGTTCCGGGGCGGCGTAGCTCAGTCGGTAAGAGCGCTCGACTCATAATCGAGAGGTCGCCAGTTCGAGTCTGGCCGCCGCTACCACCACGTCTTCGGCATTTGTCGGGTTTGTCACGATTTTTTGGTCTTGGGTTGTCCGTGGGTCTCGACAGTAACTCCCATCGCCACTAGCGAGTTGCACATACAAGTTAAAAGACGCGATCTAGCAAGTTGGAAGATAAGATCCAACAAGTTGGAAGAGGAGCAGACTTGCCTGATATTGCAACCAGCGTCAACGAAGCGCTGCCCAAACTCCGTGCAGCCAAGACTGACCTAGCCACGATCGAGGCAAAGGCGGCAGCCGGTGGTCTGCCGACGTCGATCATCGAAACCGTCTCAGCATTTGCGAATACCGATGGTGGACTGATCATCCTAGGCTTGGACGAAAGCACCCAATTCGCCGCTCTAGACGTTGACGCCGCAAAGCTAGCTACTGACTTCGCGTCAGCGTGCTCAGACCAACTAGACCCGCCAATCCGGCCAGAAGTCGACATCGTCGAAGTTGACGGAAAAGCCATCATGGCGGCAGCCATCGACGAACTCTCATCCACGCGGAAGCCGTGCTTCGTGAAGGCCCGTGGGATCGAACGCGGTTCCTACGTCAGGACGTTCGACGGTGACCGCAACCTCTCAACTTATGAAGTCCACATTCTCAAGTCGTCTAGAGGGCAGCCCGACGACGATGGAGCAATCGTCGAGGGGGCGACCGTTGACGATCTCGACTCGGACCTCATCAACAGGTTCCTACATCGCCTACGGTCAACACGCGGCCAGGTTTTCGCTCAGGCGAATGACGAAGAGATACTCAGCATGATGGGGGTAATAGTCAAACGCGGAGACGAACGGGGAGTGACACTTGCCGGACTGCTGGCGCTCGGGCGTTTTCCCCAGCAATTCTTTCCCCAACTCGACATCACCTTCGTCGCCTTGCCGACGCCATCAGGAGAACCACTCGACGATGGAACGCGGTTTCTCGACAATCAGTCGATCGATGGGCCAATCCCCCGCATGGTTGCGGAGTCACTCACTGCACTCCGACGAAATATGAAG
Source organism: Acidimicrobiia bacterium (assembly GCA_022821445.1). Taxonomy (GTDB): domain Bacteria; phylum Actinomycetota; class Acidimicrobiia; order Acidimicrobiales; family Bin134; genus Poriferisocius. The sequence continues at coordinate 23,718 of JAJEDQ010000084.1, read as the reverse complement.
CGCCGGTCAATCGTGGTCGGACTCGGTCGCGAGGATCGGTGGGAGTACCCGGAGGAGGCTGTCCGCGAGCTTGTTGCTAATGCCCTGATGCATCGGGACTACCACTCTCTCGCTCACGGTACCCAAGTCCGAGTCGCCCTCTACCCTGACAGACTCGAAGTCTCCAGCCCTGGAGGCTTGCACGGACCCGTCTCGCGCGAGGATCTCTTTACCGAGTCGGTCTCTTCGTCAAGAAACGCACGTTTGGCCAAGCTCCTAGAAGACGTCGAGGTCGAGCCAACCGGGCGGACAGTCTGTGAGAACCGCGGATCTGGATTGTTGGCTACGGCCGCGGCACTTCGCGATGCTGGGATGGAACCACCACAGATCTTCGATGCCGTACGCGAGTTTCGGATGGTAATCAAGAACCACGGACTGCTTGATGACGAAGCGGTAGCGTGGCTGTCGACAATTGATACCGCGCAGTTCAACGATCGACAACGACTGGCTCTTGCCTTCTTACGCAGGAACCAGAAAATCACGAATCAGCAGTATCGATCGTTAACTGGGTGTGATCCGTTAACGGCAACTCGCGAATTGACCGGCCTCGCTGGAGAGAACCTCATCGAAAAGACCAGCGACAAACGATGGGCAGTCTGGATGCTCCTCGGTACGGACAACTCAGAGATTCAAGCGCGGCTGGACCTCAATGGAAAACCACCGCAACCTCGCCGAGACCGACGAGCCCAGATCAAAGGCATACTTGAGTCGGGCCCACAGCCAGCTCGGCATCTCGCTGAGGAACTCCAGATGACAAGCCAAGGTGTACTCCGATGGCTCCACCTAATGGAAGAAGGCGGAGAAGTCGAGGCAACTAGCGAGAAGCGGCGCAGCCGCCACAATCAGTGGCGACTAAGCGATCCTGACGCACCCGTCGACAACGCGTGAGTATGCCCTCAATTGTCCGAGACCTTGACTCGATAGATCCCTCCATCGCTCCCATGCCTCACACTCTCTGAAAGGCCCAGTTCGAGTCTGGCCGCCGCTACCACCCACCCTTTCGCCCCGCTGCGGGCCGGCGATAGGGTGGCTCTATCGAACCCGCAGCATCTCGCGAGCATGTCCCCGACGACGCCGAACTGGTGGAAGCCGCCCGCCGCGGCGACCGCGACGCGTTCAACGAGCTGGTCCGGGCCACCTACCGAGCCATCTACGCCTTGGCTTATCGGCTCACCGGCAATCGAGACGACGCTGCTGACGTGGTGCAAGACGCCTATGTCCGGGCCTACCGGGCGATTCGCCGCTTTCGGGGCGACTCCAGTTTCTCCACCTGGATGTACCGAATCACCAGCAACTGCGCGTCCACCCATTTGAGCCGCCGAACCCGCCAACGCACCGAGGAACTGAGCGACGACGTCCCCATAGTCGATCTGCGGCCCGAGCAGGACCCGAGCCTGCGAGCCGAGGCCGCCGTCCTGCGCCACCACATCGACCGAGCGATACGGGCGCTGCCCGAGCGGTTGCGCCAGGTGGTGGTGCTGCGTGATCTGCACGACCTCTCTCACAGTGAGATCGCCGCCGAGTTGGGCATCACCACCTCTGCGGCCAAGGTCCGGCTCCATCGGGCCCGTCAGCGGCTTCGCACCGTGCTGCAACGCACAGCTGAGTTTGGCGCCGACCAAGCCGATCAAGCCGCGCTCCCGGACCCGGACAACAAGACGAGGCGGCCTCGTGATCAATGACGCCACCCGGCCATTCGACCACCGTCCCCCAGCCGAGGCGCCCCCCACCCTGGTGTGGAAGGTCATGGCCCGGCTCGACCAGTACGACCGGCGCCGACAGCTCGTCCGGCGCTTCCTGGCCGCCACCACCCTGGCGGTTATCACCGTCCTCTTCCGCCGTCGAGTCCGCCGATAGTCATCCGGCCCCCTGATTTTGTATTGGGATAATTTCTATCGGCATCCATGACTCCGACTGCTCCTGTCGAAGCAAGGCGCGCGATTTTGTATTGGGATGGCCCCGGCTGGCGCTGTAGCCTTGTCTTTGCCCCTAACGAACGAAGGGCAGTGGCTCAATTGGTAGAGCACCGGTCTCCAAAACCGGCGGTTGGGGGTTCGAGTCCCTCCTGCCCTGCGCAAGCAAGCCCGTCTCCCTAGTGCCGGGTGCACTGGAGTCAGCATGACCGACCTGAACCGACAACAGAAGAGGATCGCCAAGAAGCAGGGCTTTGTCGACGAGGAAGGCACCCCGGTCCGCGACCGCCGCCAGCCTCGCAATCAGCCCCGCCCCGGCGAAGAGCGGGTAGGACCGGCCCAGTTCCTGCGCGAGGTGCGCGGCGAGCTCCGCAAGGTGTCTTGGCCCCGGCGCGAGGAAGTCGTCAACTACTCCATCGTGGTGCTGGTGGTGCTGGTGCTTCTCACCGCGGCCATCGGCCTGCTCGACTGGGGCTTCAGCGAAGCCATCTTGAAGTTGTTCGATCGATGAGTCCCGAGGTAGACGAAACCGAAATGACTGACCTCTTCCCCACCACCACCGCCGATGCGCCCGACTCGGAATCCGAGACGGTCGAGGCCGACACGCCGGTTGACGCCGCCGAGGCCGCGGCCGCATTGCTGCCCACCGGGCCGGGCACCCAACCCGAACCCAAGGTCCCCGACCCAGTTGGCGACAGCTTTCTTGACGACGCTGCCCTGCCAGAGGATGCGGCCGAGGTAATCGACGCCGAAGACCTGGTCTATGAGAAGGCCGAAGAAGAAGTCGAAACCATCAGCCCCTACGACATGCCCGGGAAGTGGTATGTGGTCCATACCCAGTCGGGCTATGAGAACAAGGTCCAGCAGAACATCGAAGCCCGCCGCAAGACCATGGACATGGAGAGCCACATCCACGAAACCGTCATCCCCATGGAAGACGTGGTGGAGTTCAAAGCCGGCAAGAAGGTCACCACCAAGAAGAAGATGTTCCCCGGCTATCTGCTGGTCCGAGCCGAGATGAACGACATCTCTTGGGAAGTGATCCGGAACACTCCCGGCGTGACCGGTTTTGTGGGCCACGGTCGCCGGGGCAGCAAGCCCTCCGCCCTCAAGCGCAAAGACGTGGAGAACTTCCTCCAAGTCAAGACCGACGGCGAGCAGACTGTCCGCCGCACCAAGCCCCGCCTTCTCTACGAGGTGGGCGAGACTATCCGGGTCAAAGAAGGTCCCTTCGCCGACTTCTCCGGTGAGGTGGCCGAGATCAACGAGGACCAGCTCAAGGTGAAGGTGTTGGTCAACATCTTCGGCCGGGAGACCCCCGTCGAGCTTGAGTTCTCCCAAGTGGCCAAATTGTAAGAAGATTCAAGCTCTCTCAAGTCGCCAAACAGCAAGACGACCTAGCCAGAAGGGGCACAGTCATGGCTCAAAAGAAGGTAGCCACCACCATCAAAATCCAGATTCCGGCGGGCCAGGCCACCCCGGCACCCCCGGTGGGCACTGCACTCGGCCCCCACGGCGTGGCCATCATGGACTTCTGCCGGGACTACAACGCCAAGACCGAGGACAAGCGGGGCCAGATCATCCCGGTGGAGATCACCATCTACGAAGACCGCACGTTCACCTTCATAACCAAGACCCCGCCCACCTCGTTTTTGATTCGCGAGGCGGCCAGTCTGGAGAAGGGGTCAATGGAGCCGGGCCGCGAATTGGTCGGAACCATCACCGACGCCCAGTGTGCGGAGATCGCCAAGGTCAAGATGCCCGACCTCAACACCGACGACCTCGAGCAAGCCAAGCTGCAAGTGGCCGGAACTGCCCGCAGCATGGGCATCACGGTGGCGTAGGAAAGGGAGCCGACATGGCGAAGAATGGCAAGCGGTACAGCGATGCCGCCCAGCGCTACGACAAGCAACACCCGCACACCGCCCAAGAGGGCGTCGAGCTGGTGAAGAGCTTGGCCGCGGCAAAGTTCGACGAAACCTTGGAGCTCGCCGCCCGTCTGGGGGTTGATCCCCGCAAGGCCGAGCAGATGATCCGGGGAACGGTCAGCCTGCCTTCGGGCACCGGCACCGACGTCCGGGTGGCGGTGTTCGCCCAGGGTGAAGCGGCTACGCAGGCCAGCGAGGCCGGGGCCGACGTGGTGGGCGCCGACGATCTCGCCGAGCAGGTACAGGCCGGCAAGATGGACTTCGATGTGGCCATCGCCACCCCCGACATGATGCCGGTGGTGGGAAAGCTTGGAAAGGTCCTGGGCCCCCGAGGGCTCATGCCCAACCCGAAGACCGGCACGGTTACCGACGACGTGGCCAAAGCAGTGGGCGAGTTCAAGAGCGGCAAGGTGGAATACCGCACCGACCGCCAGGGCAACGTCCACGTTCCGGTGGGCAAGGTCAGCTTCGAGGCCGATGCGCTGGTGGCCAACATCCGCGCCGTCATGGAGGAGATCAGTCGGGCCAAGCCCGCAGCCCTCAAGGGCCGCTATATCCGCAAGGTCGCCATCTCCTCCACCATGGGGCCCAGCGTCCGGCTGGATCCCGCCGACTTGGGCGCCAGCAACTGATTTGGTACTTTTTGTCGCTCACAAATAATCGATTTGCCGCAGACATCAGGCGCAGTGCCCCGCACCGCTTAATCGGCAGACACTCGGTTCCCACCGAGTCGTTGGCCAGCCTGACGAGGTGAACCCTCCCGAGACTCGTGGGGCGTTCGCACCGTAGCGGCGCCCCATTGCTGGTTTTGCGGAAGGTTCAGCAATCTGATGGAAAATCCCCGCCCCGAGAAAGTGGCCATCGTGGATGAGGTGCGCGACCGCATCTCCTCCACCGAGGCGGTGGTCCTCACCGACTACCGCGGCCTCGACGTGCCGGCCTTGGCCGATCTGCGCCGCCAGCTGCACGAGGCCGGCGGCGAATACAAGGTGTACAAGAACACCCTCACCCGCTTCGCGGCCCGCGAGTTGAACCTCGACCTGGACGAGATGCTGGTAGGCCCCACTGCGCTGGCCTTCGTCGGCAACCGAGAAGACGGCACCCCCGGCGACGCGGTGTCGTTGGCCAAGGCCCTGTGCCAGTACGCCGAAGACTCCAGCTTCCTGTCGATCAAGGGAGGGGTGCTCGACGGTCAGGTGCTCTCATCCGACGAGGTGAGCGCCCTGTCCAAGCTGGGCACCCGAGACGAGATTCTGGCTGAGATCGTCGGGCTGCTGGAAGCCCCCATGACCGAGATGGCCGGGCTGCTGGAAGCCCCGCTGGTGGAGATGGCCGGCCTCCTGGACGCCCCGCTGGTAGAGATGGCCGGCCTCCTGGAGTCGCTGAGCGAGAAGGGCGCCGCCGCCGCATGACCCCGCTCAATCACGCCGGCGCAAACGATCGATAACCACTAACCACTGACAAAGGAATGAGAAACAGCCATGTCCAAAGTTGACGAGATTCTGGACTCCATCGGGTCCATGACCGTGCTCGAGCTCTCCGAGCTCAAAGAAGCCTTCAAAGAGCGCTTCAACGTAGAGGCGGCGGCCCCTGCCGCAGCCATGCCCATGATGATGGCCCCGGGCGCCGCCGACGGCGGCGACGGCGCAGGCGCTGCTGAGGAGCAGAACGAATTCGACGTGGTCCTGACCAGCGCGGGCGAAAAGAAGATCCAGGTCATCAAAGAGGTGCGCACCCTCACCAACCTGGGCCTCAAAGACGCCAAAGAGCTGGTGGACAACGCCCCCAAGCCCGTCTTGGAGAAAGCCTCCAAAGAGGACGCCGAAAAGGCCAAAGAGCTCATCGAAGCCGCAGGTGGGGCTGTCGAGCTCAAGTAGCCCGACAACAGCCCAGTCACCAGCAAAATCATGTCGGGCTTGGCTTGTAAACCATGCCCGCGCCGCGTATCATTCCTTGATACCCGCTCGCTTGTCTCCCCGGCCACGCCTTCTCTCTTGTCGCGGCCGCGTTTACAGGATTCCGTCGTCCCGTTGACGTTCAGGGATTCAGGCAGCACACCGGCGTTGCCCATCCACCACACCACCTCAGGAGCTCACCTTGGCCCCCCGAACGGCGACCCGCGACCGCTACTCCTTCGGAAACCTGGAGGATGTTCTTCCCCTGCCCGACCTCATCGCGGTTCAGAAGGACTCTTTCCAATGGTTCATCCGGCAGGGCTTGGCCGATGCCTTCCGCGACATCAGCCCCATCAAAGACTTCTCGGAGACCCTTCAGCTCGAGTTGGAGTTCGACCCCGACGATGAAGACCTGAACCCCGGCCCCCGCTGGGGCACCACGGTGGAAGAGTGCAAAGAGAAGGACATGACCTACTCGGCACCCATCCTGGTGCAGGCCCGGTTCTCCAACCGCAACACCGGCGAGATCATCGAGCAGATCGTGTTCTTGGGCGACTTCCCGGTGATGACCAACAAGGGCACGTTCATCGTCAACGGCACCGAGCGGGTGGTGGTCTCGCAGCTCGTGCGCTCCCCCGGCGTGATCTTCCAGCCCGGCGAGCGGTTCCGGCTTCGCAACCTGAGCAAGCACCAGCTCGTCACCGGCACCATCCACCCCTACCGGGGCGAGTGGATCGAGTTCGACGTCGAGCACAAGCCGGGCCGCAATCCCACGGCCGGCGCCCGGGTGGCCCGCAAGCGGCGCATGAGCCTGTTCACGCTGCTGCGGGCTTTGGGATACGACGAGGAGGGAGCTCCCGGCTTCCTGGATCGCTTCGTGGCCCACTTCGACTTCTTGGCCGACCAGTGGGAGAGCGACAAGCACCAGCACGTCACCCAAGACGACGCCCTCCTGGAGATCTACAAGCGGGCCCGTCCCGGCGAGCCCCAATCGGTGGAGGCAGCCCGCAACTACTTCCGCAACGCCTTCTTCGAGAGCCGCCGCTATGACCTGTCCCGAGTGGGCCGCTACAAGCTCGACCGCAAGCTGGGTCCCGAGCTGGACCGCATCGAAGAGCTGTTCGGCCTGACGCTCGAGCGTCCTGAGGCCGACCAGCCGGTGCTCTCCCCCGCCGAGGTGCTGGCCACCTGCACCTACCTCCTGCACCTGGTGAAGTTCGAGCCGGGCTACCGCCTCGACGACCAGGACCACTTCGCCAATCGCCGCATCCGCTCGGTGGGCGAGCTGATCCAGAACCAAGTGCGCATCGGCCTGTCCCGCATGGAGCGAGTGGTGCGCGAGCGCATGACCACTCAAGACGTGGAGGCCATCACCCCCACGTCCCTCATAAACAACCGCCCGGTGGCCGCGGCCATCAAAGAGTTCTTCGGCACCAGCCAGCTCTCCCAGTTCATGGACCAGGTGAACCCGCTGTCGGGTCTCACCCATCGCCGCCGTCTCTCGGCGCTGGGCCCGGGCGGCCTGTCCCGGGAGCGGGCCGGGTTCGAGGTGCGCGATGTCCACTTCTCCCACTACGGCCGGATGTGCCCCATTGAGACCCCTGAGGGCCCCAACATCGGCTTGATCGGCGCCCTGGCCTCCTATGGCCGGGTCAACGAATTCGGATTTATCGAGTCCCCCTACCGCAAGGTGGTCAACGGCCAAGTCACCGACGACATCATCTGGCTGGCCGCCGATGACGAGGAGGAGTATGTGGTGGCCCAGGCCAACGCCCCCCTCGACAGCCAGAACCGGTTCGTGAATGATCGGGTGCTGGTCCGGCGCTCTCCCCAGGCAGCCACGATGAAGGGGTTGCAGGCCCAGCTTGAGCAGGAGGTGTTCTTCGGGGCCACCACCGAGATCTCCTCGGTATCCCCCGACGAGGTCCAGCTCATGGACATCTCCCCCAAGCAGATCGTTTCCGTCGCCACCGCGCTCATCCCCTTCTTGGAGCACGACGACGCCAACCGCGCCCTCATGGGCGCCAACATGCAGCGCCAAGCCGTTCCCTTGGTTCGACCCGAGGCGCCGTATGTGGGAACTGGCATCGAGGGCAAGGCCGCCCGCGACGCAGCCGACATGATCATCGCCAAAGAAGACGGAACTGTCACCGATATCGCCGGCGACAGCATGACGGTCAACTACAAAGATGCCGGTTCCACCACCTACAAGCTGATGAAGTTCGAGCGGTCCAACCAGGACACCTGCATCAACCAAAAGGCGCTGTTGCAGGCGGGCGGACGATTCCGCAGGGGTGACATCCTGGCCGACGGCCCGTCCACCGACCACGGAGAGATGGCCCTGGGCAAGAACCTGCTGGTGGCCTTCATGGCCTGGGAGGGCTACAACTTCGAGGATGCCGTCATCCTGAGCGACCGGCTGGTGCGCGACGACGTGCTCACCTCCATCCACATCCACGAGCACGAGATCGATGCCCGCGACACCAAGCTCGGCCCCGAGGAGATCACCCGCGACATTCCCAATCTGTCGGAGGAGATTCTGGCCGACCTCGATGAGGAGGGGATCATCCGCCCCGGCGCCGAAGTCGGCCCCGGCGATGTTCTGGTGGGCAAGGTCACCCCCAAGGGCGAGACCGAGCTCACCCCCGAGGAGCGCCTGTTGCGGGCCATCTTCGGGGAGAAGGCCCGAGAGGTGCGAGACACCAGCCTCAAGGTCCCCCACGGGGAGAACGGCAAGGTCATCGACGTCAAGAAGTTCAACCGGTTCGCCGGCGATGAGCTGCCTCCTGGAGTGAACCAACTGGTTCGGGTGTACGTGGCCCAGAAGCGGAAGATCTCGGTGGGCGACAAGCTGGCCGGACGGCACGGCAACAAGGGGGTCATCTCCAGGATCCTCCCAATGGAGGACATGCCCCATCTGGCCGACGGAACCCCGGTGGACATCATCTTGAACCCGCTGGGAGTTCCCTCCCGCATGAACGTGGGCCAGGTGCTGGAAGCCCACTTGGGCTACGCCGCCCGCTGGGGCTGGGACATCAACGGCGCCGTGGGCCACGAGCCCGAGCGGGGCGACGGCCGCAAGACCCGTCCCACGACCCGGGCGTCCACACTGGTCTCAACTCCGGTGTTCGACGGCGCCCATTGGGACGAGGCCGGACACTCTGGCCAGCACCCCACCATCCAGCAGCTCTTGGCCAACCTCCAGCCCGAGACCGTCGATGGCGAGCGCCTGATCGGCGAAGACGGCAAAGCCGTGCTCTACAACGGCCGCACCGGCGAGCCCTACGACAACCGGATCATGGTCGGCTACATGTACATCCTGAAGCTGGCCCACCTGGTGGACGACAAGATCCACGCTCGCTCCACCGGACCGTATTCGATGATCACCCAGCAGCCGCTGGGGGGCAAGGCCCAATTCGGCGGGCAGCGCTTCGGCGAGATGGAAGTCTGGGCACTGGAGGCCTACGGCGCGGCCTACTGCCTCCAAGAGCTGCTCACCATCAAGTCCGACGACGTCCTCGGCCGGGTGCGGGTGTACGAGGCCATCGTCAAGGGCGACAACATCCCCGAGCCGGGCATTCCGGAGAGCTTCAAAGTGCTCATCAAGGAAATGCAGGCCCTGTGCCTGAACGTGGAGGTCAGGGACACCGCCGGCCAGCAGGTGGAGATCACCGAGCTGGACGACGATGCCTTCCGCACCTCCGAGGAGTTGGGCATCGACATCTCACGCCCCGAGCGGGGATCTGACGACGAAGACGAGCGCCGCGTCATCGGGAGGAGCTTCTAGATGTTGGACGTCAACGCATTCGACCAGCTCTCCATCGGGCTGGCCACCGCCGATGCCATTCGGACATGGTCCAACGGCGAGGTGAAGAAGCCCGAGACCATCAACTACCGCACGCTTCGCCCCGAAAAGGACGGCCTGTTCTGCGAGAAGATCTTCGGGCCCACCAAGGACTGGGAGTGCTACTGCGGCAAGTACAAGCGCATCCGCTTCAAGGGCATCATCTGCGAGCGGTGCGGCGTGGAGGTGACCCGCTCCAAGGTGCGCCGGGATCGGATGGGCCACATCGAACTCGCCGCTCCCGCGGTGCACATCTGGTATCTGCGGGGCACAAGGTCGTGGTTGGCCTATCTGCTCATGGGCACCGAGCCCAAGGAGGAGTTGAAGGCCAAGCAGCTCGAGAAAGTCATCTACTTCGCGGCCAACTTGGTTACCGAGGTGGACGACGAGGAGCGCCACAAGCGGCTTCCCGAACTCGAGCGGGAAATGCACGAGGAGATCGAGGCCATCCGCGAGGAGCATCAAGAGCGGCGCGACGAACGCATGGCCGAGCTGGAGGCCGAGCTCGCCGAGGTGGAGACCTCCGATGCCAGGGATCTGGACAAGCGGCAGAAGGCGGCTGAGAAAGACCTGCTAGCCCTGGAAGAGGAGTACGCCGAGGAAATCGAGATGGTCGAGCGGGCTTTCGAGGAGTTCTCCAGCCTGTTCCCCCGCAAGATCGTGGAGGACGAAGAGCTGTGGCGGGAGATGGAGGAACGCTACGGCGAGCTGTTCTCCGGCGGCATGGGGGCGGCGGTCATCGCCACCCTCATCGACAGCGTGGATCTCGACGAGGAGGAGCGCAAGCTCCGGGAGCAGCTCGACCCCCCTGAGGGCCAGAAGAAGCTGTCCCAGCAGCGCGAGCAGAAGGCCATCAAGCGGTTGAAGATCGTGTCGGCGTTCAATCGGCGCGACCAACACGGCCGGCGCATCAACGACCCCCGGGCCATGATCCTGGACGCCGTCCCCGTCATCCCCCCCGAACTGCGCCCCATGGTGCAGCTGGACGGCGGCCGCTTCGCCACCTCAGACCTGAACGACCTCTACCGGCGGGTCATCAACCGGAACAACCGGCTAAAGCGCCTGCTCGACCTCGGAGCCCCCGAGATCATCGTCAACAACGAAAAGCGGATGCTCCAGGAGGCCGTCGACGCCCTGTTCGACAACGGCCGCCGGGGACGTCCAGTGACCGGCCCGGGCAACCGGCCCCTCAAGTCGCTGTCCGACATGCTCAAGGGCAAGCAGGGCCGCTTCCGCCAGAACCTCTTGGGCAAGCGGGTTGACTACTCCGGCCGTTCGGTCATCGTGGTCGGCCCCACCCTCAAGCTGCACCAGTGCGGCCTGCCCAAGCTCATGGCCTTGGAGCTGTTCAAGCCCTTTGTCATGAAGAAGCTGGTAGAAGAAGACTTGGCCCAGAACATCAAGTCGGCCAAGCGGATGGTTGAGCGCCGCCGTCCCCAGGTGTGGGACGTGCTCGACGAGGTCATCCAAGAGCATCCTGTGCTGCTGAACCGAGCCCCCACCCTGCACCGCCTCGGCATCCAGGCGTTCGAGCCCGTGCTGGTGGAGGGCAAGGCCATTCAGATCCACCCGCTGGTATGCACCGCCTTCAACGCCGACTTCGACGGCGACCAGATGGCAGTTCACCTGCCGCTGTCGGCCCAGGCCCAAGCCGAGGCCCGAGTGCTGATGCTCTCGGCCAACAACGTGCTGAGCCCCGCTCACGGTCGTCCTCTGGTCACGCCCGGCCAGGACATGATCATCGGGGCCTACTACCTCACTGAGGAAGTGGAGGGAGCGCTGGGCGAGGGGCGGGTTTTTCGCCACCAGCACCAGATCGAGCGGGCCTACGAAGGCGGCGAGGTCGCTCTTCACGCCCGCATCGAGTACCGCATCTCCGAGCTGGTAGAAACCCCGGCCAACGGCGATGCCGCCACCTACACGCCCACCACGGTGGGCCGGGCGCTGTTCAACAGCACGCTGCCCGACGACTTCCCCTATGTGAACCAGGTGGCTACCAAGCGGGACATCACCGCCATCGTGGACAAGCTGGCCCAGCAGTACCCCAAGGAAGTTGTGGCCCGCAGCCTCGATGCTCTGAAGAACCTGAGCTTCGAGTACGCCAGCCAGTCTGGGCTCACCGTGTCGGTGGACGACATCAAGGTCCCCCACGACAAGAAGAACATCCTTGACCGCTACGAGAAGGAAGCCGACAAGGTCGAAAACCAATTCCGACGGGGCATCATCACCGACGGTGAGCGCCGCCAGAAAGAGGTTGAGATCTGGACTGAGGCCACCGAGATGGTGCGTCAGCGCATGGAGGCGGTGCTCCAGTCTGAGAAGTTCAACCCCATCGACATGATGGTGGGATCCGGCGCCCGGGGCAACATGATGCAGGTCCGCCAGATCGCGGGCATGCGGGGCCTCGTGGCCAACCCCCGTGGCGACATGATCCCCCGTCCCATCAAGAGCAACTTCCGCGAGGGTCTGGCGATGCTCGAATACTTCATCGCCACTCCTGGTGCCCGAAAGGGCTTGGTGGACACCGCGCTGCGCACCGCTGACTCCGGCTATCTCACTCGCCGACTGGTCGATGTCGCCCAAGAGGTCATCATCAACGAGCGCGATCCGGTCGAATCCGGAGGGCCGATTCGCGGCATCTGGATCGAGGACATCATGCCCGACCAGCCGGGCAAGCGCACCTACTTGGAAACCCGCCTGTTCAGCCGCACACTGGCTGATGACGTGACCCTGAACGACGGCACAGTGCTGGAGCAGGGCATCATCGTCGGCGACGAGGAGATGGCCCGACTTCGCGACGATCCCACGGTGACGAGGGTCCGAGTGATGTCCCCCCTCACTGATGACTCCGAGGTGGGGATCAGCCGCGCCTCCTACGGACTCTCCTTGGCCACCGGCCAGCCCATCGAGGTGGGCGAGGCCGTCGGCGTGATCGCCGCCCAGTCCATCGGTGAGCCGGGTACCCAGCTCACCATGCGGACCTTCCACACCGGCGGCGTGGCCGGCAAAGACATCGCCGGCGGTCTGCCCCGAGTTGTGGAGCTGTTCGAGGCCCGTACGCCCAAGGGCAAGGCCGAGCTGACTCGGATTTCCGGCGTGGTCCGCATCAACGAGGAGGACGGCAGGGCCAGCCGGCTGGCCGTGGTGGGCGACGACGGCGCCGAGTGGTCCGTCGTGATCGACCCGGCCTGGAAGCTGGCGGTGGTCGAGGGCCAAGAAGTGTCGGCCGGCGATCCGGTCGCCCAAGCCGACGGGCCGCGCGACCCCAAGGAGCTCCTCGAGATCCGCGGGGTGCGGGAAACCCAGCAATACCTGGTAGACGAGGTGCAGCGGGTGTACCGGGACCAAGGCGTTTCCATCCACGACAAGCACATCGAGCTGATCGTCCGCCAGATGACCCGTCGAGTGGCCATCCAGGAACCGGGAGACTCCGATTTCCTGCCCGGCGAGCGGGTGGACTCCCAGGTGTTCACCAACGTGAATCGCACCCTGGCCCAAGAGGGCAAGCGCCCCGCTGAGGGGCGGCCTGAGCTGATGGGGATCACCAAGGCCTCCCTGGCCACCGACTCCTGGCTATCGGCCGCGTCGTTCCAGGAAACCACTCGAGTGCTGACCGAGGCGGCCATCGAGTCCCGTCAAGACGGTCTCATCGGCCTCAAGGAGAACATCATCATCGGCAAGCTGATCCCCGCCGGGACCGGCATGGAGATGTACCGGGAGATCGCCACCCACGCTCCCGATTACACCCCGATGGAGTACTACACCTCCGCTGACGACGATGTTGACCTGGCAGATCAGTTTGCCCAGTGGGCCGCATCGGCCGACGCCAAGGAAGCCGACGTGTTGCCGATGGGGAACATAGGCACCTAGACTTAAACTTGGAGCGCGGCCTTTGCTGCGCCCTCAATCTTGTTCCAATCAGCCCTAGGAAGTGGTGTGCCCACAATTCAGCAGCTGGTGCGCAAAGGTCGCCAGTCCAAATTCCGCAAGGAGAAGACGCCGGCTCTCAAGGGCGCGCCCCAGCGACGGGGGGTCTGCACCCGGGTTTACACAACAACCCCGAAGAAGCCGAACTCCGCACTCCGGCGAGTGGCCCGCGTCCGCTTGACCAGCGGAATGGAGGTCACCGCCTACATTCCCGGAGAGGGGCACAACCTCCAGGAGCACTCCATCGTGCTGGTGCGCGGCGGTCGAGTTCGCGACCTGCCCGGCGTCCGCTACAAGATCATCCGCGGCACCCTCGACACGTCGGGAGTCACCGACCGCCGTCAGGCCCGCAGCCGCTACGGCGCCAAGAAGGACGCATAAGGTGTTCGGCGATTCCTACGGCACTGAGGGAGAGGCCTAGTCATGCCGCGCAAGGGCCCGGCGGGGCGACGCGACCTTCCCAACGACCCGGTCTACGACTCTTTGCTCGTCACCCAGTTCGTCAACAAGATCCTGCAGCGGGGCAAGCGCTCCACCGCAGAGCGAATTGTGTACGGCGCACTCGACATCGTGGAGGAGAAGACCAGCGCCGAGCCGCTGGGCACCCTGAAGCGAGCCGTGGACAACGTGCGGCCCCAACTTGAGGTGCGCAGCCGCCGAGTAGGCGGCGCCACCTATCAAGTCCCCGTGGACGTTCGCCCTCGACGGGCGAACACCCTGGCTATCCGATGGATCGTCAACCACGCCCGAGAGCGGCGTGAGCGCACGATGATGGATCGGTTGGCCAACGAAATCCTGGATGCCTCCAATGGCCTGGGTGCGTCGGTGAAACGGCGCGACGACTTGCACAAGATGGCAGAGTCGAACCGGGCCTTCGCCCATTACCGCTGGTAAGCGGCTTTACCCCCTGAGCGACATGTCTCGTCACCCGTTGGAAAAGACCCGCAACATTGGCATCATGGCCCACATTGACGCGGGCAAAACCACGTGTACCGAGCGCATCCTCTACTACACCGGCAAGGCCTACAAACTCGGGGAGGTCCACGACGGCGCCGCCACCATGGACTGGATGGAGCAAGAACAAGAGCGGGGCATCACCATCACCTCGGCCGCCACCACTGCGGAGTGGGCCGGGCACCGGATCAACATCATCGACACCCCCGGCCATGTGGATTTCACCATGGAGGTGGAACGCTCCCTGCGGGTGCTGGACGGCGCGGTGGCCCTGTTCGACGGTGTGGCCGGGGTGGAGCCCCAGTCGGAAACGGTGTGGCGCCAGGCTAACAAGTACGGCGTCCCCCGGATCTGCTTCATCAACAAGCTCGACCGCACCGGCGCCAACTTCGAGCGCGCCGTGCTCACCATTACCGAGCGGCTGCGGGCCAATACCGCCATAGTGCAGCTTCCCATCGGGATCGAAGCCGACCTGCTCGGCGTGGTCGACCTGGTGGAGATGCATGGTCTGGTGTGGCGGGGCGACGACTTGGGCGCGACCTGGGATGTCACCGAAATCCCCGACGATCTCAAGGACAAAGCCGAGGAGGCTCGCCTCGAGCTCATCGACCTGCTCACCCAGTTCGACGAGAACCTGTTGGAGAAGTACATCGAAGACGAGGACTCGATCACGCCCGCCGATCTGCGGGCGTCGCTGCGAACCTGCACCCTGTCGCTGGACATCGTGCCGGTGCTGTGCGGGTCGGCCTTCAAGAACAAGGGCGTGCAGCCGCTGCTGGACGCGATCATCGAATACCTCCCCTCTCCTCTGGACGTCCCCGCGGTCAAGGGCACCCACAAGGGGGAAGAGTGCGAACGGCCCACCGATGACGAGGCCCCGTTCAGCGCGTTGGCATTCAAGATCATGAGCGACCCCCACGTGGGCAAGCTCACCTACTTCCGGGTGTACAGCGGCCAGCTGGAAAAGGGCGGTCAGGCGGTCAACCCCCGCACCGGACGCAAGGAGCGGATAGGGCGCATCCTGGAGATGCACGCCAACGACCGGGAAGACCTCGACGTCGTCCGGGCCGGCGACATCGTGGCCGGTATCGGCCTCAAGGACGTGCGCACCGGCGACACCCTGACCCACCCCAACCATCCCATCGAGCTGGAGCAGATGGACTTCCCCGACCCGGTGATCCAGGTGGCGGTGGAACCCCGGACCAAAGCCGACCAGGACAAGCTGGGCAAGGCCATGTCGGCCCTGGCCGAGGAGGACCCCACTTTCCAGGTCCGCACCGACGAGGAAACCGCGCAAACCCTCATCGCCGGTATGGGCGAGCTGCACCTCGAGGTGCTGGTAGAGCGGATGCTGCGGGAATTCAACGTGGACGCCTCGGTGGGCAAGCCCCAGGTGGCCTACCGGGAGACCGTCTCCGTGGCGGTATCCAAGTTCACCTATACCCACAAGAAGCAGACCGGCGGCTCGGGCCAGTACGCCGAGATCACCTTCAACCTGGAGCCGAACGACCCCGGCAAGGGCTACGAGTTCGCCAGCGAGGTCAGTGGCGGTCGCATCCCCAAGGAGTACATCCCGGCCGTGGACAGCGGTATGCAAGACGCCATGACCACCGGGCCTCTGGCCGGTTTCCCGGTGGTCGATCTCAAGGTAACCCTCACCGACGGCAAGCACCACGACGTGGACTCCTCAGATATGGCCTTCAAGATCGCGGCCACCGCCGCCTTCCGCGAGGCCTCCCGCCAGGCCAAGCCCGTCATGCTGGAACCGATCATGGCCGTCGATGTGGTGACCCCCGAGGAGTACATGGGCGATGTGATCGGCGACTTGAACGGTCGACGGGGCAAGATCGACAGCATGGAGCAGCGGGGCCGTGAACAAATTGTCAAGGCCCATGTGCCACTATCGGAAATGTTCGGGTACGCTACCGAACTCCGGTCGCGAACACAGGGGCGTGCAACGCACACCATGCAGTTCGACACCTACCGGCAGGCGCCTGCAAAGGTGCAAGAGGAGATCGTCGCCCGCATTCGGGGCGAATAATTCAGGGGCAAAAGAGCCCGTTTTCGGAGGATGAAAAATGGCTAAAGAGACATTCGAGCGCACCAAGCCGCACTTGAACGTGGGCACGATGGGCCACATCGACCACGGCAAAACCACCCTGACCGCGGCAATAACCAAGGTGCTGTCGGAGGCCGATCCCACCACCACGCAGTTCACCGAGTTCGACAACATCGACAAGGCCCCCGAAGAGCGGGAGCGGGGCATCACGATCAACGTGGCCCATGTGGAGTACGAGACCTCCAATCGCCACTACGCCCACGTCGATATGCCCGGCCACGCCGACTACATCAAGAACATGATCACCGGCGCGGCCCAGGTGGACGGTGCCATCTTGGTGGTGTCTGCTGCCGACGGCCCCATGCCCCAGACCCGGGAGCACGTGCTGCTGGCCCGCCAGGTGGGCGTGCCCGCCATCGTGGTAGCCCTGAACAAGGTCGACATGGTCGACGACGAGGAGCTGTTGGAGCTGGTGGAGCTCGAGGTGAGGGAGCTGCTCAACGAGTACGACTTCCCCGGCGACGACATCCCGGTGATGCCGGTGTCAGCGCTCAAAGCCCTCGACGGCGACGCCGACGCCGCCCAGCAGGTGATCGACCTGATGGAGCAGGTGGACTCCTACATTGAGGAGCCCGAGCGGGATGTGGACAAGCCCTTCCTGATGCCCATCGAGGACGTGTTCTCAATCACCGGACGGGGCACCGTGGTCACCGGTCGGGTGGAGCAGGGCATCGTCAACACCGGCGACAAGGTGGAGATAGTCGGCATCCGGGACACCGAGGAGACGGTGTGTACCGGGGTGGAGATGTTCCGCAAGCTGCTTGACGAGGGCCGCGCCGGCGACAACATCGGCGCCCTGCTGCGGGGCACCGACAAGGACGAGGTCCAGCGGGGCCAGGTGCTGGCCAAGCCCGGCTCCATCACCCCCCACACCAATTTCGAAGCCCAGGTCTATGTGCTGACCAAGGAAGAGGGCGGGCGCCACAAGCCGTTCTTCAGCAACTACCGGCCCCAGTTCTACTTCCGCACCACCGACGTCACCGGCACCATCGCCCTGCCCGAGGGCACCGAGATGTGCATGCCCGGCGACAACACGGAGATGGTCGTGGACTTGATCGCCCCCATTGCCATGGACGAGGGACTGCGCTTCGCCATCCGCGAGGGTGGCCGCACCGTGGGTGCGGGCACCGTCACCAAGATCGTCAAGTAGCTCTCATGGCGGCAGGACAGAAGATCCGCATTCGGCTGAAGGCCTACGATCACGAGATCATCGACCAGTCCACGAAGAAGATCGTGGAGACGGTCAAGCGAACTCAGGCCGATCTGCGGGGACCTGTTCCGCTGCCCACCGAAAAGCACCGCTTCACCGTGATCCGGTCGCCCCACAAAGACAAGGACAGCCGCGAGCACTTCGAGATCCGCATCCACAAGCGCTTGCTCGACATCGTGGATCCCGGTCCCAAGACCGTGGACTCCCTCCAGAGGCTGGACCTGCCCGCGGGCGTCGACATCGAGATCAAGCTCCAGCACGGCTGAGTTTCGGCCTGGACGGCTGACCGACTCATAGTGGTGTGGCCTTCCAGGTAATCCTGCTCCGAGTCTCCGGACCCGACCGCCCCGGGCTGTTCGCCGCTCTGCTCAACGTGCTGACCGCCGGCGGGGCCCAAATCCAAGACGTGGAGCATGTGGTCATCCGCCGCCAGCTCACCCTGGGCATCGTGATGGAGGTTCCTCGCGGTCAAGACCTGCTCAAAGACCTGCTGCTTTTCGGCTGGGAGCAGAAGGTCGCCGTGGAGTTCGACGTGGTCGATCCCACCCCCACCGCCCATGGCGGCGCCTACGCCGTCACTGTGCTGGGCCGGGAGCTGACCCCGGCGATGTTGGCCACCACCGCCACGGCCATAGCCGAGGGAGGCGGCAACATCAACCGCATTGTGCGCCTATCCCGTTATCCCATCTACAGCTACGAATTGCTCGTGGAGGGAGGCGACGCTGACGCCATCCGGCGCAACCTCCTATCAGTAGCCGGGGCCAACCCCGAATTCGATGTGGCCGTCCAGCGGGAGGGTCTGGCCCGGCGGGCCAAACGGGTGGCCCTGCTCGATGTGGACTCCACCCTCATTCAAGATGAGATGATCGACCTGCTGGCCGCCGAGGCGGGTTGCGTGGAGGTGTGTCAGAAGCTGACTGAGCAGGCCATGCGGGGGGAGATCGACTTCGAGACCGCCCTGCGAGACCGGGTTCGCCTGCTGGCCGGGTTGGACGAGCCTGCCTTGGAGCGGGTATGGGATCAGGTCACTCTCACCCCCGGCGCCCGCACTTTCCTCACCACCCTTCAACGGCTGGGCTTCACCATTGCCATCGTGAGCGGCGGCTTCACCCGGTTCTGCAATCGGCTGAAGAAGGATTTCGATCTCGACTACGCCTACGCCAACACGCTGGAAATGGTCGACGGCAAGCTCACCGGGAACCTGGAGGGTCCGATCGTGGACCGGGGTCGCAAAGCTGAGATTCTCCACGAGATCGCCGCCGCCGAGGGGGTGTCTTCCGAGCAGGTGGTCGCGGTGGGCGACGGCGCCAACGATATCGACATGCTCACCGCGGCCGGGCTGGGCATCGCCTTCAACGCCAAGCCCAAAGTCCGCCAGGCCGTGGAGACCGCGGTGAGCGTCCCCTACCTCGACGCCGTGCTGTTCGTGTTGGGCGTCAGCCGCGAAGAGGTAGAAGCCGAGGGGATCTGACCCGGCCCATGCTGCCTGATCCGCCACCAATTCGCAGTCTGTTGTTCGTTCCCGCCAACCGGCCAGATCGAATGCAAAAGGCGCTGGCCTCAGAGGCCGACGGGGTGGTGTTCGACCTGGAGAGCGCCATTACCCGGGGCACCGCCGCTGAGGCCCGGGCCAACGTCGCCCAGGCGCTGGAATCGCACAACCCTGATCAGCCCGCAGTGTTCGTGAGGGCCTCCGCTGTGGGCACCGACGATTTCGCACCCGATATTGAGGCGTGCCTTCACCCCTCGCTCACCGCGGTGATGCTTCCTCAGGTCGCCCATCCTGACGAGGTGTCCATCACCCACGATGCCCTCGACGGAACCAGCACCCTCATCATGCCCCTGGTGGAGACCGCCTCGGCCGTGCGCCAGGCCTACGAGCTGGCCACCGCCTCCGGTCGGGTGGCCTACATGGGCGGGGCCACCGGCCGACACGGCGATCTGGGACGCTCGGTGGGATTCCAGTGGACTCCTGAAGGCACCGAAACCCTGTACTTGCGCCAAAAGGTGCTGATCGACGTGCGGGCCGCCGGAGTGCCCAACCCGCTGTCCGGCCTGTGGGGCGCCGTCGACGACCTCGACGGCCTTGCTCAGTTCTCCGCCCAAACCCGCCAACTCGGCTACGAGGGAATGATGATCATCCACCCCACCCACATCCCGATCGTCAACCAGATCTTCTCCCCCGCCCCCGAGGAGATCGACGCCTGGCACCGCCTCATCGCCGCCGTCGCGGAGCACGAGGCCCAAGGCATCGGCGCCTTCCGCTACGAAGCCCGCCTAATCGACCAAGCCCACCTACAAACCGCCCGACAAAACCTCGTCCGCGCCGCTCGACTGGGGCTCTGCTAGCTGAGTTGCCGATTCAAGGCCGGGTCTTCTTGTTTCCGTGAACGGAAGGCTCCGAGCACCACTGCAAGCGCAAGGTTGTCAAAGGATCCAAGACAGAGTCGGGAAGCCCGAGCACCCCGACCAGCACCGCTTGATCCAATTCCTGGCGGACTTCATCTCGATAAGCCTCATTGGCGGGAAGCATGGACTTGTTTTCAAACCGGTCGAACACCGCGGCCAGTGCCTGAACCTGTTCGACTGAGACTGCCCTCAAGTCCAACGCGGGAATGCTGCCCATGGTGGTTACCGTGAGGTTGGCCCGGCCCTTCTGCTGCCGGTTGGAAACCCACCAGCGCCCGAGCAGCCCAAGAGTGCTGTTCAACCACACGCAGATTGCCTTCTCCCAGTTCTCATTTTCGATCTCATCGTCTGCCGTCGGCTGGAACGACGGCCACGCCCGCCCGCCGATAGCCGGTGCTGGGGTCATACAGGCTGCCATCGGCTGGGAGTTCACCCGAAAGTCAGCGTTGATGTGCAAGCGAGTAGCCCCAGCGATCGAATGCTCCCCCCTGTCCGGACGGCCCTCCCACACCACAATGGCGAACTCCCTCATCCCAGGCCGCTCAATTCCCTCTGAGCATGGCAACACGCGCATGGTGGTCTCGGCCCGGTGGTCGTGCGACCAGAGCATGGGCCAACTCGAAAGCTCGAATGTGGCGCGGTCGGACAGCTTCTGAACGTCGAACGGCCCCCGAGAAGAGCCCTCAGGGGTTCGTCCGGAGATGTCTCTGTGAACCGGACCGCGATCACCCAACTGGCCCAATGGGACAATGGGAACCTTCACGGCTCGATGCCGAGGCAGTATCAGCTGGCTGGTTTTTAGCTCAGAAGCGGCGATCATCACTCCAGCACTGGCAACCCCGATGGGTTGGCCTCTCATCTCCCCGCCGAGCAGCGAAAAGGCGCTGATCCCGGCACGGTGACTTCCAACCATGAGCATTTCAACATTCTCAACGTCAGCCTTGATGGCATGGGCGACTTCGATTCCAGTGACCGGAGTGTCTGGTCGCTCACTCAGCATGGTGTATTTGATATCGAGTTCCGCACTAGACACCGGACGGACCTGTTTGACCGCCACAACGATCACTTCGGCCATTCCGGTGTCCGCCGAGAACGCGCGGCCTTCAGACGCTTCCTCACCGTGATCAGAAATCGATATGACGTTTATGTCCCGGTAGTGGGCAGACAAGAGTTTCCGCGCTGCTTTCCACGCCGCGCCGGAGACCAATGAGGCGGGCACGATCAAGGCCAGCACGCCGCCGGGCTTGAGTTTGGCGTGAGCCAAATCGATGAAATTCGAGGCGATCCCCGCGTTGCCGTGACTCGCCTTCTGGCCGTTGATGAGCCCAATGTTTCCGGCAAGGATGTCTGCCATCGCTTTCTGGTCATTCGGGTCATTTCCCAGCCCCGCAAACGCCGGATTGGGCACATCGGCGTGAGCAGCCTCATGGTTGGTGGGCCGGGTGAACGGAGGATTCATGATGGCGATATCCAACGACTCTGCGGGAATATCAGCGACAGCCAGCGCATCTTCACCCTGTGCAGCAGCCTCTATGGTCCCGTCCCCCCAGAGGGCAAATCGCTTGTTTGAGTGGAGAAGATCTAGCGCCCCGATCCGGTATCCGATAACGCCTTCGGCATCGGCTGCCTTCCCGTAGGGCATCACCCACGTCTTGGTACTGGTGTAGTCGATATCGGGACGCTCTCCTGAAAGCCGGGCGGCAGTGAGATGCACGGCAGCGGCCATGATGTCGCAGCCGATCATCACTTCTTCAATGAGCGGTCGGTGTATGTCGGCGTCGTCACCGCCCTCAACCCGGTACCGCTCGACAATTCGGCGATACACCGCGGTCAGCAGAGCCCCGGTTCCACAGGCCATGTCACCCACTCGCAACCTGGCAATGGCCTCAGGGTCGGACCAGTCCACATCGAGGCGCTCAACCGCCAACTCGGCCAACAAAGCTGCCGACGCGGGGCGGGTGTAGAAGGTGGCCAAGAATTTGCGATCGCCGATCAACTCTCCGAATAGCCGTCCAACCAGGCCAGACGAGTTCGGGTCGTCGACTATTCCTCCCGCGGTTCGACACAAGATCTCCAGCGCGCGTTTGGCGCCCACGAAACTGTTCACAGCCCTCAGCAACTTGCGACTTACCCCGAAAATTGGCCAGTAGTTCACCTCCAAAATCTCCTGCCACATTTCCAGCACCTGGAGCTGATCCAGTTCGTTGTCGGCCATCATCTGCGACGGCGTTGGAATCTCCGGATGATGTCTCGCAATATGGAACTGGAACAGCACGGCGTTGAACAAGATCGCCATCGCCATGCGGTTGGTTTGCTCGCCTGGTTCTTGATCCAGCACCTTTCCAAAGGCTTCGGAGGTGCCCACCCCATCAGTAGCCTGAGCTGCCGCAGCAGTCAGACGCATCTGCACTAATTCAGCCAGGGAACTGGCATCGGTGCCATCGGCCCCCGCCCGGTCAACAAATGCGGCGAGCTCGGCGATCCTGCCCTCAAGCCATCCCGACTCAGGGAACCTAACCGGGGTATCATCGCCGTCCGCCGACCACATGGCCCATTGGAACGTGATCTCGGTGAAAGCGCCCCGTGCCAAATCCTCATCAGAGAACTGGTCAAGCCGCTCGGGACTCCTCATCCCCACAACGACCCTTACCGGGCGATCATCCTCAGCCCAAAGCGTTCCGAAGTGTCCCAGACATTGCTGCTCCAAAGCGCGGGGAGAAACTCCTGCGTACTTGTTCTCCACGAGAACTCGCTCTCGGCCCGGCGCACCCACCGTGATATCGGGCTGCTTGGCTGAGCCGACTAGCTTGCTGGCCCGCTCTGCCTCCACCACCGACTGCGGATGGCATCGCCCGATGGCCGCGGCAATGGCCGCGTTCAGCGCTTTCTCGTCTCGGTGCTCAGCAGGGGCCACGGTCTGATTGTAGGAGCGGGCTCTGACAGCTTGGCCGCAATCCCACCTCAAAGCAGACCTCCCGCCAACGAATCCGGCACAATCACCCTCCCCGGCAACGAATCCCATCCGCTGGGGTGGTACAAAACGGCTATGGGACAGACCACATTCGGAGACTCGACAATCAACACCGGCGGCGACCTCCCGGCGGTGGGGTCGGCGGCGCCGGCGTTCACGCTGACCGGCGGCGACTTGGCCCCGGTCACGCTGGAGGGACTGGCCGGCCGCAGCGTGGTGCTCAACATATTCCCCAGCATCGACACCGGGGTGTGCCAGGCCAGCGTGCGGACCTTCAACGAGCGGGCCGCCAGTCTCGACAACACCACCATGGTCTGCGCTTCCATGGACCTGCCTTTCGCCGGGTCCCGGTTCTGCGGGGCCGAGGGCATCGAGAACGTGACCATCGGCTCCATTTTCCGCAACCGGGAATTCTTGGGCGACTACGGCGTGGAGATGGTCGACGGCCCCCTGTCCGGCCTCACCGCCCGAGCGGTGGTTGTCATCGCTCCCGACGGCACCGTGGCCCA
>JAJEDQ010000024.1 GCA_022821445.1 Acidimicrobiia bacterium | reverse complement strand
CACGGCGGCGTTGACCACCTCGCCCAGCACGCACTGCTGGGTAAGGTCGGCCGCCGGGTCGTCGCCCCAGTAGCGCTGGCTGATGACCCCGATGCGCCCGCCGCCCAGATCGAGCTCTATTTCATGGGCGGCCTTGGTCTTCACCGTCCCGGACACAATGGTCCCCCCGGTCAACCCATCCACCGTAGGCGACGCCGGCTCCCCCGGCGGCGCCTCCGGCTTCGGGTCGGCAGCGGCTTCGGTGTCGGGTTCTTCGGCGGCGGGTTCGGCCTCGGGTTCGACTTGGGGTTCTTCGGCTGCGGCTTCGGTGTCGGGTTCTTCGGCGGCGGGTTCGGGTTCTTCAACTACGGGTTCTGGCTCCGCGGCAGGTTCAAGCTCGACCGCAGGTTCTTCCGCAGTCACTTCCACCTCAGACATAGGGGAATTAACACTAATGGTCTTGATCGGATTACCGACAAGGGAAGGTCAGGTTCCAGCCAGGCGGGCCACCACTGGGGCCAATTCCTCCATGGATTCGATCGACAGGCCGATGTAGCTGATGCCCAACTCCTCTCGCTGGTGAACCAGCTTGTCCACCACCTCGTCCACTGTCCCGATCAGGCTGTGAGGCGAGGCCAGCGCCTGGTCGGTGTCCAAACCCAGCGCCGGGGCCAGCGCCCCGGCAAAGCTCTGCTTGTCGTCGGTAACTCTGGCCACATGGACCCGGGAGTGCAGTTCCAGGCCGTCGAACCGCTCTCCGGCGCTCTCGCGGATCCAGTCGATCTTGGTGGCGGTGGCCTCGGTGGTGGCCGAGGGCCCCACCCGGTTGTCGATGACCCCGGCAGCCATATTGGGGTTCACTCCCACGATGTCGGCCGTTCGGGCGGCCAATCGCAGTACCCGTTCTGAGCCGCCGGCCACGAAGAGCGGCGGGCCTCCCGGCCGGGCCGGTTCGGGCAGCCCCTCAAGCTCTTCGATGGAGTAGTGCTGGCCCGAGAACGTGACCGTCTCACCGGCGAGCAACCCCTTGATGATGGCCACCGCCTCGCCCAGGCGCTCGATTCGCACGCCGGGCCGGTCCATGGCGATGCCGGTGCTGTGGTAGTCGCTGGTTTGCCACCCGGCTCCGATGCCCAACTCGAACCGCCCGCCGGACAGCACATCCAGCGTGGCCGCCTCTTTGGCCAGTGCTGCCGGGTGGCGGAAATCGTTGGCCAGCACCATGGTCCCCAACCGCAGCGTGGTGGTGGACTCCGCGGCGAAGGCCAGCGCAACCATCGGCGCCGGACCCTGGTCGAAATGGTCGGGCATGCAGAAGACGTCGTATCCCAGGCCTTCGGCCCGCCGAGCCATCTCCCGCCACCCCTCAGCGTCAGTCAGCCCCCGAGCCTGCACCCCAAACCGAAACCTGCCCATCGCCCGCACCCTACCTGTGGAGGTACGCGCAGAAAATCCACCCATGGGGAGAATCAGACGGTTGCAATTGACGCTGGACGGGGTAGGGTTGGTTAGCTTTCGGCGCCGGCTTCAATGGGTGCCCTTCCTAATTCTGTAAGTGAAGGAGCATCGAGATGCCGGTGAGCGAAGCCGAGCGGATGGAGCTGGTGGGAAAGTTGACGGATGCGATCGGCAAAGAGGCGGCGGAGACGCTAATGGCGTGCGTGCTGCCCGATGGCCGAGACCAGCTGGCAACCAAGGCCGACCTTGAGATCCTGAGGGCCGACCTTGAGATCCTGAGGGCTGAGACCAAGGCTGAGTTTGCAGCCCTGCGGGCCGAAACCAATGCCGGGTTTGCAGAGATGCGGAGTTTCATGGAGACGAAGCTGGCTCGTCAGGCCCGACTGCACTACGGGAGTTTGGCTGCATTCATACTGAGCGTGTGGGGCGTGTTTGTGGCCCAGAGCTTCGTGATGTAGCTGCTGCTCGCAAGATGGTGGTCGGTAGTGTTGGCTAGATGTCCGCTACCGCGCTCACAGAGGGGCTGAACCCGGCCCAGATCGACGCGGTCACCCATCCCGGCGGCCCCATTCTGGTAGTCGCCGGGGCCGGGTCGGGCAAGACCCGAGTGCTCACCCACCGCATCGCCTACCTCATAGATGAACTGGGCATTTCCCCGTTCGCCCTCCTGGCCATCACCTTCACCAACAAGGCGGCCCAGGAGATGAAGCACCGGGTGGGCGCCCTGGTGGGCCCGGTGGCCGACAAGATGTGGGTGAGCACCTTCCACTCCGCCTGCGCCCGCATCCTGCGCTACGAGCACGAGGCCATCGACTTCCCCTCCAGCTTCACCATCTACGACCAAGCCGACTCGGTGCGGCTCACCCGCTACATCCTCAACGATTTCGGCTTCGACCCCAGGCAGATGCCCCCCCGGTCGATTCACGCCGCCATCAGCGCGGCCAAGAACGAGATGATCGGCGTGTCCCAGTACAAAGACCGGGCGGCCAACGTGTTCGAGCGCCGCATCGGCGAGATCTACGACGAGTACCAGCAGCGGCTCCGCCGGGCTGGGGCCATGGACTTCGACGACCTGCTGGGCACCACCGTGAACCTGTTCCGCCAACAGCCCGACGTGCTCGACCGGTACCGCCGCCGCTTCGAGCACGTGCTGGTGGACGAATACCAGGACACCAACAGTGTGCAGAACCAGCTCGTGCTGCTGCTGGGCCGAGAGCACCGCAACGTGTTCGTGGTGGGTGACGCCGACCAGTCGGTGTACCGCTTCCGGGGGGCCGACATCCGCAACATTCTGGAGTTCGAGCGGGCCTTCGAGGATGCCACCGTGGTTCTGTTGGAGCAGAACTATCGCTCCACCCAGCGCATCTTGAGCGCGGCCAACGCGGTGATCGCCAACAACCTGGGCCGCAAGCCCAAGAACCTGTGGTCCGACCAATCCGACGGCGAGCGCATCGTCCGCTTCTGCGCCTCCGACGAGTACGAGGAGGCCCGCTGGGTGGTGCGGGAGGCGTTCCGGCTCCACGACGACGAGCAGCACCGCTGGGATGAGATGGCCGTCTTCTACCGAACCAATGCCCAGAGCCGAGTGGTGGAAGAGCTGCTGATGGAGGCCGGGGTGCCCTACCAGCTCATCGGCGGCACCCGGTTCTACGACCGCCGGGAGGTAAAGGATGCGTTGGCCTATCTGCGGGTGACGGTCAACCCCGGCGACGCAGTGAGCCTGCGCCGGGTGCTGAACACCCCCAAGAGGGGAGTGGGCGACGGTTCGGTGACCAAGCTGGAGGCGTGGGCAGAATCCCACGGCCTGACGCTGATGGATGCCCTGGGACACGCGGCCGAGACCGGGGTCAAGGGTCGGGCGCTGAGCGGCATTCAGACGTTCTTGAATGTGATCGCCGACGCCCGGGAACGCCTCGATGGAGAGCCGGCTGCGGTGCTGGAGCACTTGCTGGAGAAAAGCGGCTATCTCGATCAGTTGGAGGCCGAGGCGGCCAGCGAGACCACGGGGAACACCGAGGCGAGCGTGCAGGCCCAGGGCCGGTTGGAGAACCTCGACGAGCTGATTACTGCGGCCACCGAGAGCGAGAACGTGAGCGACTTTTTGGAGTTGGTCAGCCTGGTGTCGGACACCGATGAGATGACTGAGGACTCCCAGCTCACCCTGATGACACTGCACTCGGCCAAGGGCCTTGAGTATCCCGTGGTGTTCTTGATCGGCATGGAAGAGGGCATATTCCCCCACATCAGATCGATCACCGAGCCCGACGAGTTAGAAGAGGAGCGCCGTTTGGCCTATGTGGGAATCACCCGGGCCCGACAGCGCCTGTATCTGACCCATGCCTGGACTCGAAACGTCCACGGTGCCTCGATGTACAACGCGCCGTCCAGGTTCCTGGAGGAGATCCCCGAAGAACTGGTTGACGACCGCGGCAGCAGCCGAACTCGCTCATCCCGGAGTGCTCTTCGCGACGCTGGCTCCTTCCCCGGACGGGATCGCATGGTGGACGCCGCCCAATCAGCCCGAACCCCGGTGGAGGCCGACCCCGATCCGGTCCATCTCGTGGTGGGCGACGACGTGAACCACGCCAAGTTCGGCCTCGGCGTGGTAACCGATGTAAAAGGCGCAGGCAGCGACGCCGAGATCACCGTCAACTTCACCACCGAAGGCACCAAAGTGCTTATGGCCTCGTTTGCCCGCCTCGAAAAGGTCTGACCTTGATGAGCTTTAGGTTCACTCGGGGAGCGTGAGTCGGGTTTGGGGCTGGTTGCGCAGGCTCATGGCTTGTTCGCATTGGCTCTGGTGTCTGGGTGGCGTGTCGTGGGTGCAGTAGTGCTCAACGGTTCGTATGTCCAACACCGTGGCGCTTGCACCGGCTTTTTTGCAGGGGTGTATGGGGGGTTCGTGGGGCTGTTTTGCCCTGGTGTTGTAGCCGTCGGTGTGGAAGTCGGGCGGGGCAATGGGGTCGGCGATGACCCGGTCTCCCGTGGTCATCGGCCCGATGTCCCCGTTCCACAGCGCCCAGGTGTCTTCGTCGAAGCGTACCTGGGGGTAGGGCAGTTCCAGCCAAACGGCGAGCGGTCGCCCGTCGGGGCCGGTGTGCTTCCAGGAGTCTCCCCACAACACCGCTTGGGGCACAGAGGCTGCTATGGGGTACAAGTACACGCACTTCCGCTCCAGGTGGTAGTTCGGCGGCGCGGGCTCTATGGACAAGATCCCCACTAGCCTGGACAGCTCCAGTTCCATGTCGGGATGGTACGGGTGCATGTCAAGAAACGGCGGCGGCTCCAGTTCTGCAACAGGAGGCGGCTCGCCGGGGCTCTGGTCGGCGGAGGGCGGCTTGACGGCAGGGGCGATACCCTGTTGTTCCAGCAGATCCCGCTGGTTCCAAGGCCTCGTGTCCTCCACGCATATGCGCTCGAGTTCCTCTCCTCGGTGCCATACCCACTCTGGTGGCTTGTTTGAGCAAAGCCACTCCACGGATGCCCAAAGGCCAGCGGGCACGGCGACGGCGTGGGCAGAACAGACATCCCAGAAAAGGTGGAGTTCGTGCGGCTCCTTGTCTCCAATATCTTCTAAGTATGGATCTGAGGACACAATGACCCGGTCTCCGTGGGCGATCTGAATGTCGTAGTCCCACAGCGGGTTCCACAGAATCTGGTTGTTTTCATCAAAGCGCACTTCGGGATAGCGCAGCGACAACGCCAGGCGTCTTCCCTTCCAATTGGCCCAATTGGCCAACGATTCGTCCACGAACCCTTCCGAGACATCGGTGAGGTATACACAGGGCAGCTCTATGGATACGGTCGCGTGCAACCATCCAACCGTCGGGTACATCTCTTCGGGGTGTTCCACCCACATACCCGCCAGCGGTGGCTGCTGCCAATCCGCGTCGTGCTGAGCGTTACCCTCTTCTCGTTCCGCCCCCGACCCCTGGGGCGGTCCATCCGTATCGTCCCGTTCGGATTCGGCCGTCGCCGAAACAGCGGCCGAGGGCAGCTCCACTGCCGCCTGCGGCTCAGACGAGCAAGCCGTAGCTGCCAATGCAATGCACACCAACACAATCCCGCACCGGATCACCCCTTGTGCCGCACTGAGCGGTGTTGGGCACCTCTTGCCGCTGCGGACACCTCTTCTGAGGTGTGGGTTGTACCTAGTCACGTCAAGAGTCTCCGCGTGGTCACGGGGCGTTCAGTGTGACGGGCTGGGTGAGCACCTCCACACTCAGGAAGGACTCGACTTCCCTGATGCCAGAGAAGACAACCAACTTGTCACCCGAAACGCAATCGGATTTGTTGGTAGTGGCCGCCGTTATTCCGTAGGCTTTTCCGCCCCTATAGACTGGTCCTCCGCTGTCGCCTCCGCAGCCTCTCAGCTGTTGGCCCTCAACCTTCACGAACACATGACCGCACTCCACTATTGCGCCGGCAGAGTCGCGGCATGGAGCATTGGCCCATCTCAACTGGTGGTTGATGTTGGTGATCTCGCCACAAGATATCCCGCTGCTTTTGCCTGTGTGGCACACGAAGTCACCTGGCATGTCATCTCGGGCGACGGTCATGTCGGCGCGGGCGATGGTACCGGTGACATCGCATGAGGGGTTGGGATAGCTGCGTGCGTCGCGGCACAAGTAGTCGTCGAGCACATGGTGGGATCCGCTAGTTGGAGCGGGGATGCTGTGGAACTGGGCGTCGGTGGTGGCGCTCAGCCAGCCGTAGACGAATGGTAGTTCCACACCGTGCATACTGAACCTAACGGTTTCGATGGGGAGATCATTGCCGCAGTGTCCGGCGGTGATGATGCCGTAGTCGTAGCCGCTGCCGTTGCTTCGGCGGGCAGTGAACCCCCAGGTACATGAGCGTATAGCTTGCATAGTTTCGCCGCCTTGGAAGCTCTCCGCTGGGGCGATGCCGCGTCCGTCGGCAACGGTGAAGGGCACTTCGATGTGATCGTCGAGCAGTTTCGCGACCACGGCCTTGCTTTGCTTGAAGGTCAGTTCAGACACCGTGCCTAGCGGGCCGACATCGGGAGCCAGACCGGGGTCTATGCCGACGCGTACAGCATTGCCCGCCATGTCGGTCTCCAAGAACGTGACCACGACGGCCAAACCAGCGTCAATTCCGCCCTCGGTCTCGCCGGGGACGCCAGGCACACCAGGTCCGGTCTGCGTTTCTTCGCCGGTGTTGCCCACTGCGCCGCTGTTTGTGGCAGGTCCTTGAGCCGCGAAGAGTCCTTCTGAAAGACCACGCTGCGCGGTCAGGAGCTCAGCGTAGCTGTGCTGTGCATCGGTGCGTATTTCCACATCGTTGTGAGCGTTGGCCACCGCTGACGCAGCAGCGCTGGCGGGTTCGGCCCCGGTGAGCAGCACCCAGCCTCCGAAGCTACCTCGGTGGTCTATGCCCCACCCGGCCAGTCGCGCTGTTTAAAGACCGCGGATCGACGCCAGAGCCTTCTGGACCACCTCGATGCGTGCTAGGCGGCGGCGGGCCTCATCATGTGACACCGAGTACTCCAATGCATACGACTCCACCGCCACATCGACCGACTCCGCGGTCGAACTTTGCTCTATCGGCTGAGGCTGCTTGTCGTCAGCCGCGTACGCCGTGCCCGCGGTTGTCGCACCAACGGCAAACAGTCCAATTGCGCAGAGCAGGATTGCCTGTCGCTTCTTCCACTTCATTTGGCACCTCCGATTCTGGGTTTCACCCGTTGTCTCGAGTCTGGGATTGAGAATGTTTCTCTTGGTTCGGTTCCATGCATCTCCAGATGAACGTATGTCGGCTTCACGGGTCTTTCAATCAAAATGAGTGTCAAGACATGACAAGTTTTTGTCATGTTTTGACACTTGACAATGCTGAGACGAGGGTGTAACGGCAGCGTTTGCTAGAAATTACTTAGGGGCCGTCGTTGGCGTTGACGTCCACGATGAGGTTGCCGTCGTCGTCCACCCAAACCCCGAACTGGGTCAACCCGTCCCCGGTGGCCGAATACACCAGTCCCGGATCGCAGGTGTCGATGAACAGCTTCTGGTTGGCGTTCCAATCCACCACGCAGTCGCCGGTGGCGCCGGGGGACTGCACGTCGAAGGCGAACCATCCCTTCTCGGGGTCGTCGCCTATGTGGTTGATCCAGATGCTGCGCCCCCGGCTCAACGGAGCCCACGGCACCGGGCCCCGCTCGGCGATCTCGGCGGCCAGGTTCTCGGCGTCGCCGGCGTTGAAATCGTCGTCGCCCAGCCTCACCTCGATCTGATCGGAGCCGGCCAGCGACACCACCGCGAACACCAGGCCCACCCCTAGCCCGATGCTGACCACGGTGTAGACAATCGCTCGCAGCGGAGTGATTTTTGGTCCAGATGCGACAGGCATGAGTCCTTCCTCGGTTCGCTCCCACAGACGGTGTTGCTCCTAGTATCGCGGCGAAGCAACGGCGGTACGAACCATCGTCGGATCACACCGCAAACTTGGCCATCGCGCTGCATTGGGGAGCCCGTGGATCTATTCGAATATCAGGGAAAACAGTTCTTCGCGTCATACGGGATGCCGGTGTCGCCCGGTGAGGCGGTTACCACCGTGGATGGCGCGGTGGCCGCCGCTGAGCGGTTGGGAACACCGGTGATGGTGAAGGCCCAGGTACACACCGGCGGTCGGGGCAAGGCCGGGGGTGTTAAGTTTGCCCCCGACATCGACGCCGTCCGCACCCACGCGTCGAACATCTTGGGCCTCGACATCCGGGGCCACATCGTGCAGAACCTGTGGATCGAGAAGGCGTCTGACATCGTCGAGGAGTACTACGTGAGCTTCACTCTCGACCGGTCGGCCAAAACGCACCTGGGGATGCTGTCGGCCAAAGGCGGTGTGGAAATCGAGACGGTTGCCGTGGAGAGCCCCGATGCCATCGCCAAGATCTGGGTCGACCCGGTGGACGGCCTGCGCGAGGAGCAGTGCCGCCAGTGGGTGTTGGACGCCAACCTAAACCCCGACGTCACCGACCAGGCGATGGAGCTGCTCTTGAAGCTCTATTGGGCCTACAACGTTGGAGATGCCGACCTGGTGGAGATCAACCCCCTGATCTTGACCCCCGAGGGACAGTTGCATGTGTTGGACGCCAAGGTCACCCTCGACGGCAACGCCGGATTTCGCCACGACCTGACTGCCTTCGAGGCCACTCAGCCTCGAGACGAGCGGGAGGCCGCCGCCCACGCCAAGGGACTGCAATATGTGGGCCTGGAGGGCTCGGTGGGCGTGATCGACAACGGCGCCGGACTGGCTATGAGCACGGTGGACGTGGTGAACCAGGTGGGGGGCAAACCGGCCAACTTCCTGGATATCGGGGGCGGCGCCAACGCCGATGTGATGGCCGGGGCGCTGGAAGTGATCAACAACGACCCCGACGTTCAGTCCATCTTCATCAACATCTTCGGGGGCATCACCCGCGGCGAGGAAGTGGCCAACGGCATCATCGAGGCCATGAACCGGGTGGACATCGCCTCGCCCATCGTCATCCGCCTCGACGGCACCAACGCTGACGAGGGCCGAGCGTTGTTGGAGCCCCATCTGAGCGACCGGCTCATGATGGCACCCACCATGCTGGAGGCAGCCCGAGAATCCGTCGCCCTCGCAGATGGGGCCGCATCATGAGCATCTTCGTCAACGAGAAAGCAGGCTTGGCATGAGCATCTTCGTCGACGAGAACACCAAGGTGGTCTACCAGGGCCTCACCGGGAGCCAGGGCCGGTACTACGGCATGCTGAACCGCGACTACGGCACCCAGGTGGTGGCAGGAACCAATCCCAAGAAGGCGGGCACCGACGTGGAGGGCGTGCCCATCTTCGCCTCTGTGGCCGACGCCGTGGAAGCCACCGGGGCCAACGTGTCGTGCGTGTTCATCCCCGCCGCCGGGGTGCGCAGCGCGGTGCTGGAGGCAGCAGTGGGAGGGGTGGAGCTTATCGTGGTGATCACCGAGGGCGTGCCCATGCACGATGAGGCCTACTTCTACAACAAGCTCAAGGCCGAACACCCCCATGTGCGGCTGCTCGGCCCTAATTGCCCCGGCCTAATCAGCCCCGGCAAGGCCAACATCGGCATCACCGCCGGCCACATCGCCAAAGAGGGCGGCCCGGTGGGGATAGTGAGCCGCTCGGGCACCCTCACCTACCAGGCCCTGTACGAGCTGAAGCAGAAAGACATCGGCTGCACCACCTGCGTGGGCATCGGCGGCGACCCGGTGCCGGGCACCTCGTTCATCGACTGCCTGGCCGCTTTCGAGGAAGATCCCGAGACCGAGGCGGTCATGATGATCGGCGAGATCGGCGGGTCGGCCGAGGAGGAGGCCGCCGAGTTCATCGCTGCCAACGTGTCCAAGCCGGTGGTGGCCTACATCGCCGGGCTCACCGCTCCGCCGGGCAAGAAGATGGGCCACGCCGGCGCCATCGTGTCGGGGGGCAAAGGCACCGCCCAGGCCAAAATGGACGCCTTGGCCGCCGCCGGAGTCCAAATCGGCCAGAGCCCCAGCGAAGCCGGCGACATCATGGCCGAGGTGGTCGCCCAGCTCTGAGGCTTCGGGGGTCAGCCGCCCAGCAGTTCGCGCTGACGGCGCTCGTTGATCGGCATAGCGTGGTACACCACTGGATAGTCGTGCCACTCGGTGTCGATATGCACCTCTAGAGGCAGGCCACGGGTGTTGAGACCGATGACCGTTGCAGTTCCAGGGCGCGGCATACCATCAATGGTCTTCAGCGGGAAGCCAATGGCGGTCAAAATGTCGTTGCGTTCTTGCCCGTGCTTCTCAGCCGAATTGAGTATTCGAACTCGGCTGAGATCTACCGGGAAATTCAGGGAACGGTGAGGGTCAGGAGGCGCTCCCGCTGTTCTGCGGGTAGTTCGGCCAATATTGCATCGCGGTTGGCTTGAGGCCAGCTGTTGAGAATCTCAGCTTGTTCGGAGGTAGGCAGGTTGGCGATGTAGGCAACAACCGACGCGTGAAGCGCTTTCACCAGTTCTGGCGGATCTATCTCTGCATCCTTGGGAATTGGTCCGGGGTTCTCCGCCAAAGCGAGCAGCTCGGCAAGACGTTCTAGCGGGTAGTAGAAGTCGTCTTGGTCGGCGGTCATCGAATTCCCAGCTTACCCCTTGGATGGGAAAAGCGGCATGGTACTTTTCGGGCGATGTGGCTAGCGGTGTTGGCATCGGGGAGTGGGACGATTCTGGATGCCATGGGCCGCAGTGGGCTGCCTATTTCGCTGGTGATGGTGGACCGGCGCTGCGGGGCGGAGAAGGTGGCGGCCGATCACGGGTTGGACTGTGTGCTGGTGGAGCGGGAGAGCTTTGGGGCTGATTTCGACCGGGTGGGCTACACCCGGCAGGTGACCGAGCGGCTCCAGGCCGAGGGCATCGAGCTGGTGGCCATGGCCGGGTTCGGCACGGTGTTGGACCAGCCGATGCAGGACGCCTACGGGGGGCGCATCTTGAACACCCACCCGTCTCTGCTACCGGCCTTCCCGGGCTGGCACGCGGTGGCCGATGCCCTGGAGTACGGGGTGAAGGTCACCGGCTGCACCGTGCACGTGGCCACCCTCGAGGTGGACGCCGGGCCGATCCTGGCCCAGCAGGCAGTGGCGGTTGAGCCCGGAGACACGGTGGACAGGTTGCACGAGCGCATCAAGACGGTTGAGCGCGACCTGTACATTCGCACCATCCGAGAAATCATCAATCGAGGGCACGTCTTATGAGCCAGGGAACCAACCACCCGCCGCGGGCGCTGGTGTCGGTGTACGACAAGACCGGGGTGATCGACCTCGCCCAGCGATTGGTGGCCCTGGGATGGGAGATCATCTCCAGCGGGGGGACCGCCGCCGCCTTGGCCGATGCCGGGATCCCGGTCATCCCGGTGGAGGAAGTCACCGGCGCTCCTGAGATGATGGACGGGCGGGTCAAGACCGTCCATCCCGTGATTCACGGGGGCCTGTTGGCCGACCTGTCGAACCCCGGCCATGTGAGGGATCTGGCCGACCGGGGCATCGTGCCCATCAACCTGGTGGTGAGCAACCTGTACCCCTTCCGCTCTGACCCCTCGGTGGAGCAGATCGACATCGGCGGGCCGGCCATGGTGCGAGCCGCGGCCAAGAACCACGAGCGGGTGGGCGTGGTGGTGCGTCCCGACGACTACCCGGCAGTGCTCGCCGAGTTGGAAGCCGACGGCGCACTCTCCGCCACCACCCGGCGACGCCTGGCCAACATTGCCTTCACCCACACCAGCGCCTACGACACGGCCATCGCCGATTGGCTGACCGACGCCGACGCCGAGGAACTCCCCCCCATGGTGGCGCTGACCCTGGAGCGCCAAGAGGTGCTGCGCTACGGCGAGAACCCCCACCAAATCGGCGCCCGCTATCGCATTGCCGGCCAGTCGAGCTGGTGGGACCAGGCAGCCCAGCTCCAGGGCAAGGCCATGTCGTATCTCAACGTGTTCGACGCCGATGCCGCCTGGCGGCTGGCCCACTCGCTGGGCGACGACCCGGCCGCCGCGGTGATCAAACACGCCAACCCCTGCGGAGCCGCTGTGGCCGACGACATCGCCACCGCCTACCAGCGGGCCCACGAGTGCGATCCGGTCTCGGCCTTCGGGGGGATCGTGGCCGTCAACCGCCCGGTGACCGAGGCGATGGCCGAGGCCATGGCCGACGTGTTCACCGAGGTGCTCATCGCCCCCCAATACGAGGAGCCCGCGCTGACCCTGCTGGCCAAGAAGAAGAACCTGCGGGTGCTCCTCGCCCCCCCGCCCGAGGACGCCGAGTTGGAAGTCCGGACCCTCGGCGGCGCGGCCCTGGTTCAGACCACCGACACGGTGACCATGGACCGCTCATCCTGGCACGTGGTCACCGAGCGGGCCCCCACCGATGAGCAGTGGGCCGATCTCGAGCTGGCCTGGCGGGTGGCGGCCCGGGTGGGCTCCAACTGCATCGTACTGGCCAACAACCGCCAGGCGGTGGGCATCGGCGCTGGCCAGCAGAACCGCCGCGACGCCGGGCGCATCGCCGCCGAAAAAGCCGCCGGCCGAGCCGCGGGCGGCGCCTGCGCCAGCGACGCCTTCTTCCCGTTCCGCGACGGCCTCGACGCCGCCGCCGAAGCCCAATGCGCCACCGTCATCCAACCCGGCGGCTCAGTGCGCGACCAAGAAGTAATCGACGCCGCTATCGAGCACGGCATGTCAATGGTGTTCACCGCCGAACGCCACTTCCGCCACTAGTGCCTGAGCAACTCGGCAATCTGTATCGAGACTTCAGATCGGTTG
This sequence comes from Acidimicrobiia bacterium, assembly GCA_022821445.1. Classification (GTDB taxonomy): domain Bacteria; phylum Actinomycetota; class Acidimicrobiia; order Acidimicrobiales; family Bin134; genus Poriferisocius. The sequence goes on along the minus strand of JAJEDQ010000024.1, from coordinate 14,645 downwards.
AGGGTGTAGAGGTGGATGCCGGGGGCACCGGCGTTTAGGAGCGATTGGGATAGCTCAGTGGCGGCTTCGGCGGCGGCGTTGATGCGATGGGGGCCGGACAGTGCTTCCAGATCGGTGAACAGGGGCTCAGGCACGGTGGAGCCGTTCATTTCGGCGTAGCGGCGGATGCTCTTGGGCCAGATCACGGGCATGACACCGGGGATCACTGGGCGATGGCACCCCAAGTCGGCCAGTTCGTTGCAGAGCCGGGTGTAGTCGGCGGGGTCGAAGAAGAACTGGGTGATGGCGAAATCGGCCTCGTCCAGCTTGGCGGCCAAATGCCGCCGGTCGGAGGCGCGATTCACCGAGCGGGGGTGGACTTCGGGGTGGGCGGCCACTCCCACGCTGAACTCGGCGGGGTGGGCCCGCACCACCTCCACCAACTCGGAGGCGTAGTGGAAATCGCCGCTGATGGCCGACCCGTCGGGCGGGTCGCCGGCCAGGGCCAAGATGTTGACCACCTCAGCGGCGGCGTAATCGTCGAGCAGGCCGGAGACGCCCTGTCGAGTGTGGCCGACGCAGGTCAGGTGGGCCATGGCCGGGAAGGGCCGGTGGCGGCAGATGTCGGTCACGATGTCGCGGGTGCGATCATGGCCGTCGCCCCCGACCCCGCAGGTCACCGACACGAACGAGGGGGCTAGCTCAGTGAGTTCGTTCAGGGTCTCGTCCAGATGCTTGGCAGCAACCTCGTCGGCTGGGGGGAAGAACTCGAACGACAGCGTCGGCTGATCGCCCAAGATGTCGACAATCCTGGTCATCAAAGGGCAGCGTATGGCCCGGTTCCCTGCGTCTCGGCATTGTTTGCCGCTCACCTGCCGGTCCTTGCTGGGACTTCATTCTTGGCTTCGTTGGGTACAAAGGCCCATCGGTATGCTCGCCTCATATGGGCGACAAGATCACAATCGGAGCTGGCGGGAAGCTCGACGTTTCTGACAATCCAATCATCCCGTTCATCGAGGGCGACGGAACCGGGGTGGACATCTGGCCGGCGGCCAAGCACGTTCTGGACGCCGCGGCAGGCAAGCATGGCCGCAAGATCGAGTGGATCGAGGTGCTGGCCGGGGAGAAGGCCTTCAACGAGACCGGCGACTGGCTCCCCCAAGACACCATTGAGAAGTTCACCGAATACCTCATCGGCATCAAGGGCCCCCTGACCACTCCGGTGGGGGGCGGCTTCAGAAGTCTGAATGTGTCGATCCGCCAGATCATGGATCTGTACGTGTGCCTGCGCCCAGTGCGCTGGTTCACCAACGTGCCCTCGCCGGTGAAGAGCCCCCATCTGGTGGACATGGTTATCTTCCGGGAGAACACCGATGACATCTACGCCGGGCTCGAGGTGGAGGCATTTACTCCCGAGGCGGCCAAGCTCCGAGACCTGCTCCACGACGCCATGGGCTGGGACATCGCCGAGGACGCCGGTATCGGCGTGAAGCCGGTGTCGAAGACAGGTTCACAGCGCCTTCAGCGGGCCGCGCTCAACTACGCCGTTCGGCGGAACCGCAAGCGAGTCCACTGGGTACACAAGGGCAACATCATGAAGTTCACCGAGGGGGCGTTCCGCGGCTGGGGTTATGACCTGGTCCGGGAGGAGTTCTCCGACGTGGCCGTGGGCTGGGACGACTGCGGCGGCGACGCCGGCGACAAGATCCTGGTGCAAGACGCCATCGCCGACATCGCCCTTCAGCAGGTGCTCACCCGCCCGGCCGAGTTCGACGTGATTGCCACCATGAACCTCAACGGCGATTACCTGTCTGATGCCTTGGCGGCTCAGGTTGGCGGTATAGGCATCGCTCCGGGGGCCAACATCAACTATGTGACCGGCCACGGCGTGTTCGAGGCCACCCACGGCACCGCCCCCAAGTACGCCGGGCAAGACAAGGTGAACCCGTCATCGGTGCTGCTGTCGGGCGTTTTGATGTTCGAGCACCTGGGCTGGGACGCCGCCGCCGCCGACATCATCAACGCGGTGGAGGCCACCATCGGCGAGAAGATCGTGACCTACGACTTCGCCCGCCTAATGGACGGGGCCACCGAGGTGAAGTGCTCGGAGTTCGCGTCGGCCATCGTCGACCGGCTCTAGCCGCCCGACGACAACAACACTCCGACCAAAGAAGACTTGTCGGTGAGCGATCCCAAGCGAGTGGCCGTGACCGGCGCGGCCGGTCAGATCGGCTACAGCCTGCTGTTCCGCATCGCCAGCGGTCAGATGCTCGGCCCCGACGTGCCCGTGGTGCTCCAGATGCTGGAGATCTCCCCGGCTATGGACGCGTTGGCCGGCGTGGCCATGGAACTGGACGACTGCGCTTTCCCGCTGCTGGCCGGCAAGGTGTGGACCGACGATCCCGACGAGGCGTTCGACGGAGTTGACTACGCTCTTTTGGTGGGGTCGCGGCCCCGGAGCAAGGGGATGGAGCGCCGTGATCTGCTGGAGGCCAACGGCGCCATCTTCACCACCCAGGGCAAGGCGCTGGCCGCCGGGGCGGCATCTGATGTGCGAGTGCTGGTGGTGGGCAACCCGGCCAACACCAACTGCCTCATCGCCATGAACAACGCCGACGGCATTCCCGCCGAGCGGTTCACCGCCATGACCCGCCTCGACCACAACCGGGCGGTGGCCCAGCTCTCGGCCAAGCTGGGAGTGACCGTGGACGACGTGAGCCGGATGACCATCTGGGGCAACCACTAGGCCACCCAGTACCCCGATCTGTTCAATTGCCGGGTGGGAGGCCAGTCGGCCGCCGAGGCAGTGGGCGACCAGGCGTGGATCGCCGACGAGTTCATCCCCGCGGTGCAGCAGCGGGGCGCGGCCATCATCGAGGCCCGGGGCCTGTCGAGTGCGGCCTCAGCCGCCAACGCCGCCATCGACCACGTCCACGACTGGGTCCACGGCACTGCCGACGGCGACTGGGTGAGCATGGCCGTGCCCTCCGACGGCTCCTACGGCGTGCCCGAGGGCCTTATCTCGTCGTTCCCCTGCACCACCGCCGACGGCCAGTGGTCGATTGTGGACGGTGTGGACCTGAACGAATTCTCCCAGGCCCGCCTCGACGCCACCGTGTCCGAACTGGTTGAAGAGCGAGACATGGTGGCCGATCTGGGCTTGGTCTGAGCGGCCGCCGACTGAGCAGCTATGCTGCGGGGCGGCGTGGAGGCGAAGTCCGGTTAGATTCCGGCACTGTCCCGCAACGGTGAACTGGCCCTGAGCCAGTAAGTCCGGTCGAGCTTCGCGCCGAAACGAGCCATAAGCCCCGAGGGTTGGGTTGGCTTGGGGGCAGGGTTCCTGCCGATCGAGCTTCCGTTCCTCGATCTACAGGAGGTGCTGAATGCCCCGACGTAAGTTCCGTCTACTGACTGCGATGCTGCTCGCCCTCGCCCTGGTGGTGACTGCCTGCGGCAACGATGACGATGCCCCCGCGCCCCAGGTGGCCGAGGTGTCTGAGCCGGCGCCAACCGAGGCGCCGACGCAACCGGCACCTGCGTCCACCGAGGCGCCTGAGCCGGCGCCGACCGAGATGCCGACGGCGCCAGAGCCAGCACCGACTGAAGCTGTCCCCTCGCCAACCGAAGCGCCTGCTCCTGCTCCGGAGCCGACAGAAGCCGCCCCCGACAGGCCCCAGCGGATCGTGTCGCTCTCGCCCACTGCCACTGAGATCTTGTTTGCCATCGGCGCAGGAGAACAGGTGGTGGCGGTGGACGAATACTCCTACTACCCACCGGAAACTCCGGTTACCGACTTGTCGGGGTGGGACCCCAACGTGGAGGCCGTGCTGTCGTATGAGCCCGACCTGGTGGTGATCTCCAACGACGCCAACGACCTCATGGCCGCCATGGCCGCGGTCGGAGTAGAAGTACACGTGAATTCGGCACCGGGGGATTTTGAGGGCGGCTATGCCTCCATCGCCGATTTGGGAATTGCCGTTGGCCGAGTAGACGAGGCGGCTGCGCTGGTGGCCGATCTGAGAGCAGAGATCGATGCCGCCCTGGCTGCGGCCCCTGATGTGGAAGTTCGGGTGTACCACGAGTTGGGCGAGACCCATTACTCGGCCAGCTCCAACAGCTTCATAGGGGCGGTCTACGCCGCCATGGGGGCCATCAACATCGCCGACGAAGCCGATGTCGACGGCTACGGGTTCCCCCAGCTCACCGAGGAGTACATCGTCGAAGCCGACCCCGAACTGATCGTGATCACCGATCAGGTGTCCTACACCGCCGAAGACGTGGCTGCCCGGCCCGGTTGGGGCGAGGTGTCGGCAGTGCGCAACGGCAGCATCTTGGTGGTCAACGCCGACATCGCGTCCCGATGGGGACCGCGGCTGCCCCAGTTCATCAACGCAGTGGCCGAGGCTCTCAATTCGGTGGCCTCCCCGGTTTCATAACCCACCGCGGGCACTGCGATGGCCGACGCCTCCCTCCCGACTACCGCTTTGACGGACGCTGATGCCGCCCACTCGGCGGTACGGCGGGCGTTTGGGATGTCGATTGGGGCCGCCGTTGTTGGGGTTGTGGTCCTCGTGGCGGTGGGACTGTTCAGCGCCACCAGCGGAGCTGCGGGGCTGCCGGTCAAAGGAGTGCTGGGTGCCTTGTTCGACTGGGTTCCGCTGATCGGTGTCGACTCGTCGCTGTCCACCACCCAGGAGAACATCTTGTTTGAGATCCGGCTTCCCCGACTGGTTCTCGGGATGCTGGTAGGGGGGTCGTTGGGGATGGCTGGCGCCTCCTATCAGGGGGTATTCCGCAATCCGCTGGCCGACCCCTACCTGCTGGGCGTATCGGCCGGTGCGGGTTTAGGCGCGGTGCTGGCTCTGGGGTTCGGCCTCGACTTGAGCTGGGGACCGTTCGACACCGTGCCAGCCGCTGCATTTGCGGGGGCGTTGGTGGCGGTGCTGGCGTCGATGGCCATCGCCCGGGGCGGAGGCGCGTCGCCGGCAACCCTGCTTTTGGGTGGGGTGGCCATGGCTGCCTTGTTCTCAGCAGCGCAGACCTATGCCATCCAGCAGTTGAATGAGACCAGGGCCCGAGAGGTGTTGTCGTGGCTGTTCGGACAGCTCAACACCACCGGCTGGAAGCAGGTCGGGCTCCTGCTGCCCTACGTAGTGGTATGCGGGGTGGTGCTGTTCATTCACCGGAGGCATCTCGATGTGCTGCGGGTGGGTGACGACGAAGCCCGCTCACTGGGACTGGATCCGGCTCGTTCCCGCCTTGTGGTGATCGTGGCCGCCTCACTGCTGACTGCGGCCGCGGTGTCGGTGAGCGGGTTGATCGCCTTCGTGGGCCTGGTGGTGCCCCACATAGTCCGCCTTCTCATCAGCCACAGCTATCGGGTGATCGTGCCGCTGTCCGCTCTGGTGGGGGCGACGTTTCTGGCCTTCGTGGACATCGGCGCTCGCACCCTATTGGCGCCATCAGAGTTGCCGGTGGGTGTCATTACCGCATTCGTGGGAGCGCCGTTCTTCGCCGCAGTGCTGTGGCGAGACCGGTGGAGCACGACATGAGCTCTGTGCTGACGGCTTCGACCCAGGGCTCGGAGAGTGCGGTCCGGTCGGCGCCCGCACTGTCGTGTCGTGATGTAAGGGTGAGCTTCCGGGATCAAGAGGTGGTCTGCGGTGTAAACCTGGAGCTGGACACCGGGCAATGGCTGGGCATCATCGGCCCGAACGGGGCCGGCAAGTCCACATTGCTGAGGTCGATTGTGGGATTGGCCGACTACTCCGGGGCGATTGCCCTGGGTGATGGGCAAACGCCGGGAGCAGCCGATGTAGCCCTGGTACCGCAGTCTCCGATTATGCCCAAGGGCATGACGGTGGCTGAGTACGTGCTGTTGGGGCGCACGGCGCACTTGGGCTGGTTGGCCCGCGAGTCGCGAGCCGACCGCGAGATTGCGTCTTCGGTGCTGCACCGCCTTGAGCTCACGGCCTTCGCCGACCGCTTTGTGTCTACCCTGTCGGGCGGAGAGGCCCAGCAAGTGGTGGTGGCCCGGGCGCTGGCCCAGCAATGCCCGGTGTTGCTGCTGGACGAGCCCACCAGCGCCCTCGATTTGGGCCATCAGGTGTCGGTGCTGGAGTTGGTGGACGATCTGCGCCGTACCGAGGGGCTGAGCGTGTTGGCCGCCATGCACGACCTCAGCGCCGCGGCCCGGTTCGCCGACCGGCTCATCCTTATCGACCACGGACGTATCGTTGCCGGGGGCCGCCCCGAGGCGGTGCTGAAGCCAGATCTGTTGTCAGCGGTGTACGGCACGCCGCTTACTGTTCAACCAATCGACGGCGAGTTGGTGGTACTGCCCGAGCCTCGCCGTCGGGCCAAACCCCCCAAGGAGACTCCATGAGCACTGAATCGGCCCCTCGAGACAAGCGTCCCTACGATCCTTCCGAGCTGCGGTCGGCACCCTCGCTGGTGATGGTCAACACCGGTCACGGCAAGGGCAAGTCGACTGCGGCCTTTGGAACCGTGCTTCGGGCTGTGGCCCGAGGTTGGCCAACTGCGGTGGTGCAGTTTCTCAAGAGCGGCAATTGGAACACCGGCGAAGAGAAAGTGTGCCGAGAGCTCGGCGTGCAGTGGTTCTCGGCGGGCGACGGGTTTACCTGGGAATCCGACGATCTGGACGAATCCCAGGCCAAGGCCGTGGCTGCCTGGGAGTTCTCGGCCCAGCTCATCGCCGACGGCGAATACCGGCTGGTGGTATTGGACGAGATCAGCTACGCCATGACCTGGGATTGGATAGATGCCGCCGATGTGGCCTCAACCCTCGAGTCCCGGCCCGAACAGGTGAGCGTGATCCTCACCGGCCGGGATATGGCCGATGAGGTGATCGAGGTGGCCGACACCGTCACTGAGATGACCAAGATCAAGCACGCCTTCGATCGCCAGATCCGAGCCAAGAAGGGCCTCGACTATTGAGCAGGCCCGGGGGCGTTTGCCAGCGCTGGTCTGACACGGGCAGTCGGCCATGATCGTGCTGGTGCTGGGAGGGACCCGCTCGGGCAAGTCGGGGGTGGCGGAGGCGATTGCCGGGACACTGGAGCCTAGGGTCACCTACGTGGCCACTGCCGTGGTCGATCCCAACGACCCCGACCACGCGGCCCGGGTTGCGGCCCATCAGGCTCAGCGCTCCCCGGGTTGGAGCACAGCCGAGTGCGAGAGGCCTGCTGATCTTCCCCGGCTGCTTAGGGAAACCGACGATCCGGTAGTGGTCGACTCCTTGGGCACGTGGGTCATGCTGCACCCGGAGATGGAGGTGGATGCTGGCGAACTTCTGGCCGCTCTGTCCGACCGGACGGCCCCCACAGTCATCGTTTCCGAAGAGGTGGGGCTGGCGGTTCACCCGGTCAGTGAACTGGGCCGGCGGTTCGTCGATGTTCTGGGGGTGCTGAACCAGCAAGTTGCTGCGGTGGCCGACCGAGTGCTGTTGGTGGTGGCCGGTCGGGTGCTCGAGCTGCCTCCCGCCGATGGGAAGTAGGGCGAAGATGAGACGACCAGCGGTCATGGGCGCGGTGGCATTTCTGACCGTGGCTGGGCGAGGCCAAGCGCCCCAAGCTCGGGCGTTGTGGTGGTTCCCGGTGGTTGGTGCCGGGCTAGGAGCGGTTCTGGCTGCCATCCACTGGGGGGCGGGTGAGCTGTGGCCGCTCTTGGTGGTGGGGATTCTGGTGGTGGCTGCCGATTTGGTGCTCACCGGGGGGTTGCACCTGGACGGTCTGGCTGACAGCGCCGACGGGCTCCTGCCCCACATGGATAGGGATCGGCGGCTGGCGGTGATGAGCCGCCCTGATGTGGGAGCGTTCGCCATCGCCGCGGTTGTGGTTGTGGTGGCGGCACGGTGGGCGGCGTTGTCGGTTGACGGCATCGAGTCGTTAGCGTTGATTCCGATCTGGGCTGGCAGCCGTGCCGTGGTTGCCGTGGTCCCGGCCATCGTCCCCTACGCCCGGCCTGGCGGTTTAGCCGCCCCGTTCCTGGAAGGGGCAAGGCTCTGGCTGGCGTTGTGGCTGGCACCCGCAGTGGCCGCGCTGGTGCTGATCGAAGGGGTGTCGGGTGCGGTGGCGGCCGGTGTCATGGTGTTGGCATCCGGCGGCGTGGTGGCATTGGCGTGGCGTCGGCTGGGCGGATTCACCGGCGACGTGCTGGGCGCGGTGATCATGGTGGCAGAAACTGCCGCCCTGCTCGCCCTGGTGGCAAGTCCATGAGTTCGTCGCCATTCCTCACACCGCGTTCGCTGGACGACCAGGCCATGGAACAGGCCCAGGCTCGATGGGCTACTCGGGCCATGCCCCCGGGCGCGCTGGGGCGATTACAAGACCTGGGAGTTCACTTAGCCGGGGTGGCCAGTGTCTGTCCGCCGCCTGTGCCTGGCAATCCAGTCGTGGTTGTCTTCGCCGGCGATCACGGGGTGGTGGCCGACGGGGCCAGTGCGTGGCCCTCGGAGATCACCGCAGCCATGGTGGCCACGGTAAGCAGCGGCGAGGCCGCCATCTCGGTGTTCGCCGAGGCGGTGGGCGCTCAGGTTGCTGTCGTCGATGTCGGGGTACAGATCCCCCTCGACCCGCTCCCCGGCGTGAGAGACGAGAGGGTGTCCGACGGCACGGCCAGCATTGCCAGCGGGCCGGCCATGACTCTTGAGGAAGCCGAAGCGGCGCTGACAATAGGCATGCGAATCGCGTCCGAGCAGTTAGAAGCGGGTGCCGACTGCCTCATCGGCGGCGACTTGGGCATCGGCAATACCACCTCGGCGGCTGCGTTGATCGGCGCGTACACCGGCCGATCAGCTCTAGAGGTCACTGGAGTCGGCGCGGGAGCTCCCGCCGGGGGCCTCGACCACAAGCGCCGGTTGGTGGCCACTGCCATCCAGAGAGCCGCCGCCTGTGCCGAACCCATCGATGTGCTGGCCGCTGTGGGGGGATTGGAGATTGCGGCCCTCGCCGGGCTGTACATTGCCGCCGCTGAGAACCGGGTTCCCTTCATTGTGGACGGGGTGATCGCGGGGGCGGCCCTGTGCGCGGCAGAAGCCCTGGCGCCCGGCACTGCGGCCCTTGCCATCGCCGGCCATCGCTCCAGCGAGCCGGCCGCCTCCATCGTCCTCGACCACCTGGGCCTGAACCCCCTGCTGGATCTCAACTTGCGATTGGGAGAGGGAACCGGTGCCTGCCTGGCCTTTCCACTGGTGCAGGCGGCTGCTCGGGCGCTGGCCGGAATGGCCGATTTACCGGAGCCCGGTCGGGAATAGGCAAGCCTCTCGTCAAAGGTTCCAGATTGTGCGGTCCCGCATCTCCGCGAAGATGTCTTCGGCTCTCGCCAGTAACCGGCGGTGGGACAACAGAGCCATGGGGTTGCCTTCAAACGTGACTTCCCCATTCAACACTGCTTCCTCAGCCGACAGCTCTCCTTTGGCAATGGCCACCGCCGTCTCGCGGGCTTGACTGAAAGCCACCTCAGGATCGGGGGCTGGCCCAGAGCTGACGCGAGCGCCCTCACCGTCGAACACCATGTGGAATATCACCTCACCCACTTGCTGTTGGACCGCGAATCGATCGCCGTCCGGCGCGCACAACCCCGACGCTCGCAGTGCGGCGTCTGCCTCCTCGATCCACTCGCTGCTCAAGTACTCCAGCACCAAGTCCTACCGTACTGAGGTAGGTATATGACTTCTGCACCGACGCACCGACTATGGGCCGAGTCGTGGTATGGCGATTTCGCTGCGCCCGACGGATCGGTGGGGGGCTATGCGCAGCTCACGTTGTGGCCCAACCGACGGCACCGTCATTGCCTCCGCCCCCCTCCCCGCCGACCACTCTGAGACCTCTCAGCGCGCCCGCCTGGAGCGATCCCTGGTCGCTAGTTCCGACGGGCCTGCGTGGACCGAGAAGAACCACCTTGCCTCGCGGCCATAGCGGAAAGAACGAGAACCAGGGAGGAGGCAGCGGCGGCCAGGATGGCGGGGAGCCACAAGTCGGTGGCGGGAGCCCAGGCCAAGCCGGTGCCGTCGACAGCCTCGTCGGCGTGGCGGCTGATCACGCCCACTCCGGCGGGCCACGGCCAGAGCACTCGCAGCGAGCCCAGCAGCAGGCCGACCATTACCGCCAGGGTGGGGTCGTGCCAGCGGTGGAGCACCCGGCCGATGAGGTTGGAGAACAGAGCCAGCCCGAGCACTGCCCCGGCGGCCAGCGCGGCGAGATCACCCCAGACCCGGTCGTCCACCGCAGCGATCGCTGCCGGATACACCCCCAACATCAGCAGGATGAACGCCCCGGAGATGCCGGGCAGCAGCATGGCGCACACCGCCACGATCCCCGCTCCGAACAGCGCGATCTCGGTCTGGTCGTCCACCGGCCCCGACTGGAGTCCCAGCAGCCAGAAGAACAACCCACCCACCGACAGCGCCGTCACGGCCAACCCCGCACTGGGTTTCTCCAGCAGATTCCAGGCCACCACTACCGATGCCGCCACCAGGCCGAAGAACAGTCCGGCCATGGCCTCGGGCTCGTCGGTCAACAGCTCGTCGATCATCGACGCCAGCGCCACGACGGCGACCATGATGCCCACGACCAGCGGCAATGCGAAGCCCCACTCAAAACTGCGCAGACGATGCCATGCGTCCCTCCACCTGCCCCTCAGCAACGCCCCCAGCACTCCCGCAGCAGCCCGCACAGTGTCGATCAACCGGGTATAGATCCCCAGCAGCAGCGCCACCGTGCCCCCCGAAACACCAGGCACCACATCGGCCGCCCCCATGAACAAACCCCGCGCCGCGTGGCGGACAATGTCGTTTGCCTTGCCGGTGGCCGACATCAACCGGGTTGGGCGTTAGCCCGCGAACACTGCTTCGGTAGTGAAGGACATGCCCCCCTCGAGGGTGCGGCGCACGGGGCAGCGGCGGGCGATGTCTTCCAGACGGGTCCGCTGGCCGTCGTCGAAGTCGCCCTCGATGAAGATCTGGCTGCGCACTCTGTCGATGTAGCCCGAGGCGTCAGCCTCGCAATCGTCGCAATCCCGGGCGTGAACCCGGTCGTGCTCGAATCGGGCCGAAATCGAGTGGAGTCTCCACCCCTTGCGCTGGCAATACATCGACAGGGTGATGCAAGTGCAGGCCGCCACCGACGACAGGAGGATTTCATAGGGATTGGGGCCGGTGTCGCCCCCTCCCAGGTCTTCGGGCTCGTCGGCCGCCCACAGATGCGAGCCTGAGCGAAGTTCCACAGCGAAGTCCTGGCCGCTGTCGACCGAGAGGTCGGCGGTGATGGTGGTCATGCTTTGACGCTATCGCTAGCCGACCAGTTTGCGGTTTTTCACCTTGGCCTTGATGTAGTCGCGGTTGGTCCAGGCGATGAAGTCGATGGGGATCTCCTTGGGGCAGGCCTCTTCGCACTCGCCGTGGTTGGTACACGAGCCGAAGAACGCCTCCATGGTCTCCACCATCGCCTCGGTTCGGGCCCACCGCTGGGCCTGGCCCTGGGGTAGCAGGTTCAGGTGCTGCACCTTGGCTGCGGTGAACAGCTGCGCCGCGCTGTTGGGGCATGCGGCCACGCAGGCCCCGCAGCCGATGCAGGCCGCCGCGTCGAAGGCAGTGTCGGCCGTCTCCTTGGGCACGGGGGTGAGGTTGGCGTCGGGGGCGGCGCCGGTGTTCACCGAGATGTATCCGCCGGCGCCGATGATGGCGTCCATGGCCCGGCGGTCCACCGCCAAGTCCCGCAGCACAGGGAATGACGTGGCCCGCCACGGCTCGATCACGATGTGGTCGCCGTCGCTGAAGCTGCGCATGTGGAGCTGGCAGGTGGCCGTGCCCTTCTGAGGGCCGTGGGCCTGGCCGTTGATCATCAGCCCGCAGGTGCCGCAGATGCCCTCCCGGCAGTCGGACTCGAACACGATGGGCTCTTCACCCGCCTCGATGAGCCGCTCGTTGACAATGTCGAGCATCTCCAAGAACGACGCATCGGTGCTGATGCCGTCGGCCTCATAGGTCACGAAACGGCCCTCGGCGCTGGGACCGGCCTGGCGCCACACCTTGAGCGTGAGGTTGATCTCGGCGCTCACTTGTAGCTCCTCTGGGTCAGCTCCACGTTTTCGAACTCCAGTTCCTCGCGGTGGCGGGTTTGGGGGGCGCCCTCGCCATTCCACTCCCAGGCGGCCACGTGGGTGAAATTCTCGTCGTCTCGCATGGCCTCGCCCTCTTCGGTCTGATGCTCCTCCCGGAAGTGGCCCCCGCAGGACTCTTCCCGGGTCAGGGCGTCTCGGGCCATGAGCTCGGCCAGCTCGAACAGGTCGGCCACCCGGCCGGCCTTCTCCAGCGACTGGTTGAGGGTGTCGGCCGAACCCAGTACCCGCACGTTGCGGTGGTAATCCTCGCGCAGGGCGGGGATCTCCGACAGGGCCTTCTCCAAGCCGGCCTTGTTGCGGGCCATGCCGATGTAGTCCCACACCAGTTTGCCCAGTTCCCGGTGGTAGTGGTCCACCGAGCGGGTGCCGCCGATCGACAGCCAGCGGTTCATCTCGTCGCCCACCGCCTGCTCGGCGGTGGCGAAAACCGGCTCGGAGGTGCCCAGCGCCGGGTCGCCCAAGAAGTCCGAAAGGTAGTTGCCGATGGTGTAGGGCAGGATGAAGTAGCCGTCGGCCAATCCCTGCATGAGGGCCGAGGCGCCCAGCCGGTTGGCCCCGTGGTCGCTGAAGTTGGCCTCGCCCAGCACGAACAGGCCGGGCACGTTGCTCATCAGCTCGTAGTCCACCCACAGGCCGCCCATGGTGTAGTGGGTGGCGGGGTAGATGCGCATGGGCACCCGGTAGGGATCCTCCCCCGTGATGCGTTCGTACATGTCGAACAGGTTCCCGTATTTGGCCCGGATCACCGCCTCGCCGTCGCGGGCCATAGCCCCGGAGAAATCCAGGTAGACGCCGTTGCGCAGCGGCCCCACCCCTCGCCCCTCGTCCACCACAGTCTTGGCGTTGCGGGAGGCCACATCACGGGGCACCAGGTTGCCGAAGGCCGGGTACTTGCGCTCCAAGAAGTAGTCCCGGTCGGCGTCGGGGATCTCGTGGGGCGCCCGCCCGTCGTCGTGGGCCAGGGGCACCCAGATGCGCCCGTCGTTGCGCAGCGACTCCGACATCAGGGTCAGCTTCGACTGGAAGTCGTCGCTGGCCGGGATGCAGGTGGGGTGGATCTGGGTGTAGCAGGGGTTGGCGAACAGCGCCCCCTTGCGGTGGGCCCGCCACGCTGCGGTCACGTTGCACATCTTGGCGTTGGTCGACAAGAAGTACACGTTGCCGTAGCCCCCGGTGGCCAGTACCACGGCGTGGGCTGAGTGCGACACGATCTCGCCGGTGATGAGGTCGCGGGTCACCACGCCGACGGCTCGGCCGTCGTGCATCACCAGCTCCAGCATCTCCGAGCGGGTGTGCAGCTCCACCGTGCCCGCGGCCACCTGGCGCATCAGCGCCGAGTACGCCCCCAAAAGGAGCTGCTGGCCGGTTTGGCCTCGGGCGTAGAACGTGCGGGACACCTGGGCGCCGCCGAAGGAGCGGTTGTCGAGCAGCCCGCCGTATTCCCGGGCGAAGGGCACGCCCTGGGCGGTGGCCTGGTCGATGATGTCCACCGACACCTCGGCCAGGCGGTAAACGTTGGCCTCCCGGGCCCGATAGTCGCCCCCCTTGATGGTGTCGTAGAACAGCCGGTACACGCTGTCGCCGTCGTTCTGGTAGTTCTTGGCCGCGTTGATGCCGCCCTGGGCGGCGATGCTGTGGGCCCGGCGATGGGAGTCGTGGTAGGTGAGCACCTTGACCCGGTAGCCCAGCTCGCCCAGCGAGGCCGCGGCCGACGCTCCGGCCAGCCCCTAGCCCACCACGATCACGTCGAAGCGCCGCTTGTTGTTGGGATTCACCAGCCGCATGGAGAACTTGCGGTCGGTCCACTTGCTGTCCAGCGATCCGGCCGGAATGCGGGCGTCGAGCGAGCCGAGCATCAGTGGTCCTCCCCCTCAGCGGCGCCATGCTGCTGGAGCTCCTCGACTACGGAGCGGCCGTTGTCGTCGATCACCCCGGCCTGCACGAAGATCGGGAAGCTGAGATTGCCCACCAGGATGATCCCGGCCAGCCCGGCGGCCAGATAGCGGCGCAGGTGGTTGTAGCGGGGGCTGTTCACCCCCAGGCTCTGGAACATGCTCCAAGTGCCGTGGAAGATGTGGACGGCCAGCGCGGTGTTGGCCACGATGTACAGGATCGCCACCGGGATGCTGCTCAGGCTCTCCGACACGTTGTGGTAGGGGTCGCCCCGCACGAAGTCGGGGTTGAACCACCCCCAGGTGAGGTCGGCCAGGTGGTAGAAGAGGTACAGCCCGATGATGGGGCCGGTCCACCGCATGGTGCGGGAGGCGAAGTTGGCCGCGATGTAGTTCCGCCCGCCGGGGTAGCGCTGGTCGGCGGCCATGCTCATTCGGCTCAGGGAGTAGGCCGAGTGGATGTGCAGGGCGAAGGCGATGATCAGCCCGATGCGCATGATCCACAGCAGCCAGGTGCGGGGGAGGAGCTTGGTGCCCAGATCCCGCAGGGTTTCGGCGTATTCGTGGATCTCCAGCGGCCCCTCATACAGATGGAGATTGCCGATCATGTGGACCACGATGAAGCCCAGCAAG
>JAJEDQ010000208.1 GCA_022821445.1 Acidimicrobiia bacterium | reverse complement strand
GACCCTCATTGGGCGCTTGGCGTCGCCCGCCGTCTGCCACTCGTAGAAGCCGTCGGCCAGGATCAGGCATCGCCGACGCTTCAGCGAGTCGCGAAACGACGGCTTCTCGGCCACCGTCTCCGCTCTGGCATTGATGAGGGGGCGGCTGGAAGGGCCGTCTTTGGACCACGATGGGATCAGACCCCAGCGCATGAAGCCGGCCCGACGAGGCTCGCCGCCGACCACGGCCAGCACCTGCTGGGTGGGAGCGACGTTGTATCTGGGCACGATGCCTTCGGGCTCACTGTCGAATTCGAACCGTTGGGCTAGCTCACTCAGGCTGGAGGTCAGGCTGTACCGGCCACACATCTCCGCCCATTATGCGGCTGACGGGGGCATCCGACCAACATCTCGAGCGTTCTGTCAGTGCCAGTCGTGCGATGGGGGCATGGCGACGCCCGAGTCGATGGCGCGCACATCGGTGGCGATCACGTTCACGGTTCCGTCCCAGGTGGAAATCCGACCGGTGACCACGATCACCTGGCTGCTCAGCTCCCGGCGGCGGCGGGCGAACAGGTCGGAGTAGATGATCACCTGGGTGTCGCCGGTCTCGTCCTCGATGGTCACGAAGACGGTGCCGTCGCGCCCACGGGGGTGCTGCCTGGCCACCGGCCAGCCTGCCACCGTGACTTCTTCGTCTTCTTTGCGAGCCTCGACTTCGGCGGTGGGCATCACGCCGGTGCCCAGGCCCTCCCGGAGGAACTCCATGAGATGGCCTCGGGGGTAGATGCCCATGGTTCGGTACTCGCCCATCATCTTCTCCCGGTCGGTGAAGTCGGCGAGCTGGGGCACGCGATCGTCCGTCGACAGAGAAAGGGCGGTTTGGCCGCCTCCCGAGGGCCGGTTTTGCAGTCTCGACTCCCACAGGGCCTCTCTCCGGTTCGAGGCGATGGCGTCGAACGCCCCGGCCAGCACCAGCGAGAGCACGGCCTGGTCCTTCAGCCCGGTCCGACGCACCAGATCTCCGGCGGAGGCATAGGAGCCTTGGCGCTGCCTCTCGGCCACGATGAGCTTGGCCGACTCCGCCCCCACGTCCTTGATGAGCTCAAGCCCCAGCCGCATCGAGTCGCCTTCAGGCGAGCACACCGCCCGGCTCGCGTTGACGCACGGGTTCAGAAACCGAACCCCGAAGCGCCGGGCGTCCTGCTTCAGCGTCTCCATCGGATAGAAGCCCATCGGCTGGTTGTTCATCAGCGCGGTGAAGAACTCCACCGGGTGGTAGCGCTTGAGCCAAGCTGCCTGGTAAGCGCTCACCGCGAAGGCATGGGAGTGCGACTCCGGGAACATGTAGTGGCCGTTGATCTTGGAGAAGATCCTCTTGGCGGCTTCCTCGGGCACGCCGTTGAGCCCGGCACCCTCGGCGAAGCGCTCCCAGTGCATGGCGATCAGGTGCTCGTTGTTGGGCCGGGCGAAGGCGCGGCGCACCTCGTCGGCCTCGGCCGCGGTCATGCCGGCCACATCCTCGATGAGCTGCACTACCTGCTCTTGCCACACGATGATGCCGTACCCCCGTTCCAGGGCGCGCTTCTCCAACGGGTGGTCGTACTCCCACTCCGCGCCGTGGCGGTAGCGCTCCACGAACTGGGAGACGGCGCTGCCCTGGGTGCCCACGCCGGGACGGATGAGGGCCACCTGATAGGCGAGGTCGAGGAGGTCGCGCGACTTCAGCCGCTGGGCCATCTTCAACTGCGCGGGGGACTGGAGCAAGAACACCCCCTTGCACAGGCCGGTGTTGATCATGTCGTAGACGCCGGGATCCTCCAGGTCGATCCGGCCCAGGTCGGGCCGGTGCCCCTCCCGCTGCTCCACGAGGTCGAGAGCTTCCTCGATCTGGTCGAGCACCGGCAGCGAGAGGAGGTCGATCTTGGCGAAGTTGGCGTCGGCCACGCTGTCTTTGTCCCAGTCCATGATGTAGCGGCCCTCGGTGGCCCCGGCCCGTATGGGGACCATCTCCGAGATGGGCGAGCTGCTCAGCACCATGCCGCCCACGTGCTGGCTCAGCCCCCGGGGAGCGCCCATGAGCTGCGGGGCGAGATCGAGCAGGTCGCGCCATCGGGGAGCGTCCACCTTGTCTTTGAAGTCCGCCATCTGGGTCATCTCACTGCGGAGGTCGGCGGCGTGGCGGGAGTGCAGCCGCTTCGACAGCAGCCCGAGGCGCTCTTGGGGCAGTCCCAGGGCCTTGCCCAGGGCTTGGATGATGCCCTTGATTTTGTAGGTGGTGATCGCCCCGGCCAACACGGCGTGCTCGGGCCCGAAGTGGCGGTGTACCCGCTCGATCAGCTCGTCTCGCAGCCCCCGGGGGAAGTCGAGGTCGATGTCGGGCAGCGTGGTCATGTACTCGGAGATGAAGCGCTCCAGGGTGAGGTCCCACTTCAGGGGGTCGACGTGGCTGATGCCGATGAGGTAGCCCACGAGCAGGGCCACCGACGAGCCCCGCCCCCGTCCCGGCGGCCTCTCCTCCAGCGGCGTGTCGGGGCCGACCTCGCCCCGCTCCACCAGGATCTGCTGGGCCAAAAGGGCGATCTGGCGGTAGAGCAGCAGAAATCCGGCCAGGTTGAGCTGCTCAATCAACCTGAACTCCTCGGCCAGGCGACACTCCACCTCTGCGGTAACGCCCCCGTACCGCCGAACGGCCCCCTCCCGGCAGAGCTGTTCCAGGTAGCTCAGAGGCGTGCGGCCCGGGGGCACCGCCGCGTCGGGCAGGCCGTAGCCCAGGTCGGTGCTGAGGTCGAAGCCGCACTGCTCGGCGACGCGCAGGGTGTTGGACACGGCTTGGGGGCACTCGGCGAAGAGGCGCTCCATCTCCGCGGGCGGCTTCAGGTGCAGATGGTGGTTGGGCCGCAGATGGGGCAGGGCCTGGTCGATGGTGGTGTTGAGCCGGGCGGCCACCAGCGCCTGCTGGAGCCGGGCGCGCTCTGGGGTGTGGTAGTGGACGTCGTTGGTGGCCACCACCCGGGCGCCGGCATCGGCGGCGAGCCTGATCAGCTTGCGGTTGCGGTCGGTGTCGCCGGCCAGGAAGTTCTGCTGGAGCTCCACGTACACCGAGTTCGGCCCGTACCAGTCGAAGTATTGCCGCAACAGGCCGTGGGCCTCGCCGAAGCGGTCGTCGGCTGCCAACCGAGACAAGGGGCCGTCGCGCCCGCCGGTCAAAAGAAGCACGCCCTCGCAGTGGTGGGGCAGGCAGGAGGGGTCGAGCTTCGGGTCTTGGCGGTCGGCGGCGTTGGCCAGGGTGAACAGGCGTGAGATGTTGGCGTATCCCGCCCGGGACTTGGCCAAAAGGGCGAGCTTCGATCCGTCGGTTAGGGTCAGCTCTGCGCCGGTGATGGGCTGGGTGCCCAGGCTCTTGGCCAACCGGGCGAACTCCAGCGCGCCGCACAGGTTGGTGTCGGTCAGGGCCAGGGCCGGGTAGCCGTACTGCTTGGCCTGCGCCAGCAGCTCGTGGGCGTGCGACGCCCCCTCCCCATAGGAGAAGAAGCTCTTGGTGCGAAGCTCCACCCAGTTGGCCATCGACAGCTCGCGATCAGGCGCTTTGCCGGTACCAGCGGTGGTCGGTGCGGTCCCGGAACAGGGTGATCAGCCGGCCGTCGCCGGGGTCGACCCGGTAGTAGGAGCGGGCCACCGGCTTGGGGAGCCACCACAGGTCGAATGTCCACCGGTCGTCGATGCGGGCCACCTTCCTCCAGCGCCGGCCCGCCCGCAGCGACCGCGGCTCGCCTTTCGAGTTCTCCCGCACGTCCACCGGCTTCGGCGTCAAAAGCGGCCTGATGGTGTCCTGGGCCGACGGGTCGAGGGGCATCTGGAGGAACCGCATCTCCGGCACCGGATGCCACGGCGCCACCCCGGCGATCCGGTACAGGGCGTGGTCGCCCCTCATCAGCGGCCGCAGCCTGCGGTCGGCCTCCACCAGCCGCCCGAGCCGGTCGCGTCGCGCGTCCTTCAACAGCGTCAGCTGGTCCACCGACTCGCCGGTGAAGTCCGACAGGGTGAGGGTCACGTCCTCGACGGGGCGGCGGGGCGGGTCGGCCTCCAACCGGTGCCGGATGAGTTCCGAGGCCCTCTCCCACGCGCCGACGGGCTGCTTGAACCGCACACTGTGCTCCCACGCCGGCCAGCCCGGCGCCTCGCACAACAGATGCGCAGACCCGGCGAGGCGGTCCTTTGCCTCTGGCCGGGCGAAGGCCCGCAGCAAAACGGTGTCTACCGCCATCAACAGGGCCTCAAGAGAAGGGTGCAGCGCCATGGAGATGTGCTCCACCACCGGCTCCTCGCACGGCATCGGCACCACGGGGCTGTCGTCGATGCCGTTGCACAGCGACCACGCCCGCAAGCCCTCGAGGCCGAACCGGTCGGAGAGCAGATGTCCACTCACCGAGGCGACTGCCCCCATGGTGTGCAGGCCGAAGCGGTGCAGGTCGCCCCTCATGGCGGCCGAGACGGGGAGCAGGTCGATGCTGTGGGGGGCGAGGAAGGCGCTCACGTCGTCGCCCGCCCCGCAAGCCCCCGGTCCCCGGCGGGTCCGGGCGGCGACGAAGGCGGGGAACTTGGTGTCGGCCACCCCGACGCGGGGGCCCAGGAAGGCGGGAAGCGCCCCCATGAGCGCGGAAACCGCGCCCGCTTCGCCGCCGTAGAGCCCCTCCAGCCCGTCGAGACGGACGTAGGCCGTGCCCAGATCAGCCGCCTCCACCCGGTCGCTCACTTGTTGCAGGTCGGCCACCATGCGGCGGAAAGCCCGCCGATAGCAGGGCTCGTCGGCGTCCAGCACCACGGCGCCAGCGTGGTGCGACATCGCCTCCTCCAGGGTCATGCCCTCTTTCACCCCGATGGCAGCGGGGAAATAGTCGACCACCAGAGACCTCGCCGCCGACGGATCGCCGTCGACGATCAAAACCGGGCTGTCCTCCAGGTGGCGATGCCGGCTCATCTCCACCTTCGCCCTCAAATGCGTGGCCAGCACACACCCAACCCTCATGCGGCACCCCTGCGAAGGTCGCTGCAACTACACAGGGACCACCTTATTGACGCCTGTGACACATTCGACCGGAGATGGTGCGCGTCGCGCTCCAAGCGGTCAGATTGCTTGATCAGGGATTCTGCAAAATGGAGTGTGAAACTGCTGCAAAGTGGAGTTCAAAATCGCTGCAAAGTGGAGTTTGAGGGTATGCTTTCCAAAGGAGGCGACATGGCTGACACCCGCAACCCAAATTATTTGGACCGCGTGGTAGATCACGAGGTTGCTGAGGCTCTGGCCTCATCGCCTGCTGTGCTCATCGAAGGGCCGCGGGGCTGTGGCAAGACGTGGACCGGTCAGAGATTTGCCAACAGCGAGGTGTTCCTAGACGGTTCTGAAGCTCTGCGCGTCGCTGCTGAAGTGGACCCGGACTCCATTCTTGAGGGAGAAGAGCCCCGGTTGCTGGACGAGTGGCAGCTCATTCGAGGCATATGGAATCCGATGCGACATGCCTGCGACCGGCGAGGCGGGTTCGGGCACTTCCTTCTCACCGGATCGCAGAATCCGCCCGACGACATAACCGAGCACTCTGGTGCAGGACGAGTCGCCCGGGTGCGGATGCGGCCGATGGCGCTGTGGGAGTCGGGGGATTCCAGCGGGGAAGTATCCCTGGCCTCACTGCTGGATGGAGGACGATGCTTGGCAAAAGACGCCGAGCAGACCTACAGCAGCATTGCCTCTCTGATCTGTCGAGGAGGGTGGCCCCGCATGATCAAGATGGCGCCGAACACCGCCCAAGCTCGCCTGCGCGACTACTTGGACAACATCACCCGCACCGACATCTCCCGTGTGTCTGGCGTCAAGCGCGATCCTCAACTGGTGAGGGACTTGCTGGCATCCCTGGCTCGAAACGAAGCCTCAGCCGCTTCCTGCGCCACCCTGATCAAGGACATGGCCGGGGAAGAGGGCAGCCCGCCGGCACGCTCTACGATTCGGGCCTACTTGGACGAGCTGGCCCGCCTGTTCGTGCTAGAGCCGCTGCCAGCGTGGACCACCCACCTGAGATCTTCGGCCCGCCTGAGAAAATCCCCGAAGCGCTTCTTCACCGACCCCGCACTGGCCGTCGCCGCTCTAACCACGTCGGCAGCGTCTGTCGCCAAAGACACAGAGGCGATGGGGTTGCTGTTCGAATCAATGGCCATCCGCGACCTCCGGGTGTATGCCCAGTCGCTGGATGCCCACCTCTACTACTACGGCGATTCGAATGATCTTGAGGCCGACGCCGTGATCGAGGGTTTGGACGGCCAGTGGGCCGCCGTGGAGATCAAGCTCGGCGGGGGAGAGGCCATCGCCGGCGCCATGGATTCACTGCGCGCCGTCCGCTCGCAGATCGACACCACCCGTCGAGGAGAACCAGCCCGCCTCATCGTGCTCACCGCATTCGGCCACGGCTACCAAACCGACGACGATATCGCCGTCGTTCCCCTCACTGCCCTCAAACCGTGACTCAGCAAGCAGTCCCTGCGGTCACTTGGGGACAGTTAGAAGAGCAGGCCCCCGACCTGGCCGAGCGGATTCGGTCGCGGTTTGAGAGCCATTTACATGTCGTGATGGCGACGCTGCGACGGGATGGGTCGCCCCGGCTGTCGGGGATGGAGGCACCGATTCGCGATGGGCATCTGTGGTTGGGGATGATGCCGGATTCACTCAAAGTGGCCGACCTCCGGCGCGATCCGAGGTTCTCGCTATACAGCTTACTGGACACCGAAGAGCTGCTGCTCGGCGATGCTCGCATCGACGGCCGAGCGGTGGCAGCCACCCCTGCTGAGGTGGACAAGTTCATTGCCGGCCACCGCTTTCCTATCGACAACTCCGACATCATGGTCCTATTCACCGCCCACATCACCCGAGCCACCCTCACCCGCGTCGAGGGACAAGAACTGGTAATCGAGACCTGGACCCGAACCAACGGCCTCCAAGAGATTCGCCGAAGCTGAAGTCTGGCTTAGCTGGCAGCGCTCAGAGGGTTTGGGTGCCGTCTACTCCTAGAGCGATTGCCAAAACTACTGCGATGCCGCCTAGGAGGCGGGCGATCACTGAGAGGAGGGGGGTGGGGAGGGCTCGGAACCAGAGGAGGGCGGCGGTGAGGGCGGCGGCGAGGACTACGCCGGCCATGGTGCGGAGGGTGCCGTCGTGGGCGGCGGTGGCCAGGACTACGGCTACTAGTTGGGGGGTGAACAGGACGGTGAGGGCGATGAGCGCTACCTGGGTTCCGGCTCGGGGCTCGTCATGGATGGGGCGGGCGGGCCATAACATCCAGCGGAGTCCGGCCACTGCGAAGGGCACCGCGGTGGCCAAACGCCAGGTGCCCACCGTTACCGACAGGCCGTCGAGGATTGGGTCGGCCAGCGCGGCGATCACCCACAGCGCGCCCACCGCGGCGGCGACGGCTAGCCCCACTCGGGGGCGCCACTGATCACGGTTGGAGGGCCGCCAGGCCACGCTCAGTGCGCCCGCCGCCGGGTTGGCCACGGCCAGCACCATCAACATCACAGGTCCGAGCCCGCTCATGGCAGCCGCCCTTTCGTAGTTTTGGCCTTGTCAATCGAATCGGTTGATGGCAACCCGAGCCCGCTCATGGTCTCACTTCCTTCATGGCTTGTTTCCTCCGAGGTTGAAGCTGACATCGGCCAGCAATATGCCGGAGACGGCGTGCTGCTGGTCGTCCACCCTGGTTAGGTCGTCGTAGTACCAAGCGCCGTCGGC
>JAJEDQ010000053.1 GCA_022821445.1 Acidimicrobiia bacterium | reverse complement strand
AGAGAGAGAGAGAGAGAGAGAGAGAGAGAGAGAGAGAGAGAGAGAGAGAGCGAGACAGAGAGAGACAGAGACACGAGCGGTCCACAAAACCAACCCGACGCTCGGCGCCCAGTACCGCAGAGCAGAGAACGCGGAAGGCAGGATGGTTCACGCCACGCTGCAACCGCTCTACGCCGACTACCGCAAAACGGGAAGTCGGCCTGGCACGAAGAGCTAGCGGTACACGCAACAGGACAAGCAATGCGCGACGACTACAGCAAGCAACCCACAGGCGAATTTGAGCCTTTCCCCGTGTTGCAATCCAAAGGGGCCGAGGGCCAGCAGCGGATCGAGGCAGTACCGGACGCATATTGGGAATGGAAGAAACCAGGCAGACCCCCGATTTTGGAGAAGGCAGGTCATCTGTTGGTCTCGATGGGTCACGGACTCTCGACGGCTCGCCTCACCGCAGTTGCGTCCGATGAGCGCTATGTCGGCCAGGGTTGGATGCCCGTCGCGGGACTCAACCCAGCAGAAGCCAAGGCTGCTGCTGTTTTCCTGAACTCCACCCCAGGCCGACTCTTGATCTTGCGATGTCCGGGCAAGAAGTTGAGATTCCCGTTCTACAACCCTGCTGTCTGGCGCGACCTCCCAATCCCCGACCTGGAAGACCACCGTATCCGCGAGATGTTGGCCGACTGCTGGGAGGCGACCCGCTACACGGAGGTGCCGCAGTTCCGTGACGGCTACTGCGATGTGCGCCGCCGCTGGGACGAAGCAGTCGCTGAGGCACTCGGCTGGGACGCAGAGCATCTCGCCGACCTCGGCGACCTGCTCGCCCAAGAACCGCATGTGAGGGGACTCGCGTATGGGCAGTACGGCGACGGGGCCGACCAGTAGCTCGTCCGTCTTCGCTGGGTGGTGCGGGGTCCGCCGGCCAGCGACCAGATCATGCGTGGTCGGGGATGGGGGTGTTCGAGGGGCCTTTGGCGATGCGTTTGACGCGTTAACTCTTTTAGCGCGCTAAATGTCTTCGCATTTAGCACGCTAATATCGGTAACGCGCTAAACACCATGATCTGTGGCGCGCTCATAACAGAAACCGGCAAGCGGAGCAGCAAGATGGGATCCCTCGTCGAGCAAGTGTGGCACGGCAACCCGGGGGCCTTTCGCGCCCGCGACCGCCGCGGCGGCCGCTTCAACGCCTATGTCCCCCACCCGCTTCGCGGATGGCATCCGCTGCTGCCGGCCGATATGGCCGCGTCGGTCGCCACCGCCGAGAATGAGTTGAGAGACACCGCGATCGCCGCCAGGGGGGACGGCGCCGGGATGTTCTTTTGGGCAGAGTCACTCGGGTCATCTCGCATAGAAGGAGTCGCACCCGGAACCAAGAAGGTCGTACATGCCCTCGCCCGCCGGCAGCGCACACCCGGCCGGGATTTCCACGGGCCCGTCGGGGAAGTCCTCGCCAACATCGATTCCACCACCACTGCGCTCGAGCTACTTGCCGACCGAGAGCACATCAGCATCGCCACCCTCCAGCAGGCCCATCGGGTCCTCATGGATGCATCCCCCACCCCCCACCTTGGCGGCCGCATCCGTGACGAACAGAACTGGGTGGGCGGCAACGACTGGCACCCGCTCGAAGGCGATTTCATCCCCCCGCCCCCAGAACACTGCAACCCACTGCTCGAAGACCTCGTGTCCTACCTTCGGGTCGAAGACCATTCGCCCCTGCTGCAAGCGGCAATCGCCCACGCCCAGTTTGAGACAATCCACCCATTCGGCGATGGAAACGGGCGCACCGGGCGGGCCGTGTTGTACGCCGTGCTGAAGCACCGGCTCTGCGGCGCCCAGCCCGCCGCGCTGCCACCGATCAGTCTCGCTCTCTCACGAGACCGCGACGCGTACATTGCCGCGCTCGCCGCCTATCAGACATACGTCGGACCGGCTGACGCCCCCGCGCGGGCAGAGGCGCTCGGCCCATGTGCGGAAGCGCTCGCCACCGCATCCCACAGAGCCTGTACCGCGGTCCGTCGATACACAGAGGCAATGGTCGCCCTTCGAGACCGCTGGCGGGCGGCCGCCGGAGGGCGGCGAGGCCGGTCGGCAGTGTCCGCGGCCATCGACTGCCTGCCCGCCCACCCGTCACTCACCCCCTCAGCCCTCTCAGAAATCACCGGATACTCAGAACCCAGGGCGGCCGCCGCGCTGCGCCACCTCGAAGCCGCCGGGGTCGTCAAGGCCCGCACAGTGGAAACCGGGATGCGGGTCTACGACGCAGACCAAGTATTCAACGCCTACGAGGTGATGGCATCCACCATCTGCGACAAAAGGGCCTCCGCAGACGACTATGCCAATATCGTCGCCAGCCCGCTCATCTCCGCGCCTGCCCAGCCACTCCGCCCCACCGGCCGACGCCAACAGGGCGTCAGCCCATGGGAGCTCTGCCCGCTCTCAGTGAAATCCACCGGCCTGCCCTGCGGCCTCAAAGCCGGACACCAAGGCCACTGCCGCCAGATCCCCCACCGCAAACACCCACCCCGCTAGCCGTCCCCGCCCGACAAGCCCCTCTAGTCCGGGGGGATCGAAGCTCTGGATCCAGCGGGTGTACGTGGACGGCAAGCGTCGCGAGACGGGACTCGACAGTTATCCCAAAGTCTCGCTGGCCGAGGCACAGCTCCTAGTGCTGACGGCGCGGGCGACAGCAGCCCAAGGGCGATACCCCATCGCCGAGAAAGAGCGGGAGGCTGCCGAGCAGCCAGTGAGAAGACCCGTTTCGCCGCGCTCTCATGGCAGCGATGAAGTCTTCGGTGCTGGCGTGGAACTCGCCCTCTTCTAGATCGGCTGGGGGCCCCTTGCCGGTGTCGGCATCAACGTCAGCAATAGACAGGATCTCGGACTGTGCTGCTTTGCGCTGCTTGCGGGCCGAAGGTAGCCAGCGCTTCAGTTGCTAGACAGCCACTACCTGTCCTCCGAGGTCAACTTGGGTTTCTGCTCTACCCCGACTGTTGCCTTGAATCAGGGGCGCATTGCCAGCCAACACCGGTCCGGATTCGACACGGGCAAACTCGCGCGCATCGTGCTACAGTGACACTGTTCCGCATTGCGGTACTGGTCCACAGTATGGAACCCGCCCTGGGGTCCAGCACCACAGAAGGAGTGTGTCGAATGACTGACACGCCCGAGATCGACGACATCGATCTGTCGAGTCTGAACGACGAAGACCTCTGTGCGCAGATGCACGACGATCTTTACGACGGCCTGGCCGAAGAGATCGACGAGGGCACCAGGATCTTGCTTGACCGGGGCTGGCCGGCCGACAAGGTGCTGGACGTGGCGCTGGTGGAGGGGATGCGCATCGTGGGCATCGACTTCCGCGACGGCATCCTGTTCGTGCCCGAGGTGCTTTTGGCCGCCAACGCCATGAAGGCGGGCATGGCCATCTTGCGGCCGCTACTGGCCGAGACCGGTGCCGAGCCCATCGGCAGCGTGGTGATCGGCACAGTAAAAGGCGACATCCACGACATCGGCAAGAACCTGGTGGCCATGATGCTGGAGGGCGCGGGGTTCGAGGTGACCGATTTGGGCATCAACACTGACGTGGAGGAGTTCATCGCCGCCCTCGACGAGCACCAGCCCGACATCTTGGGCATGTCGGCGCTTCTCACCACCACCATGCCCTACATGAAGGTGGTCATCGACACCCTGGTGGAGAAGAGCCTGCGGGAAGACTTCATCGTGCTGGTGGGCGGCGCGCCCCTCAACGAGGAATTCGGCGAGGCCATCGGCGCCGACGCCTACTGCCGCGACGCCGCGGTCGCCGCGGAGACCGCCAAGGAACTCATGGCGGCCCGTCGAGCCGCGGTCTGATCATGTCCAAGGTGCTCGTGGTGGCCTGCGGGGCGTTGGCCAAGGAGCTGCGCCACCTGATCGCATCGTTCGAACGCGAGGGAAACGGCTGCTCCATTGACCTGGAGTGCCTGCCGGCCAAGCTGCACAACCGCCCGGAATTGATCCCCGAAGCGGTGCGGGGGCGAGTGCGGGCCGCCCGCGGCCGCTATCGCCACATTTTGGTGGGTTACGCCGACTGCGGCACCGGGGGACTTCTCGACAAAGTGTGCCAAGAAGAGGGTGTGGAGCGCCTCCCCGGCCCCCACTGCTACGAGCTCTACGCCGGGGCTGGGGCGTTCGCCAATCTCCAAGAAGAAGAACTGGGCACCCTGTATTTGACCGACTATCTGGTGCGGCATTTCGAACGCCTGATTCTGGAGGGGCTGGGCATCCTCGACCACCCCGAACTTCAAGACGTCTATTTCAAGAACTACACCCGGCTGGTGTACCTGTCACAAGAGCACGACCCCGAGCTGGACCGGTTGGGGCGACAAGCGGCCGACAGCCTGGGGCTGCGCTTCGAGAAGGTGGTCACCGGCTATGGAGGTTTGGTCGATGCGCTGGTAGAGATCCGGGAGCGAGCCGCGTGAGTCGGCGGCGGGGGAGTAACGGCAACCTAGTGGTGATCTGTTGGCGGGACATCCCCGCTCAGGTGAACGCCGGCTCGGGATCCTCAAAAATCC
>JAJEDQ010000240.1 GCA_022821445.1 Acidimicrobiia bacterium | reverse complement strand
GCCGACTGACCACTAGGGCAGGCGGGCGAGGAGGTCCAAGAGCAGGGCGTAGAAGCCGCTGGAGTCCACTTCGGTTATGAACTGGCAGTTCGGGGGTCGATCGGTGACGTCCCACCAGTCCACCACGGTCATGCCCATGGTAAGGGGGGATTGGGTCTCCACCTCCACGTTGCAGTGGCGGCCGTCGTAGAGGTCGGGGCGCAGCAGGTAGGCGATCACGTTGGGATCGTGGAGGGGGCCGCCGGTGGTTCCGTACTTGTCCACGTCGTAGCGCTCGTAGAAGTCCAGCATCCCGGCGGCGGCCGCTCCGGTGCGGGTGCCCAACCCCCGCACCTGGTTTATCCAGGCGTCGGTCATCAGCGCCTTGTGGGTCACGTCGAGGGGGAGCATGGTGACCGGGGCACCGCAGTGAAGCACGATCTGGGCGGCGTCGGGATCGACGAACACGTTGAACTCCGCGGTGGGGGTGGTGTTGCCCCCGCCGAAGAATCCGCCGCCCATGCACACGATCTCCCGAATGTGCTTGGCCGCCTCCGGGGCGGTCTCCAGCACGGTGGCCACATTGGTCATCGGCCCGACCGGGCAGACGGTGATCTCCCGCTCCCCAGCGGCCAGGAGGGTCTCGATCATCCAGTCCACCGCGTGCTGGGGTTGCAGTGGAGCAACAGGGTCGGGCAGGTCGGCACCGTCGATGCCGGTTTTACCGTGGACGTGCTCAGCGGTCACCAGATCGCGGCGCAGGGGGCGGTCGCAGCCGGCGAACACGGGGACATCGGGGCGACCGGACAGCTCCACCAGGATGAGGGCGTTGCGGGCGGTCAAGTCCAAGGGCACGTTTCCGGCCACCGCGGTGACGCCCAGCACTTCGAGCTCGGGGGAGGCCAATGCGGCCAGGATGGCGATGGCGTCGTCTTGGCCGGGGTCGGTGTCGATGATGATCGGGCGGGGAATGGTGGATTGGTCGCTCATCGTCTTCGTCCTGCTCTGGTGGCGGCCGCCCCGTGGGCCGCCGCTTCAATTTCGTCGTCCAGAGGCTCCAAGTCCACCCCAAAGCCGGCGTGCTCCAGAGCCCAGCCCAGCAGAGTATCGGCCAGCCAGGGGTTCTTGGGCAGGAGCGGTCCGTGCAGGTACGTGCCGAGGCACCGACCGGCCACCGCCCCCTCACAACGGTCGTCCCCGTTGTTGCCGTGCCCCTGGCGCACGTGGCCAAGCGGCGTACACCCCCCGCCCAGATGGGTGCGTCCGGCGTGGTTCTCATAGCCGACCACCGTGCGGGTCCGACCGCCCAGGGTCGCGTCCAGCACGACGTCGCCGATGAGGCGGCTGCTTCCCGCAGTGGTCTCCAAGTCCAACAGCCCGATACCGGGCATTGGCCGGCCGTCGGCGCCGGAATAGCCGTGGCCCAAGAGCTGATAGCCGCCGCACACTCCCAGCACGACGGCGCCGTCGTGGGCAGCATGGCGCAGCGGATCGGCCTTTTGGACCAGGTCCTCGGCCACCAGCATCTGGTCGCGGTCTTGGCCACCGCCCAGGTAGTAGAGATGGCAATCGCTGGGGATGGGATCACCAAGCCCGACCTCGACCACATCCAGGGACCGTGCCCGCCATTCCAGGCGGCGTTGGAACACAGCGATGTTTCCCCGGTCGGCATAGATGTTCAGATGATCCGGGTACAGGTGGCAGAGCCTGACGGTGGGCTGGCCGGAACTCATCGATCCTCCCAGAAGGAGGGGACGAGTCCCCGGTCGGCCAGGACGGCCTGGAACTCAAGGAGGGCGGTGTAGGTGGGCAGCACGTAGAGGTCGCCGGTGGAACTGCTGGATTGCAAAGCGGCGTTGAGGGCGGCGGGTACCGAGGGAACCACCGACAGCCGGTCGGGTTCAAACCCTGCGTAGCGGAATCGCAGCGCCATGTCGTAGGCCCGGTCGCCGCTCACCGTGAGCGACGCCAGCCGGCCGCCGTCCAGCAGCAGCTCGTAGTCAACGTCCCAGATCCACGAAACGTCTTGCCCGTCGGCGGTGCGATCGTTGAGCAGCACCAACAAGTGCAGGGGGTGGTCTTCCAGCAACATGGTGCGAATGTTCTCGTTGGCCCCGGCCGGGTTCTTGGCCAAAAGCGTGGTCACTTTGACCTTGCCGATCTGGGTGCGCTCGGCCCGTCCGAATGCGGCCTCCCGCTTGGCCAGCGCGGGGCCGATGGTTTCTGGGGCCAGGTTGAGGGCGACCGCGGTGGCGGTGGCGGCGAGGGCGTTGTAGGAGTTGTGCATGCCCGGCAAGCGCAGCGACAGCTCAATCGGGCCCTGAGGGGTGGCGATGGCCAGCCGCTGGCCGTCCAGGCCGTGCAATTCCACCCGGGTGGCTCTCACATCGGGCAGGTCACGGGCCGATTCACATTCTGGGCATGACCACCGACCGAGGTGGGCGATGGTGACCATGTCGTAGTGCAGCGGAACGGCGCAGCGGCGGCAGACGGTGGTATCGGCAGCGTGCGGCAGCCGATCGCGGCCCACCCGGGGGTCCTCGATGCCGTAGGAAACA
>JAJEDQ010000052.1 GCA_022821445.1 Acidimicrobiia bacterium | reverse complement strand
GGGCTTGGCGCTCAACGAAGATCTGCGGAGATTGGGGGCCCCCTCCCGGGTGGCAGCCAGCACCGCCGGCCTCACTCTGCTGGCCCTCGGACTGATCCTGCTGTTGGTGGGCAATCAGTGGTTCGGCCGATGGGTCAGCCGGCGCAACGGCTGGGTTCGCTTCGTGAACGGGCTGCACATGGGCATCGACGAGCTGCGGGCCAAGCCCCGCGACACCGGCCGAGTGCTTATGACCGCCTTCGCCTACCAGGCGATAATGCTGGCCGCCGCGGGGTGTGCGGCCAAGGTGGTGGGGATCAACGGCTTGGGGCCCACCGAGCTGATGGCGTTCATACCCGCGGTGCTCATCATCCAGGTGCTGCCCATCGGCTTGGGCGGGCTCGGCCTGCGAGAGGGGGCCTTGGTGCTGTTCCTCCACGACTTGGGCGTGATCGACGAGCGGGCCATTGCCATGGGGCTGTTGCTGTACTTCCTCACCGTGGCCGGCAGCCTGGTGGGGCTGCCGGCGCTGGTCTTCGGCGGCCGCCACTGGCAACGGGCCTCGCGCTCTCGCCATGAGCGCTGACCGCCATTGGCAACGGACCCGCGCTCCCGCCATGAGCGTTTACACCGGCTGACACCCAGAGCCATGGCGCACTCCTCGCTGAAGTCGGGCACCCTACGACCAGGCGGTAAGGCCCAGAGCCGGACCCGGCCCCGCTGGTACCTGGAGCTGGCGGTCATCGGGGCCTTCTACGGCATCTACTCCTGGGTGCGCAACCAGTTCGGGAGCGCCGCGGTGGAACCGGACAAGGCGCAGGCCAACGCGGAGCTGGTGATCGACTGGGAGCGCAGCATCGGCCTGTATTTCGAGCGCGACCTCCAAGACCTGTTCATCGGATGGGTGGCGTTCATTCAGTTCTGGAACCTGTTCTACGGGCTATTCCACTTCGCGGTCACCGCGTTCACCCTCATCTGGCTCTTCTGGCGCTTCCCCCGGCACTACCCGTTCTGGCGCACCACCGGGCTTTTGACCACCGGCTCGGCCCTGGTAGGGTTCGCCCTGTTCCCGCTCATGCCCCCTCGCTTGCTGTCGGTGGGCGGGCGCTACGGCGGCGATCTGGCCGAAACCGGGTATGTCGACACGGTGACCGAGTTGGGCGGACTGTGGTCGTTCACCTCGGGCGCGGCGGAAACGCTCTCCAACCAGTACGCCGCCATGCCCAGCCTGCACTTCGCCTGGGCCATGTGGTGCTATCTGGCGTTGCGCAAGCATTTGGTACACCCGGTGGGCAAATGGGCCATGGCCGCCTACCCCTGGCTCACCCTGTTCGCCATCGTGGTGACCGCCAACCACTACTGGATCGACGCGGTGGGCGGGCTGGGCGCGCTGGGCGTGGGCTGGGCGGCGGCGCGGGGCTACCACGCGTGGCGAGACCGCGGGTAGCCTGGATCGCCCAACCCGCAGGGAGGGAAATGGACACCAATCATTTACGCAAGGTCACCTGTCCCGCTGATCTGCGCCGACTGGGTGACGAGGAATTGACCGAGCTTGCGGAGGAGATCCGCGAGTTCATCGTGGAGACGGTCAACTCCACCGGTGGTCACTTGGGCTCCAACCTGGGAGTTGTGGAGTTGACGCTGGCCCTTCATCTGGTGTTCGACTCTCCCCGCGACATCATCCTGTGGGACACCGGCCACCAGGCCTACGTACACAAAATGCTCACCGGGCGGACCGACCAGTTCAAGACGCTGCGCCAACCCGGTGGCCTGTCGGGATACCCGAGCCGGGAGGAGTCCCCCCACGACTGGATCGAGAACAGCCACGCCTCCACCGTGTTGAGCTACGCCCACGGCCTGGCCACGGCACAGCAAGCCGCCGGTGGCGAACAGCGGCGGGTGGTCGCCGTGGTGGGCGACGGATCGCTCACCGGGGGGGTGGCCTTCGAGGGGCTCAACAACATCGGACACTCAGGGTGCAATGTGACCCTGGTGCTCAACGACAACGGACGCTCCTATGCGCCCACCGTCTCCCGGCTGTCGGAGAGCCTGCTGCGGGTGCGGATGGACCCCCGGTATGTCCGCACCGACAACCAGGTGCGCAAGGTTCTCCAGAACATCCCCTGGGTGGGCGATCTGGCCGGCCGTACCGTGGGGGCCGCCAAGGCCGCGGTGCGCGAGATGGTGGAGCCCCGCACGCTCTTCGACGAGTTGGGCATCAGCTACTTCGGACCGTTCGACGGCCACGACCTGGGCAAGCTGGAGCGGGTGTTCAGCCGGGTGTCCCATCTTGAGGGGCCGTGTCTGGTGCATGTGCTCACCCAAAAGGGCCGAGGGTATGCACCGGCTGAGAACGACCCGGTCAAGAACATGCACGACACTTCGTACGCCAAGCCGGGCAGCTACACCGAGGCGTTCACCAATGCTCTGATCAAAGAGGCCGAGGCCCGTCCTGAGCTGGTGGCCATCACCGCGGCCATGCCCGACTCCACCGGGCTGTTGCCGTTCGCCGAGCGGTTCCCGGAGCGGTGCTTCGACGTGGGCATCGCCGAGCAGCATGCCGTGACCGCCGCCGCGGGCATGGCCATGGGCGGGCTCCGCCCAGTGGTGGCCATCTACTCCACATTCTTGACCCGGGCCATCGACCAGGTGAACCTCGATGTGGGCCTGCACAACCAGCCGGTGGTGTTCTGCTTGGACCGGGCCGGCATCACCGGCGACGACGGGGCGTCGCACCACGGGGTGCTCGACATGGTTCTGCTCACCAAGATTCCCGGCATGACTGTGCTGGCCCCCTCGTCCTACCAAGAGCTTCAGCAGATGCTGCACGACGCCTTGGAGATCACCACCGGACCAGTGGCCATACGGTGGGCCAAAACCGCGGCTCCATCGGTGCCCGAAGACCAAGTGGGGTTCGGCCTCACGGGTCGCAAGGTGAATGAGGGCGCCGACGTGTGCCTGCTATCGGTGGGCAAGATGCTGGCCCCGGCAGAAGAAGCTGCCGAACTGCTGGAGGCCGACGGCGTGTCGGCCACCGTGTGGGACGTGCGCAGCGTCAAGCCTCTGGACGAGGACATGTTGGCCGACGCCGCCCGCCATCGGGCGGTTGTGACTATTGAGGACGGTTGGCGAGAGGGCGGGGCGGGCAGTTCCGTGGCCCACCAACTGGCCCACTCGGGCCGCGAGGGCGCCGTGCCTGCTATCCGGGTGCTGGGCGTGCCCAACGAATACATCCCCCACGGCAAGCCCGACCAGATCCTGGCCGATTGCGGCCTCGACGCCTCCGGCATCGCGGCCGCCGCCCGCGAGGCGCTGGCCGTCTGACAGCTCGTTTCGTCAGAGTTCCACAACTTCGACGCCGAGCCGGCGCATGTCGGTGGCATCGGTGGTGAGGATTTTCTCGCCTAGCTGGTCGGCCAGCACGGCCAGGCTGGCATCGACCACATCGCTCGTACCGCTCTCGGCACAGCGCCGTCCGATCGTCTGGGGGTCACCAAACGGAAATACCGTGGTCGACTTGACTGCCATCGCCATCGGCACCTGCCGAGAGGGATCTCGCCACGCCTGAGCCAACGCCGCCGCATTCGTTTTGGGAACGACTCCCTCTTCGCTCATCTGCCGAATCAAGTCAATAACGACTTGCCGCTTTGAGGGACTGTCGAGTGCGATAAAGACTCCAGCGTCAAAGATCACCGATTCGACCAAATCTCACGGGCGCGGGCCTTTTCCTCCTCGGTCGGCTCACCCCACTCAGCCGCTGCCCATTCGACGAACTCACGCATGGCGTCGAGTTGCGCATCTCGCTCGGCGAGAAGCTTGAGCCCTTCTTCCACGGCTTCCCGCTCCGTGCGTCGACGAGAGGCAGTAGCTCTCAAATCGCGAAGCGCCTCCGGCCCGAGGAACATCGCCTTCCGCTTCGGCTTATCGAATACGACTTCAGACATACATCAAGCATACATGCATGACCAGCCTATTCAACTGGCGGAAGGCCTGGGTTGAGGACTTCTTTGATGTCGTCGCCGTAGGCGGTGAGTTTGGCGGGGCCGATGCCGGGGGTGGCTAGGAGTTCGGCGTCGGTGGTGGGGCGGCGGGTGGCGAGTTCGATGAGGGTGGCGTTGCTGAAGACCACGTAGGCGGGCACGTTGTCGGCCCGACAGCGCTGAAGCCGCCAGGACTTCAGGGCTTCGTAGGCTGCTGCGCCTTCGGGGTCGGTGGGGGGCTGGGGTTTGGGGCGGCGAGGTGGTTTGGCGGCAACGGTTGGCCTAACTGACGAGGCCGGGGCGACCACGACGGGCGGGGTGAGCAGGCCACTGGAGGACTCAGAAGCCGGTTTGGGGGGTGGTTCGGGAGGGGGTTGGTAGCGGGTGGCAAGCTCGGTGTGGAAGTCGGTGGGCGGGTTGCCGCAGATGAGGGTGACCGATTCTGAGCATCGGGTTATGGCCACGTGGAACACCCGGCGCTCTTCTTCCAAATCGCCCGACAGGCGGTGGGGCATGAGCCCCTTCGACGCCTCGTAGACGATCACGTGAGGCCACTCGCGGCCCTTCACCCTATGGACGGTGGCTAGTTGTACGCCGTTTTCGCTTTCGCTCTGGTAGCCGTCGGACAGGCGGTCGGACAGCCAGCGCCGGAAGTCAGTGGGGTCGGGATGCAAGTGGGCCACCGAGATGAGCGCCCGCAGATCATCGCCGTGGGCCGAGCGGTCAACTGAGCGGCGGGAGGCATCCAGCCGGGTATCCAGGCTGCCGCCGAGGCCCAAGTCGTCGCGCACCGTCTCCAGCAACAACCGGGTTGTGAGTTCGCCGTCGGCCTGCTTCATCTTCGACCGCAGCATGGCGATGTCGTCGGCCAGCTCGCCCACCCTTTTGGACGAACGCTCGTCTTTGATCCGACCGGCCAGCGCCTTGATCTCCGAAATGCTCTGCTGTTCGGCGATCCACTCAATCACTCGGGGGGAGATGCCCCGAGGCGGACGGCGGGCCGCGTCCGACAGTGCCCGCGACGGCAGGCCGCGCTCGGGGCCGGTGGCGATGTCGAGCCAGGCCAGCGCGGCGGCCACCCCGGTGCGCTCCAAGAACAGGCGGCCCACTGGCTGTGCGGACGGCACCCCCATGTCGCCAAGGACGACCTGGGGAACCAGCAGAGTGCTGTTCACCCTGGTCAGAATGGCGATGTTGCTGGGCTGTGTCCCTGCTGACAGCAGCGACTCAACGGCCCGACGCAGCACTGGCGCCCCGTCGGGGGCTGTCTCCACGGCCATGATCGAGTGGGCACCGGCACTGTGGTGCGCCACGGCATCGCCAGCCTTAGCCATGGTGTCGCCCCCGGCTGGCGATTCCCTATCCGGTGCCGCTGTGATCTGCTTGTCGATGCGGCGGCGGTTGTGCGACAGGAGGTTTGAGGCGGCGGCCACCACTTCGGGGGGACAGCGGTAGTTGACGTGCAGCTCATGGCGCCGCGCGCCGGGAAAGAACTTGTGATAGTCGATCAGCCACTCCGGGGACGCTCCGGAGTAGCCGTAGATGGTCTGGTCGTCGTCGCCCACGCCGAATACATCGGCCCTTGGCCCGGCCAACAGCCGCACCAGCAGCAGATGGGCGGGGGTGAGGTCTTGGAACTCGTCCACCAGCAGGATGCCGCAGGTACGCCGGGCGGCGGCTCGGGCGGCGGGGTCGCTCAGGAGTATTTCGACGGCCCGGATGATCTGCTGGTCGAAGTCCACGAGCCCCTCGGCGCCGAGCACCTCGATGTAACGGGGGGCGATCTCGGAGAAATCGGGCACGTCGGGCTGGAAATCGCGCTCCACCTCAGCGGGATCGCGCAGTCCCAACCGGGACGCGCCCAGCGCCTCGATCCAGGGGGCGATCTGGTCGGTCATGGCCCGCCGCCTGCGGGTCACCATCCCGTCAAGCAGGTCCCGCACTCCCCGCTCGTCCACCACCTCCACCCGGCGGTGGTCATGGGGGCTGGCAAACGGTCCGGTGCCGTTGCAGATGGCCAACGCCAGGCTGTTCAGCGTCCGCACCTCCAGACCGGGCAGGTCGGGGGTGCGCTCTTGCATCTCGGCCCGAGCCCGCACGTTGAACGCCACCAGGCACACGGCTCGGGGGTCCACCCCGAGGTCGCGCACCAGATACCGGGCCCGCTCGGTCAGCACCCGGGTCTTGCCCGATCCAGCCGGGGCCACGATGCAGGCCGCTCCGCCCAAGTGTCCGACCGCCGCCTGTTGATCGTCGGCCAGATCGGCCTGGGGCAGTGCCGGGTTCAGAGCGGCCAGGCTGCCCACCGCCAGATTCACCGCGGGAACAACCCCAACGCACCCGTCGCCCAGCGCGTCATGATCGAACATGTCGAACGGCCCTCCATCGCACCACACCGGCCCTGCTTCGGTCATCACATCGCCCGGCTCGTCTGCCCCCGCCAACCGAGCCCCCAACGCCAACGCCCGCTCAAGCGGCTCGAACTTGGGCCGCTCGGGATCGCGCCAATCCACCGCGTTGGCCGTTAGCAGATGCCGGAGCACCTCAGCAGGCATCGTCAGACCCGGCTTGAGCTCCCACCACTGGGCGTGCATCACCGGCTCGGGCGGTGGCAGCTCGCCGTCCAGTTCGACCACCAGCGGAGTGCGCTCCACCCAGGCCCGCCTCAGCTCCCGCCCCACCTCAGGATTGAATGAGGCGGTTCGGACCGTCAACCTCTGGCAGCCCTCCCACGCTTCCGGCGTCGGCTGCCCCACGCGGACGAGGGCGCTTCGACCCAGGCGCTCAGGTCCTCTCATAGCATCCCCCGACCTAGCGCAGTGGATGCGACCCGCTAGCTGCGGATGAGAGTGCCAGGACGGTTGCCGGTGGGCTGGCCGTTTCGGAAGGTCACCTGGCCGGCGCAGACGGTGGCGTCGTAGCCGTCGGCCGATTGCAGCAGGCGGCAGGCGCCGGTGGGCAGATCGCCCACCACCTCGGGCAGATGCAGGCGCATGGCGTCGAGGTCGATCACGTTGATGTCGGCCCGCTTGCCGGTGGCCAGCACCCCTCGGTCGTCGAAGCCGTACAGCTCGGCCGGCTCGGAGGTGAGCATCTTCACCGCCTCGGCGATGGAGAGCTTCGGCCCCCGCTGCCGGTCGCGCACCCAGTGCTGGAGCATGTAGGTGGGCAGGCTGGCGTCGGAGATCACGCTGCAATGGGCCCCGCCGTCGGCCAAACCGACCACGGTCATGGGATGCACCATCATCTCCCGCAGGTCTTCCAGATCGCCGTGGCGATAGCCGGTGAAGAACACCTGGAGCATCCCCCGCTCGCACATCAGGTCGTAGACCAGCCCGAACACGTCGGCGCCGGTCTTCTCGGCCATGGCGGCCACCGATTCCGACGGGTCGGGCTCGAACACCGGACCGCCGTCGAACGGGAACGTGGCGTGGAGGGAGTGGCGCAGGATGCCGATGGCCGGATCGCCCGGGATGTCCTCGGCCAAGATGGCGTCACGCACTTCGGGGCGGCGAAGCTCGACGAGCCGCTCCTCCAGCGGTAGCCGGTCGAGCGGTTGATAAGCAGAGCGCTTGGCGAATGGGTTGAACTGGTCCCAGCCGGCCAGCAGCCCGCCGGGGCGGCCTTGCACCTGGGGCACCAGCTTGGCCCCTTCGGCGTTGGCCCGCTCCACGATGTCCATCTGCTCGCGCCACTGGCCGGGATTGACGTGTACCTGCACCATGGTGAAGGTGATGGCCCGACCGGTCTCCAGGCTGAGACGCCGGTACAGCTCCACCTCCCGGATAGGAGCGTCGGGATCCTCGCCCATCGAGCCAGCCGGCACTACCTCCACCAGAGACTGGCCGTCGAGCGCGCCCATGATGGCGGCCAGCTCCTCGTGGTCGGCGAAGGTTCCCGGCACCGGCACCCCCGAAAGGGAGGTGTGCATGGGCAGCCGGTTGGTGGAGAATGCCACCGCGCCGGCCTGCGTCCCCTCGCCCACGATGCGGGCCATCTCGGCCAGCTCCGCGGCGGTGGCCGACTCGGTGGTGGCCCCCCGGTCGCCCATCACGTAGGCCCGCACCGCCCCGTGGGGCACCTGGGCGGCCACGTCGATGGTGCGGCCCATCCGCTCGAGCTCGTCGAGGTACTCGGGGAAGGTCTCCCACCGCCAGGTGATTCCCTCATGGAGGGCTGCGCCGGGGATGTCCTCCACGCCCTCCATCAGCTCGATCAGCCAGTCGTGGCGGGTGGGGTCGGCGGGGGCGAACCCCACCCCGCAGTTGCCCATCACCACCGTGGTCACCCCGTGCCACGCCGAGGGGGCCATGACCGGATCCCAGGTGGCCTGCCCGTCGTAGTGGGTGTGGACGTCCACGAACCCGGGGGTCACATAGCGGCCCGCGGCGTCGATCACCTCGGCAGCATCGGCGTCGATTCGGCTCCCGACGGCGGCCACCCGCCCTTCCGACACCGCCACATCGGCCACGGCGGGCACGGCCCCAGTCCCATCGACAACCGTGCCCCCGCGAATCAACAGATCAAGCATGGAGCCATTCTTTCAGGCCGCGATGACAACGCCGACATGGCAGGGGGATTCAGCCCAATAAGTTGGCGACCAAGCCGCGATGACAACGCCTATGCCGCCATTGCGGCGATTGACGAAGGAGGGCTCAGGCCCGGGCGAAGTAGGGGTTGTCGCCGGCTTCGTGATCGGTGGCGTCCACCACTTCGGTGATCTCGGGGATGGCCTCGGTGATCATCACCGTGATCCCCTCTCGCAGGGTGGCCGCGCTCATGGCGCATCCCTGGCAGCCGCCGCCCATGGTGATGTAGGCGGTGTTCCCCTCTACCCCGA
The DNA here is from genome assembly GCA_022821445.1 of Acidimicrobiia bacterium. Classification (GTDB taxonomy): domain Bacteria; phylum Actinomycetota; class Acidimicrobiia; order Acidimicrobiales; family Bin134; genus Poriferisocius. The sequence continues at coordinate 13,837 of JAJEDQ010000052.1, read as the reverse complement.
GCAAGTTGGCGAACCCGCCGTGGGAGGCCAGCGAGGGGTTGATGTGCTGGTCGAGGAGCTGCTGGAGCCGCTCGGGGATTGTGCCGGAGAGCTCCAGGTCCGCCCCGGCCAGCAGATCGGGCTTGTTGGGGTTGCGGATCACCAGCCCGCCCTGCATGGGGTTGTTGGGCAGATCCAGGGTGGCGCCGGTCAGGTTCTCCACCGACTCCTCGGGGATCATCACGGTGAGGCCATCGGAGGTGATGTGGCGGTGGCCCTCGGTGCAGTCGGCCACCTCCTCGAACGCCAGGTCGTAGGTGTAGTCGGCGCCGCTGGTGCCGGTGATCTCGATGCGCAGGCCGAGAGCTTCGGGGTCGTCCTCGTTCGACCGGATTTCGAGCACCTTCTCAATGGCTGCTTCAGTGACCTCGAACATTTGGGCTTCCACAGTTTCGCTCACGCCCACCAGCCTACCCGAGCCTCACCCCGCCCACCATGGCCTGAGCCGCTGAATCAAGCGAGAAATCAGCCCCGGCGGATGCGGCCCCGCAGCGACCGGAAGGCCAGTGTTTGGGCCAGGAGCCCCACCACGCCGATGGCCAGCAGCGCTCTCCCCAGCGCCCAACCGTCCCAGCCGGAGAACAGCGAGCGCATACCCTCCAGGGCGTAGGTCATGGGGTTGAACCAGGTGATGGCGGCCAGCCAGTCGGTCATCACATCTCGGCTCACCCACGCGGTGGTCAAGAACATGAAGGGGAAGAACAGCAGGAAGCTGGAGTTCACCGCGGCGGGGTTCCCGGTGCGCAGCGCAATGGCGTAGGGGAAGCCGGTGAAGGCCAGCCCCCACAGCGCGCCGAATAGCACGAACACCAGCAGACCCACCACCCCGGTAGCGCCGAAGCTCACCCCGATGGCGAAGCCCAGCGCGATCACCGGTATGGCCATGACAAAGAACAGCGTGAAGTCGGCCACCATGAGCCCCAATAGCAGGGCGTAGCGGTTCACCGGGGTCATCAGGAGACGGTCGAAGTAGCCCTCGGAGATGTCGATCACCAGCGAGTTGGCCCGGGACATGCCGGTGACCGCGGTCATGATGGCCACCGGCAGCTGGAAGGCCTTGTAGTCGATATCGGAGACCACGTCGCCAGCCAGGTTCTGGATGGCCCCGATGGTCACCACCAGGAAGAACAGGGGGATCAGCATGGCGGGGATGATCGCCTCCAGGTCTCGGGGCAGCAGCCGCAAGGCCCGGCTGGCCACCGAGGCCATGTCGCCGAGGAACCCCGAAGGTCGGGCTCGGATGACCTCGCCACCGGCTGGCCTGGAGAGGGCTGTCTCGCTCATTCCTCGACCTCGATCCGGGCGCCGGTGAGCTCCAAGAACACGTCGTCGAGCGTGGTGGGATGGATCGACAGATCAGTCACCTCCACCCCGGCGGCCGACAAGGCCACCGCCACCGGGCTGATCACCGAGGCTCCGTCGCCGGTGGCCGCACTCACCTCGTTGCCGTACACCTCGATATGGCTGATGCCCGGCACTTGGCCGATGGCCTGGGCGGCCAGGTCGGGATTGGCGGCCACCCGGGCGACCACCACGTCGGAGCCCACCGTTCGCTTGAGTTCATCGGGCGCGCCCTCGGCCACCAGCAGGCCATGGTTCAAAATGCCCACCCGGTGGGTGAGCGCGTCGGCCTCCTCCAGGTATTGGGTGGTGAGGAAGATGGTCATTCCCAGGTCTCGGTTCAAACTCCGGACCTGCTCCCACACCACTGCCCGGCTGATGGGGTCGAGGCCGGTGGTGGGCTCGTCGAGAAACAGCACTTCGGGGTTGTGCATCAGCGCTGCGGCCAAATCCAAACGGCGCTTCATTCCCCCCGAGTAGGTGGACACCCGCCGGTCGATGGCATCCATCTCCAGCAGGGGGGCCAGCTCCTCGATGCGGGTGACGGCGGCATCCCGGTCCAGGCCGTAGTAGCGGCCTTGCAGCGTAAGCGTCTCCCGGCCGGTGAGCTTGCCGTCGAGAGCGGCGTCTTGGAGGGCAACCCCGATACTCAGGCGAACCAGGTCGCCCTGTTTGGCCACGTCGTAGCCGGCCACGGATGCCGACCCGGCGGTCATCGACGCCAGGGTACACAGCATCCTCACCACCGTGGACTTGCCCGCGCCGTTGGGCCCCAAGAATCCGTACACCTCTCCCTCGGCGACATCCAGATCGAGGGAGTCGACCGCCACAACGTTGCCGTAGGTTCGGCGCAGCCCTTGGGCGGAAATGGCGGCCGGCACAGTCGATGATGGTACAAGCGGCTGCTGCGATATTCTCATCGCCCATGTCCAAGACATCCAGCCCGTTTGTCAGCTATGAGCCGGCCGGCGATGTCGCCGTGGTCCGGTTGGATGACGGCAAAGTGAATGTCTTGTCCCATGATGTCATCGCCGCCTTTCAGGAGTCGTTGGACCGGGCTGAGAGCGAGGCCAAAGCCGTCGCCATGATCGGCCGCCCCGGCAAGTTCTCCGCGGGATTCGATTTGAAGGTGATGCAGTCGGGCCCCGAGGCGGCCAGCAATCTGTTCCGAGCGGGTATGGATCTGTTCGTGCGGCTTTACGAGTTCCCCATCCCGGTGATAGCCGGCTGCACCGGCCATGCATTGGCCGCCGGGGCCATTTGGCTGATGTGCTGCGATGCGCGCATAGGCGCCGATGTGAATGCCAGGATCGGGCTCAACGAGACCGCCATCGGCATGGTGCTGCCCAACTCAGTCGTCGCGCTGGCCCGCGACCGGTTGTCGCCTCGCCACGTCCATTCCTCGGTTCAGTTGGCCCGGCTCTACTCCCCAGCCGAAGCCATCGACGTCGGCTATTTGGACTGGACGGTGCCCGAAGACGAATTGGAGCAAGCGGCCATGAGCGAAGCCGCTGGATTGGCCGAGGGCCTTGCGCTGAAAGCCTTCGCCGGCACCCGCCGGGTGATCCGGGGGCCGGTGGCCACGTCTGTGCGGGAGATGCTCGACCACGACACCCGCTCGTTCACCGTCGGGCTGACGTGATGGGCGACAGACTCACTACAGGAAGGACAGCAGACATGAGCGATCCAGTTGTCGAACTGCTCGAAGCGGTGTGGGATTCCATCGCCCAGCTTGGCGCCGACTTGAGCGATGAGCAGTGGGATACGCCCACCGAGTGTCCGGGCTGGTCGGTGCGCGATCAGGTGAGCCACATCGTCGGCCTCGAGCGGATGCTGGCCGGAGAAAGCCCCGATCCTCCCGCCACCGAGGGCGGCCTCGAGGGCATCGCCGCCTTCAACGAGGGCCAGATCGCGCCCCGCCGGTCCCGGCCCGGAGCCGAGGTGCTGGCCGAGATGAGCGACATCTGCGCCCGCCGCCTGGAGATGCTGCGCACCATGCCCGCCGAGAAATGGGACGAGGTGGGCTTCACCCCCATCGGCGACGCCCCGTACCGCACGTTCATGCACATCCGGGTGTTCGACTGCTGGGCCCACGAGCAGGACATGCGCCGGGCGCTGGGCATCCCCGGCCACCTGAGCGGCCCGGCGGTGCAGCACTGCTTGGACTGGCACGCCCGCAACATGGGCTATGTGGTGGGCAAGAAGGCGGGCGCCCCCGAGGGCAGCACGGTGGTGTTCGCCATCGACGGCGACGCCGACGGTCCCCGGGGCGTGGCGGTGGCCGACGGCCGAGCCAAGCCGTCGGCCCCGGCCGAAAATCCCACCGCAACCGTGTACACCGATGTGGACACCTACAACGCCCTGTGCTGCGGCCGAACCGACCCCGCCGGCGCGTTGGCCGCCGGGCTGGTGACCTTGACCGGCGACCGAGACCTGGGCGAGCGAGTGGTGCTGGCCCTGGCCTACGTCTCGTAACCGCCTATCGCCCGGCCGCGGCCATCCGGGCTTCAAGATCGAGGGCCCGGGGACTCACCGACAAGTCGAAGTCGGTGCTGCCCAGCGTGGCGGGGTTCCACACTTCTCGATCCACCATCCACTGGGCCCAGCCCGAGAACCAGCCGTCGTGGTACGACTCGAACTGGGGCGCCCACCAGTCGCGCAGCGGCATGCGGGTGGTGTGGTGGTGAGCCATGTCGGGAGCTGAGCCGGCGATGTCGCTCTCGGCCAGGGCGAGCACGAAGTCGGCGGAGGCGTGCTGCGCCGACTCGCCATTGGTCCATTGGAGCCCTTCGTAATCCCGGAAGTACCACAGGTTGGGCACTGAGATAGCGGTGTCCACCGCCACCGTCACCGGCCCCTCGCCAATCGACTGGCTGTACGCGTTGAGCGCCTCGATGCGATGCACGGTGTTCACGTAGTCGTGGGTGGTGTGGACCTGGGTCAACAGCTCCCGGGGGTCGCGCTGGTTCACATAGTTGGTTCTCCACCCGAAGAACAGCGTGGTGGCCACCAGCCCGGCCACCACTGCCCACACCGGCAGCATCCACAACTTCCTACGAGCCCGCCACAGCACCGCCACGCCGTAGCCGGCCAAAACGGCCATGGGCACCACGATGTGCAGGGCCAGCCAGGGGAACCGCTCGCTGGCCCAGGAGTATGAGAACCAACTGGCCACTGCGGTCCACACCATGAGCTTGCCCACAAAGGTGGGATTGCGGAACACATGGACCGCGCCGATCACGGCCAGGATGCACACCAGGTATTCGTAGAGCGGGATGGTGTACAGGTAGTAGTGCCACGGCTCGCTGCCCCGGTTGGTGTCCTGTTCGCCCCGCCAATAGGTGATTCCCTCGGTGAAGCCGTCGGCAAAGCCATCGGGGTGTCGGAAGAACTCCGTGAACCACAGGGTGAAGAAAAACAGGAACACCGCGGCAGCCAGCACCCACCCCCAACCGGGCACGCGTCTAACGGCCCGAACCACCGGGAGCTCCCATATCGACCGGGGGCTGGCCAGCATGAGCAAAACCATCACCATCAGTACCCCGTAGATGCCCAGGGTGAGGAACACCTCCACGTCGTAGTAGCCGCTGAACCCGAAGGCAACGCCCATGGGCACCAGCCCGGCGGGCAGCATCCACGACAACCCGGCGAGTCCGCGGCGCTGCCCCTCTGGGTCTCCCGCGAAGTTGCTCGGGGTCGGCTCAGCGTTTCCCGCTCGGGCCTGACGGGCCGCCTGCTCGGCCAGCAGGGCCAAGAAGAAGCCGCCGAAGATGAACACCACGATGAAGGTGGTCTCTTTGACCGCGAAGCCCGCGGCCAGCAAGAACCCGAACAGCGCGGGCAACAGCAGCCGGGGCCGGTCCAGGAACCGCACGATCACCACCATCATGGCCAGGGTGATGAACGCGGTGAGCGAGTCTTCCCGGCCCAGCCGGGTCATGTACAGGGCGATTGGGCTGAAGGCCAGCACCGCACAGGCAACCAGGGTCACCACCGGGCCGAGCGATCGGCGCAAGAACCACGGCAAAACGATCATCCCCACCCCGGCCAGAACCGCCACCATGCGGGCGGTGGTGTGCGATTCCCCGAACACCCAGAAGAGCCCGGCGGTCAGATAGAACCGCAGTGGCCCGTGGTACACCGGGTCGTATCCCTCATAGGAGTTGTTGAGGAACTTCCAGGAGTACCAGGCGTCGATGCTCTCGTCGTGGTGGAGGGGCCGATCGGCCAGCTCAACCAGCCGCAGCACCAACCCGGCCACCGCCATGGCGCCAATGGCAAGAGCCAGCGCCGTCTCCGGGCGGCGGCGCCAGAACTCCATCGGGCGCCAGTTCTCCAGCGCCACTGCACGCTCACGGATTATGGCTCGCACCGCTCAGCGGACCTCATAGATCGCATACTCGCCCTGGGAGAACGCCAGCTCGCCCCGAGCCGCCCAGAACACCTCGCTCACCCCGGCCCGGCGCTCGATGGGCCCCACCACCACATAGCCCACTCCGTAGGTGTTCAACAGCTCCTCAGTTCCCTCAAGACCGCCCAACATGGTACGGGCCTGCTGATGGCGGGTGTACCAGTCGGTGACCCCGAGGTCGTTGATCCAGCCGGCGAAGCCCACCACCGTCTGACGGCCGCTGAGCGCGGGCACCGGATGAGTGTGCTCGAAGCCGATCAGGAACACGCTGTCGGGCGGCGTCTCGTCTCGGGCCCACTCCCCCGCGGCCACCCCGTCGCCCGAGGCAATCGGGTGGGGCCACACGTTCACCTCGGGGTCCACCGCCTTCCAGATGTCCAGCGCGCCGGCAAACGTGAGGGTGAAGAACAGCACAGCGGCCGCTACCACCCCGGGCCAGCCGATCAAGGCCAGCCTCACCAGAACCGCGGCCACCAGCAGCGACCCCAGCAGGATCACCGGGACGAACCAGTGGGTGTTGTTCCACGGATGCGACGGGGCCACCCGCACGAAGTTGGGCACGATGAGCCAAAGCCACACCGGGATCGACCCCCACAGCACGACCCGGGGCATTGTGCGCCACCAAAGCTGCGCCGCCAGCATCAGCAACAGGAACACCCCGGCGTTCCGCCACCAGAACTCGAACAGGTTGTCGTGGTCGACGGAGTAGCCGGGGGGCTGCATCCAGGGGCCGTCCACCCAGGTCTCCCACACGATCTCGGTGTTCAGCGGCTCGATCCACAACGCCGCGGGCACCGATAACGCCACCGCCGGGATGGCGAACAGCAGCCATTGCCACCGCCGGCCCAGCACCGCCCAGATCGAACCCAACCCCAGCGCCACCCCGAAGGAGTACACGTGGAATATGGGCATCAGGCCCACCATCACGCCGGCAAGGGCGAACAGCCGACGCGAGCCCGTCTTGTGGGCCTCTCGCATGAGCACCACGGCGATCAGAAGCAGCGAGAATCCGGCCAGGGTCGGGCGCTGGGGGAAGAGGTTCCCGGTGACCGCGTTCTCCATCAGGATGTTGCCCGCGTGGTGGCGGGTGTAGTCGGTGGGCAGGTTCCAGACTGTGCCCCAGCCGTGGTCGGCCACATCGCCGAAGAACCGGAGCCATCCCAGACCCCCGAACAGGGTGAACACCAGCACGGCGAGCGCTCCCACGGCCCGGCTGGCGAACAGCCTCACCCCCGCCAGATACAGCACCGGCACGAAGGCGAAGGCCAGATATCCCGACGAAACCTCCAGGCCGCCGAAGGCGCTCAGCCCGGCCCGGTCGAGCATGGCGGCGAAGAAGTCTATGCCGAAGTGGTAGGGCAGCCGATCCACCCCGAATGCAGTGGGCAGCTCGGGGGGGAAGTTCTCGGCGTGGGCGAACGATGAGGCGTAGGTGAGGTGGGCCTGCCAGTCGGTCCACGAGGAGAGGTGGCCGGCCAGCACGCCCCCCGAGCCGTCGGGCACATAGGCCCGACTCAAGATCCACACGGTGATCGCCCAGGCCGGGGCGCTCAGAATCAACAGCGGGGCCGGATTCTCCGGCCGAGAGATGGGCCGCATCAGGCGGCGGCGGAAGTCCCGGCACTCGATGCCTATCTGCTTGACGCCTGTCCACCAACCGGCCCCCGAGATGGCCGTGGCCACCAGCGCCGCTCCGGCCACCACCCCGCCACTCAGGCCGCCGGCCGCCCAGCCCGCGGCGTAGCCCACCAGGGTGACTGCCATGAACCCGATCACCGCGCCGTAGGCCACCCGCTCCTCGATGCGGAGCTTCAGCGCCGTCAGATAAGTGAGGCCGACGCCCACGAGCACGCAGTCGGCCAGGAGCAGCGCCACCCACAGCTTCATCGGCCAACGAACCTAGTTGCGGGGACACAGCTTCATTGGCCAACGAACCTAGTTGCGGGGGAGCCACCGACCGCAGAAGTCGCGTGGCCACGGCTGGTCGCCCCTGCGGGCGTAGAGCAGACGGGCTCGGGCATCCTGCTCCTCGGGGGGCGCGTGGGCCGGATTCCCGGTTCCGCCCACCGTTCTCCACGTCCGGGGCTCGAACTGATAGGCCCCGTAGAACAGGCCGTTGGCGCTTTCGGCCCGGTAGTTGTCGGTTGATTCGCAGAAGCGGAGGTCGTACCAATGCTGTTCGGTGGGCTCGATGAACCCGTTTTCGACCCGCTCGCGCTCGGCCATGTCGTTGATCTCCGCGATGTACACCACCCATTCGGCCTCTTGTATCGACCGCGACGCTTCGGTGATGCGGCTGTTGAGGTACGGGATGGCGCCGTCGAGGCGTCGGGCGCGGGCCTCGGTTCGCTCCCGCTCTCCCGGCACGTTCTCCTTTGCGTCGATGGCCTCGTCCACCAATTCGGACACTTCCGACAGCAGGGCGATCCGCCACAGTGCGTCGGTGGCCTCGGAAACGCCCAGGATGAACACCAAGTCCTCTGCGTCGCCCCCCGCCATGTACTCCTGTACCACCAGCTTCTCCGCCTCTTCGGCGAGCAGTTCCCGGCCGGTGTCCACGTCGTCGAGTTTCTCCAGTCGGCCCAGTTCGAGATGCAGTTCGTCAATCGTACGGTTTAGGGCGGCCTGCAAGGTATCGCGTGCGCTGATGGCCGCCTCCAGGTCTTGCTGGGCTCGCTCCAGATCGCGCCATGGCGGCACGGCCGCCTGAACCGTCACCGGCTGGGGCCGTTCGCCGCCGCTGCCGCTTTGGCCGAATGCCACGCCGCCAGTGGCCGCCATGGTGGCAGCCAGTGCAACAAGAAGCACCGCTAAACGACTGCGTTCTCTAGCCCGCAAACCCTCTCCCAAGTTCGGCTACCCTCGAAACGGGTTTACCGCACTGCCCTGCGGGGCGGCAAAACCCCTTTCGGCTGCCTTCAATCTACCGACTATGCCCACGATCCTTTCAAACGACCCTGGCCCCTCAAACGACGCCGGCCCACCCGGTGGGGCCCGAGAGATCGACGCGGTCTTGGTGGTGTCGTTCGGCGGGCCGGAGGGACCCGACGACGTGATGCCGTTTCTGCGCAACGTGACCCGGGGGCGACCCGTCAGCGACAAGCGCTTGGCCGCAGTGGCCGAGCACTACCACCTGTTCGGGGGGGTCAGCCCCATCAACCAGCACAACCGCGACCTGATCGCCGCCCTGTCCGATGAGCTGGCCCGGCGGGGGGCGGCGCTTCCCGTGTATTGGGGCAACCGGAACTGGTCGCCCATGCTGGCCGACACCGTGGCCCAGATGCGCGACGACGGGATCAGCCGCGCGATGGGATTCGTCACCTCGGCCTTCGGCTCCTACTCCGGGTGCCGCCAGTACAACGAGGATATCGAGGGAGCTCGAGCCGCGGTCGGCCCCGACGCACCGGTGATTCACAAGCTGCCCCCGTTCTGGGACCAGGAGGGCTTTCTTTCGGCCAAGGCCGACTGCCTGTCCGCAGCCCGCCAAGGCGAGCCGACCGCACCGGTGGTGTTCACCGCCCACAGCATTCCCGAGTCCATGGCCGCCACCGCCCCCTACCTCGCCCAGCTCAACGAGGCCTGCCGCCGAGTGGCAACCCGCGCCGGAGCCAGCGAGTGGCGCCTGGCCTACCAGAGCCGCAGCGGCCCGCCCCAGGTGCCGTGGCTGGCGCCCGACATCGGCGACGAGCTCGACCGGCTGGCCTCCGAAGGGGCCGACGCGGTGATCGTGGCGCCGATCGGCTTTGTGGCCGACCACATGGAGGTGATCTACGACCTCGACATTGAGGCTCGTCAGCGGGCCGACGCGGTGGGACTGCGCTTTACCAGGGTTCCCACCGTCGGCACCCACCCCGCGTTTGTGGAGATGATCGCCGATCTGGCGCTCGCCCCCCCGCCGGCGCCCTGCCCCGCCGACTGCTGCTTGCGGTAGCGGGAGACTGCTCGCGACCGCCGACTGCTGCCTGCGGTAGCAGAGGGCTTTGCGGGACTACTCCCGAGAGCCGATCTCGGTGTTGATCCAGGCGATGAGCTGAGCCTGGTTGCGGGTCTGGGTCAAGATGTCGCCGGGACCGGTGAAGTGGAACACGAAGCCCTCGCCCGACTTCATCGACTGGATCGAGCGGCCTTCCACTGCTCGGCGCAGCTCGTAGCTCACGGTGTCGGGGAAGGCCAGCATGTGGCTGGTGTCCACCACCACCGTCTCGCCCGGGGCCAGCGAGACCACGTCGATGGCCCCATAGGAGGCCACCACCACGTTGCCGGTGCCCTCGGCGTGGGCCATGAAACCGCCCTCGCCGCCGACCAGCGACTTGAAGCCGCCCCACTTGGTGTCCATCACCACCGAGGCGTCAGAGGCCAGCCAGTTGCCCCGCTCGATGATCCAAGCCTGCGAGCCGTCCAGCTCGATCACCCGGAGGTCGCCGGGCAGCTTGGCGGCCACATCCACCCAGCCGCCCTCTGCCGGAGCGGTGTAGGTAGACACGAACAGCGACTCGCCGCCCAGAACACTGCGCTTCAGCCCCTTGAGCACGCCGCCCTCCATCTTGGCCTCGAGCGACATCCCCGAGGAATGGGCCGACATGGCGCCGGCCTCGACTTTGACCTGCTCGCCCCCGCCGAGGGTGCACCGGGCGACGGCAAAACTTGGGGCATGACGAATATCTACCTGCATGACGGGCAGCCTACCCAGCGCCGCCCTCGGATTGGTGGCGGCCCAAGCCAGTGAATTGGGGGGCTACCCGATGCCCTTGTCCTGGCCCTCCCAGTACGGCGCCCGCAGCTCCCGCTTGAGCACCTTCATGGCCCCCGACAGGGGCAGCGGCTCCGCCCGGAACTCCACCGACTTGGGCACCTTGTACCCGGCGATGGTCTGGCGGGCGTGCTCGCACACCTCTTCCTCAGTCAGCTCGTGGCCCGGAGTGGGCACCACCACGGCGTGTACGGCCTCTCCCCAGGTGGGGTCGGGAATGCCGATCACCGCCACCTGGGCCACCCCGGGATGGGTGGAGATGGCGCTCTCCACCTCCGAGGAGTACACGTTCTCGCCGCCCGACACGATCATGTCCTTCACCCGGTCCACCAAGAACAGGTAGCCCTCCTCGTCGAGGTATCCGGCGTCGCCGGTGTGGTACCAGCCGTCTCGGAACGCCTCGGCGGTGGCCTCGGGCTTGTTCCAGTACTCCTGCATGTAGTTGCCGCCCCGGGCGCACACCTCGCCGATGTCGCCGGTGGGCAGCACGTTGCCGTCCTCGTCTTGGATGCAGAGGTTCACCCCGAGCACCGAGCGGCCCACCGATCGCAGCCGGGGGCTGCCGGCCACATGGTCCTCGGCCGACAGAAACGTGAGCACCGAAGAGCATTCGGTCATGCCGTAGCCCTGGAGCAGGTTCACGCTCGGCAAGTGCTCCAGCAGATGGCTCAAGATGGCCTCGGGCATCGGCGATGCGCCGTAAACCAGCTCCCGCAGCGGCGCCAGCCGCTCGGGCCGGTACTCGGGATGCTGGATGCACAGGCCGATCATGGTGGGAACCATCACCGTTTGAGTGATGCCCTCGGCCTCGATGAGGTTCATCACCCCGGCGGGATCGAAGGCGGGAATGGTCACCATCTTGGAGCCGGCGGCGGGTATGGCCAGCAGGCTGGCCATAGACGCGGCGTGGAACAGCGGGGTCTGGCTCAAGAACACGTCGTCGTCTCTCGCGCCCCCCAGCCCGATGACCACGTGGTACACGTTCAGCATCTCGGCCCGCTGCTGGAGCAGCACCCCCTTGGGCAGGCCGGTGGTGCCGCCGGTGTACATGAGCACCACCGGGTCTTCTTCCTCGGGCTCGGGGGGAACGGTGTCGTCGCCTGCGGCCACCAAGTCCTCGTAGGCCACGTCGTGGGGCACATCGCCGGGGCCGATGAGCACCACCTTGCGGATGGGGCTGTCGCCCGCGGCCTCCATGGCCTTGACGAATGCCTCGGCGAAGAAGGCGTCGACAAAGGCCACCTCGGTGCCCGAGTCCCGCACGATGTAGTCCAGCTCGGGGCCGGCCAGCCGCAGATTCAGCGGGTTGATGACCCCGGCACCCAGATAGCAGGCGTGGTACAGCTCCAGGTAGGAGGCGCTGTTGAGGGCCATGATGGCCACCCGGTCGCCCTTCTTCACACCGAGCTCGCTGCCAATGGCGTTGGCCAGGCGGGTGACCAGCTCGCCGTGGGTGGCGAAGCTGGCCCGGTAGGCGCCGTCGACGATCGCCTCTCTGTTGGCGTACCTCTCCACTGCCGGGTAGAACAGCCGGTGATAGATCAGCTCTTTCATGAGGGCAACCGTAGCGCGACGCCGGATGTGCCGGAGCGGGTCGAAGGAGGCGAGATGGACGTCGAAACCACAGTGCGATGGCTGAAGGATCGGGAGCTGATCAAGGAGGTTCCCCAGCGGTACGCCCGGGGAATCGACCGCATCGACTTCGACCTGGTTCGGTCTGCATTCCACCCCGACTGCCAGATCTCCGGGACGGTGATCTCCGGACCCCTCGACCCCTACCTGGACTGGACCGAGGAGGAGCTGCACAAGTTCGAGGCCACGCAGCACTTCATGGGCAACCAGTACATCGACCTGGAAGAGGGCGCCGACGAGGGCCACATCGAGACTTGGGCGGTGGCCTACCACATGCGCCCAGAGGACTCAGACGTGGGCGACCTCATATTGGGCCTGCACTACTGCGACGACGTGGCCCGCTTCGACGACCGCTGGCTCATCACCGCCCGCACCGCCCGCCCCCAGTGGGCCCGCGGCGCCTTCCCCGCCCCACCCGAAGAGCTGAAAAGCGACTGGCACGACGTAGACATCCGCCACGTGTGACCGATTCTCGGGTCAGAGTCCGAGCAGGTCGGCGATGAGCTCTCGGATCTGCTTCAGGGCGACGGATCCGACGTTCGTGTCCGTTGTCTCAACGACACGGTCGACGCTGATGGTGGTCGGTAGGTGTGCTTGGGCCACACCGAATCCGGCGACATCAACCTCGCTCAACCATCCCCTCCTCTTGGTCGTGCAGGGCACAACTGCGATCGCGTGCTGACGGAACTCGAGCACGTCATCGGAGGTGACCACGATCGCCGGTCGAACGAATCCCGGCTCGCCCCGTGCAGGCGTCCCGAAATCGCAGCGAACGACATCACCGGCTCGCATCAGCGACATCTCCCGCGGACGCATCAAGCATGGCCTTGTCCTCAGCATCAAGCGGGGCGCTTGCCAGCTGAGCCCCGATAATGCGACGGCGCTCCCGCCGGATCATCTTCTCAAGCTGCGCATCAAATGTGAGCCCCTCGCGATCCGCAAGCTGGCGAAGAGCATCCCGGTTCCGGACCGAAACCTTAATGGTAGTCGAATCAGGCATACCGACGAGTATACCCATGAGCATCCACACCGCGGCCGCCACAACCCCTTCCGGCTATTTGGAGTGGAGGATGGGGAGGATTAGGGGATGGTCGGGTTGGGCGCGGGCGGTCCGGACGCCGGCGGTGACAAGGGGACTGTTCAGGCTCTCGGCGAGGGCCAGGTAGAGGGCGTCGTAGAAGCTGAGGCTGTGGCGAAGCTGCCAGGCACCGACTGCCCGGCGGGCCCGGGCGGCGTGGTCCGCCGGCAGCGCCAGCCCGTTGCGGGCCGGCACCCGGCGCATCGCCAGGGTCCGGCACCGGGCCCGGCTCGATCCGTCCGATGCCGACTCTTTTGAACTCTGCGAGCTTGCGGTGCCCCAGCGGTCCCAATCGGCCGCCAGCGCCTTGGCGTTGACCTCAACGGCGTCTTGGGCCGGTGCCGGCCACGAGCTTGTCAGTTTTTCTGGGTGAACGGCGCAACCCTGACCCTCTTCGCGCCAATCGTGATCGTGAAGGTGTACGGCTCCACACACAACCGGGACTGTCAGGAATTTTGTGTATCGGGCGTGATCTGAGGGTCCGCGGCCGGGTGCTGCGGGCCGGGAGGGATCATGTCTATGAGTGATCATGGTATGCCGGCTGTGCCGGCGGAAGAGGCTGCCGGCGAGGCGGCGATGCAGGACT
>JAJEDQ010000189.1 GCA_022821445.1 Acidimicrobiia bacterium | reverse complement strand
CCGCACTAGCTTCAACCACCAGGGGCCTCCCGTCTCTTGGACTATCTGACAGTCACAAGAATCGGCGAGGCCCCCACCCAAGTGGCGGACCCTCAAATCACCCCAGTCCCAGCTTCAACGCGAAGACCCACATATGAAGGTGGATGAAGTCTTACTTGCGCAAGTATCTTCTTGGGCTGCTGTGTTGAAGAGTGAACTAGAACGCGGCAATCAAGATATAAAGTCGAGGAAATTTCGAGAGAAGTTAATCCAAGGTAATGTGCCCAATTTGTCACTTCTTCACGAAACTGCGGGTCCACCTCCTTTGAAATGGTCTGTAGTTAACTTCCGTAAGTTGTTTTCGCTCCCTTTTGACTATGTTTCTGATGTTGCTACAAAATCTGGCACGAGACTGCGGTTGATATCACCCTACAGGGAACACCTGGCGCAAGCATTTGCGCGGTATATCATGCGCGTCGGTTTGCCACATCCAGCCGAGGATTTCAAAGCAGCCAGTTTTGACATTTGATTGTGTAACCTAGTTTATTCTGAATTAGTTGAGTATCTCTCTTCGCATCAAATGGCGTGGTTTGGGCCGTGTACCTGGGGTAGTTCTCTGTCTAGTTAGTGGTTCACGATATGAGAGACTTTTTCGTTGGAGAATGGGTTTCAAGGTGTTAGGTGATGATGAGGGAGGGCTTTGCAGGTGAAGAACAATAGAGGTATGTCTGTGGTGCGAGGACGGCGGGGTTTGGCGAAGGTTGCTGGGGTGGGGATGGTGGCGGCTTGGAGGGTTCGGGTTGGGAGTCGGGCGACGATTGATGGGACGAGGGAGCGGGTTGGGCAGGTTATGTCGGCGGCGCAGGCTTTGGTGGCTAGTGATCTCTCTGGGAGCCTCAACCGGTTGGTGGCCGCGGCGGTCAAGGGGGTTCCGACGGTCTACGACAAGGCGATGGATGCCAACTACCTGGATCCCGCGCTGCGCTCTGGTCTGGGTGGTAGCTATCACCGGCTGTTTGATGGGGGCCATTCCATTGCCGGGGCGGCTAGGGCCGCAAGGGGGGTTTCGGCCGACGACACCGTGGTGCAGGAGGCCTTGGGAACGGTCAAGGCGCTGCTGCGAGATGCGTCCACGCCCCGTGGCCTGCCGCTGGCGACGTGGGACAAGTCCATGTTCGATTCGGTGGCTGCGGCGTTGGAATCGAAGTTCAGGATTCCCAAGGCCTGGTTCTACGAGCTGAACACCTACGACGCAGCCGACCTCCTTGGCGGCGCCATCGGAGTGGTGTCAGTGATCTATCGGTGGAACCGCGCCGAGACTGAGGAGTTCTCTCGACTGGCTGCGAGCATCGGGACTTCAGCCGCGGCAAGCGGAAATCCGCTGCTGCTGGTGGTCACGGTGGTGGCCATGGCCCGGGCCTTCCAAAAAGCCAACAGCTCAGAGGAGTATGCCGAGCTGATCGACGGGAGTTTCAAGGGCGCAGCCAGCACTGGGGCCAGCCTGGCCGCCATCGCAGTGGCGGGCTCGACCGGTGCATCGGCAGGGCTGGTACTGCTGGTCGGTGTGACCGTCGGCATTCTCGCTTACAAGGTCAGCGACGAAGTGAGCCTGGTCGCAGTGGCACGCTTTGCCAAGGACCAGGCAACTGTGATCTTCGCAAATGCCAAAGAGGCAGTCCGCCGTTACGGGGGTTCTGACTCTGTCGGATGGGCAGGGTGACTCAGGGCGGTTGACCAGCGGCTTGGTTGGGGTTGGCTAGTGGGCCGCTGTGCGGCGCTGGTGTAGGGCTTGTTCTATCTGGGGGGCTCGGTTCTTGAGGTAGGCGATGATCTGGTCACGGGAGTCGTCGAAGAGGGGGTCGGCGTTTTCGGCGGAGGGGAACCTCAGCCTGAAGGCGAGCTGGTCGAGCGCGGCGTTGTCCCATTCGGCTCCGAATTTCTGTAGCCAGTAGAAAAGGCCGTCTTCTAGGCGGTGTCCGCTGAGCTGGTCGATGGCGGCGAGGTCGATGAGGTCTCGCAGTGTGCTTCTCCAGCGGATCAGGTCGAGTTTGAGGGCCAGGAGGTCTTGCAGCGATGCCACCGGCATAGCGTCGATCTCCGGTCCCTGCTTCAACACCGCCACGGCAGCGGTGCGGGATTCGGCGTTGGGGTCTTCGAATATGTGTACGCTCACCCCGTCGACCAGGGCATGAACCTCGTGGGAGCTCAACCCGATCATCGTGAAGGACTCGTCGGCTTGTTCCTCCAATTGCGATCTCGCACCCGCAGTGTCGAAGGGGCCGGGGGCCAAGATGTCGAAGTCTTCGCTGATGCGGTGTCTCAGATGAATGGCCACCGCGGTGCCTCCGACCAGCACACCCCGGCAACCGCCCGCAGCTACTGCTGCTTTGGGCCACACTGCCCGCTGGCGATGGCCGATGACATCCCGCCATTCGTCGATCTGGCTCATCGGACCCCGGACTCAGGCTGTCGGTTTGGTTGGCCCGATTCCTGTTCGACGAGTTCGGCGACGGCCAGTTCGACGCTCCTGGGGCATCCTGGGATCCCGGTCTGCGCTGCGAGGGCGTCGAGCGGCAAGCAGCGCAGTGCCCATCGGCGGGCGTCGAAGTCCAACAGCCTTCCGTTGAGCAGCCGGTTGGCCACCAGCACAGCGTCGCGGGGAAGCCGGATGTCGGCGGGGTCGGGGCCCGACCAGAACAGGTGCCAGAGGTCGGGGGGCAGCGTCTCGGGGCACCGGGCGCGCCGAGCCCAGCGCATCATCGGGAGATAGGGGCGCAGGTCGTCGAGTTGGCCGCCCTGGGCCAGCTTCCATCTCAGTATCCGCCGGGTTCGGTGCTTCCAGGGCACTTCGGCGAATGCGGAGTCGACGTACCCGTCGGCTTCCAAGCGTCGCAGCACCCGTTGCGCGCTGCGACGGGCGATCCCCGCGGCGTCGCCGATAACCGCTGAGTCGGCACCACCGAGATAGGAGCGCAGCACGGTCAAAACCAGCACTTCTGCCTCGGTGATATCAGGGCGGGGATGGGGCGGCAGCGATGCCGGCGATTGCTCGGGTGGCACAGGGGGCGTCAGCCAGCGTTCTGCATTAGTGGGAACTGTGGATATGCGATCAGGCGATCTGCGTATCCAGCCCAACCCAGACCCCCCGCTGGACCGGTCAGATCCCACCTCCCTGTTCCTGCTGTTCCCCCGAGTGATCCGGGCCGCGAGTTGGTCGGGCTGGTCGTAAGGGCTGACCCGGCTTCCACACACTGAGCGAATGCCGTCGGCAATCGTTCGTGCTGCCCCTGGAGAAACTCCGTCCAGCCCGCTCAGCATCCCCGGGTTGACCGTGAACGGGCCGTTGGCGGTTAGAACTGCGCCTACCGCCCACCAGCGCAGGGGTGCATGTCCGTTGGCCAGGATCGTGCCCGTGCGCACGCTGTATCGCCGCCGGCACCGGCCGCACCATCTCCTCCCGGTGGCATCGGGAAATCGGCTCTTCGCCTCAGCCCCACACCGGGGACAAGCCGGGCCACCGGGCCACCGGGCCTGTTCCAAGAACCGAGTAGCCGCTGGTTCATCGCCAAAAGCCCGGTAGGCGTCTTCAGCCGGAACTGCATTGGGATAGCGCAACGGGGGGGTTGCCACGGCCACAACCCTACTCCGGAGCGGCGATCCTAATGCGCCGTCAACTAGGATTTGTGTCGCCAAGAATTGACGAGTGGGGGCACGGCTGACCAGCCGGATTGTTCGGGGGCAGGGATGATGTGGTGGGGGGTGGCGGCTTGGCTGGCGTGGCTGTTGGCGATGGCGATGCTGATGGAGGCGGCTTCTAGGAGTTCTAGGTCGTTTATTCCGTCGCCGATGGCGGCGAAGTCGAACTCGTGGCCTTGCCATTGGCAGAAGGCCTCTACTCCGGAGACCTTGGATATTCCGGGGGGTGACACTGGCAGGCGGCTTCCTCCTAAGAGGGGGTCGGGTTCGTCGACGCGGGCGATACCTAGCGACCTTGAATGGACCTCCTTGGCCGCCAGGTGAGCGAGGTCTGAGGGGAGGCCGGTCAGCACCAGCTCCAGCACGTCTGACTCGACGTCGGTGGGGTTGAGGGCGTGGTTGATGTCTTCTTCTTGGAACTCCAAATGGGTGGGTTCGCTGGTGGGGTTCTTCGGCAGCACAACATCGCCGCCGGGTTCGCCGCGGTCGTCGATGTAGAGGCAGGGGCGGATGCCGTGGGTGTCGAGAGTGTCCAGCAACTCCCACAATGCCGTCGGGTCGAACGCGATGCGGTGGAAGCGCTCCCTGGTGGCGAAATCCATCCCGATCGAACCGTCGAGGGCCACCGCGGGCAATTGGAGACCGTTCAAGTCGAACAGGCGGGCGATGTTCCGCAGCCGACGACCGGTGGCCGCCAGCACTACATGGCCTGACGCCTCCAGCTCGGCCAGCGCCTCCAGGTGGGCCGCCGGCGCGACACAGTCCAATCCCCAGAAGGTTCTATCCAGATCGGTCACAACCAGCTTGGGCATCGCTTCCTTTCATGCGGCTGGCTGGGCTACTCGCCGGGGTTGAACCGGCGCAGGATGCCGGAGCGGACGCGCCACCGGGAGAGTTGGCGGACCAGGGAGGGTGGCATGTTCGACTGGGTGCCCGGTGTCGGGTCCGCCGAGATAATCCCGGCGCGGCCCCGGTAGGGCTGGTCGTCTTCGTCGTGGCCCGACCACACCACCATCTGCGGGAAGGCGATGGTTATGCCCGCGGCGGCAAAGCTCTGGTGGACCGACAAGATCACGTCGTGGCGGGCGGCCAACTCGGTCGGCACGTCGCTGCCGTGCCAGTAGTACAGCGTGAAGTCGATGCTGGACGATCCGAAGCGGGTGAGCAGGGCCTGCGCCGGCGGCTCAGCGCTCACCCTTTCTACCTGCCCCAGCGCCTCGCTGAGGCACTGCGTTGCCGCTTCCAGGTTGGTGTCATAGGCCACGCCTACTTCCAGCTCACTGCGCCGCAAGGGCTCGTTGGTGAGATTGACGATGGGCCCTGCGGCCACCTCGCTGTTGGGGACCCGCACCGCAGATCCGTCGAGACCGCGCAGCACGGTGGTGCGGGAGTCGATGTCGGTGGCGACGCCCAGGTGGTCGCCCAGCAGCACCGTGTCGCCCACTCTGAAGGGCCGCCGAGCCTGAAGGATCAACCCGGAGAAGAAGTTCTCCACCAGCTTCTGCAAGGCCAGCGCCAGAACCAAACCGCCGAGTCCGATGGCGCCGATCAGCGGTCCGACCTGCACCCCCAGGCTGGTGAGCGCGTAGAACAGGCCGATCAGGAAAAGGAGGTAGCCGACCAGTCTCGCGGTCACGATTGCGGCGAAGCCAGGCCCCACCACGTGGATCAGCACCCTCCTCACCAGGCGGGCGACCAGCACCGCCACCACAATCGTGGCCGCCACGATGATCCCGGCCTGTATCCAGTCGGACACGGCCAGGGCCTCGTCGATGATGGCGTCGTCAGACGATTGCGCCAGCAGGTCTGCTTCGGCCAGGACGTTCATCGGAACTCTGCTTCAACGTCGGCGGTCACGGTGTCGCCATGCTAGTGGCGCTCGGGTTTTGAGGTAGGCGACGAAAATACCTCCAGCCTGAGCACGGTCACCCATCCGGCTCTGGCGGGAGTTCCTGGGATTCAGGAGGTTCAAGGGGAGAGAGTGAGGCAAAGCAT
This sequence comes from Acidimicrobiia bacterium, assembly GCA_022821445.1. Classification (GTDB taxonomy): domain Bacteria; phylum Actinomycetota; class Acidimicrobiia; order Acidimicrobiales; family Bin134; genus Poriferisocius. The sequence goes on along the minus strand of JAJEDQ010000189.1, from coordinate 2,778 downwards.
TGAGCAGCAGGCGCTGCCATGGAAGAATAAGGCGTTACTTCGTGCCTAGGCCCTGATGATCTGGAGAGCCTAATTGTGACCAAGGACGATTCGCCTACATCCCCCCTTGAGCGTGCAAGGCGCTCGAAACTTTCGCGGCGGCGGCTGGTGGCAGTCGTGGCGAGTTTTGCGGTGCTTGTGGGCGGCGCGGTGCTGGCCACCGAGGTTGCCGGAGACGCTCCTGGGGAGACAGCGATTGGGTTGCTGCCCGAATCGCCGGCGCCGTCGGTTGCGGTACACGACCCCGTATTCAGCACCGAGGCAGACTGCGCCCAGTACCGGGCCTGGCTGTCCGACAACTTGTCGGGCTGCCTGTGGCACCTGGACTGGCGGCAGTCCTTCGGCGGACAGCTAGGGGCGAGGCCCGTCGGCGGCGACATCAACATCGGCAACGCTTGGACCATCACCAAGGGCGGCAATGTCAACGTCGCCGTGGTCGATGACACATGGAATCCCAACCATCAGGACATCGCCGAAAATGTCGACCAAACTCGCAGCCGCAACTATGGGCGCTACCCGCTGGTGGAGTCACAGGCTGCGCATGCCACTCGGACTGCGGGGATAATCGCGGCGCGCGACAACGGAATCGGCGGGCGGGGCATTGCTCCCCGGGCCACGTTGTTCAACTACAACCTGGTGGAGGACACAAGGTGGGGGAACCAGGCCGACGCCATGCGGCGCAACGCCGATGCGGTGGCGGTGTCCAACAACAGCTACGGCCTGGTTACCGGCACCCCGGAGTTCAAGTTCGTCACCGACGAATGGTGGGAAGCAGTGGATACCGGGCTTGCCCGCGGGTTCGGCGGCTTGGGCACGTCATACGTGTTCTCAGCCGGCAATGACAAGAGCCAGACGCCAGGCGACGGCGATGTGAACGTTGTTGGCTATCACGCCCATCCGGGGGTGATCAGCGCCTGCGCCGTGGACAACAACGGCCAGGAGACCACCTATTCGCACACTGGAGTCGGGCTGTGGGTGTGCGCGCCGTCGAACGATCTCGACGTTTCGACGAACCGCTCAGTGGGAAATGGCCTGTTGGCGCCGATCGGCAGCGGCTCATACAGCAGCTATGGGCGCACCAGCGCCGCGACTGCCGAGGTGTCGGGCGCGGTGGCGCTCATTCGCAGCGCCAATCCCTATTTGAGCTGGCGCGACGTGAAGCTCATTTTGGCCCAGACCGCGCAGAAGAACGATCCCGCTCATCCAGGCTGGGCAGACGGCGCCCGGCACTACGGCTCGTCCAATCGCCGGTACAGCTTCAACCCGACGTACGGGTTCGGGGTGGTCGACGCTTCGGCGGCGGTCAACGCCGCGCTGAGCTGGCCGCGGCTGCCTGCGCTGGTGAGCGGCACGGCCAGGTCGGCTGGACCCGCGGGCTACGACTACGCCCACCAGTTCAATTGCTGTCAGCCGAGCCCGCTGGTGCAGATCTCTGACAATGAGGAGACAACCGAGCTGACCCTCGAGGGGCCGTCGAACATTGATTTTCTAGAGCATGTGGGGGTAACGCTCTACATGAACAGCACGCACGCCCGCGATCTGCGCATCGAGCTGGTGTCGCCCAGCGGCACGGAATCCACCCTTATCGAGCCGATCAGCGCCCGCGGGCACTGCTGGAATATCCCATTCGACCACAGTGTGTGCGCTCTCTCTTGGAAAGATCTGAAGCTGTCGAGCAACCAATTCCTGGGCGAAGACCCCGATGGCACTTGGACGCTGAAGATCACCGACGAGCTCTCAAGCCCCAGCGATGGCTACGCGAGGACTTCGGTGTTCTCGTGGCGGCTGGACTTTCTGGGCCACCAGGGCGCCTCCACCGACACCACGCCGCGGGCTCGGTTGCGGGTCAACAACGAGAACGACCTGGACGTGCGAGTCAGGGAGGGCAGCACAGTGCGGGTGACCGCATCGCTCTCGGGGGGAACCCTGTCTCGAGACGCCGTGATCCCCATAAGCCTGGTTCCGGGCTCAGCGTCTGCCCCCGGCGGGTCGGAGGCCGACTATTCGCCGTCCGGCCCATTGCATATACGCATTCGCGCCGGGCAGAGGTCGGGCACGGCAACGTTCACGGTCTCGCGCGACAACCGCAGCGAACTCGACGAGACCCTCACCGTGAAGTGGCCTGATCCCGGAAGCCGCACGAGTGCCGGCTCGATTCTCTACCTCGGCGATCCCATTGAGGTGACCATCATCGGCGATCGCTCCTCCCGAGGGCCGTCGCGGACCGTGACGTTGCAGGCCACGCCAGCGACAGTCAACGAAGGTTCTTCGGTGCGAATCACGGCCACCCTCACCGGCGGTGCGTGGAACAGGGCCATATACCTTCCAGTGGGTTTCGACCCGGGAACAGCCACTCCCCTGGGCGAGAGTTTCTCCGACTACTCCCCCTTGCTGGATGGACAGCAAGCGGTCACGGGAATCACCATTCCCGCAGGCCAGACGTCTGCCACCTACACGATTGACACGTCCGATGATGACAACTGGCTTCCGCCGGAACCTCCAGAGACGTTCTCGCTCGTGGTGAACCGTCCGACGGCGCTGACCAACCATGTGGCAGTGGTCGGTTCGCCTCTTGTGATCACCATTGTGGACGACGACCCGCCTCCGCCGCCGCTGTTTTCTGGTGGTGGTTGTGTGGAGTCGTTGTCTGGGGATGGCCGGGTGTCGGGTTCGTGGTCGTCGGGTTGCGGGTCTCAGGAGCGTGATGGCCGTTTCGCGCGGTTCTTCACGTTCACGCTG
>JAJEDQ010000128.1 GCA_022821445.1 Acidimicrobiia bacterium | reverse complement strand
CACGGGGTTGAGGCTGCGTTGTCAAGGTAGGCAATCCTCTCGGGGGACAGTTCCGATCCTCCCGCTGCCCGCTATACATTCGGGAACACCAGGTCGTCGCGCGGGGAGCGCTTGAGCTCGGCAAACGACGGCCACTCGGCCAGGGTCACCACCGCATCCCACAGTCGTACGGCCTCCTCCGACGGCGGAACATGGCTCACCACCGGTCCGAAGAACGAGGTGGTGCCGCCGTTGTGGTGAAAGGAGATGATCGGGGTGCCCACGTCCCGCCCGGTGCGGCTCAGCGCCTCCATGGTGGACTCCCGCAGGGCTTCATCCAGCGACTCGTCCTCAGCCCGTTCGGCAAGCTCACCAGGTAGGCCAGCGCGCTCAAGGGCGGCCTTCAAATGCTGGTCGGAGGCCACCTCGCCCATCGTCGAGCGGATTTCCGCATCGGGATTCCAGATGGTGGTCCCGTAGGCGGTGTATAGCTCGCCGGCCGCGGTGGCACCGTGCTGGTTGCGAACCGCCTGGGCCACCCGCAGCATACGGCGGCCCTTGTGGTGCAGTTCCTGGTAGCCCTCGGGGAAATCGTCGTAGTCGCTGTCTTCGTTGAGGATCGACAGGCAGATCAGCCGCCAATCCACCTCGTAGTCGCGCTGGCGGGCGACATCGGTCACCCATCGAGAAGTGAGCCATGCGAACGGGCAAATCGGATCCCAGAAAAACTCGATGTCGGCATCGGGCATCCTCCAATCCTACGGCCCTCCAGCAAGACCCACGAGTCGCTTTAGACTCAGGTTGTGGCCAGGATCAGGGTTTCCACCACCATCGAGGCACCTCTAGACGCGGTGTGGGAGTACGTGCGCCGTATCGACTCTCACACCGAGTGGATGGCCGACGCCGAGTCGATCGCCTTTCAAGGAACCCAGGCCGAGGGAGTGGGCACCGCCTTCGAGTGCCGCACCAAGATAGGCCCCCTGCGTCTCACTGATGCCATGGTGATCACCGAATGGGTGGATGGGGCTTCCATCGGAGTGCGCCACACTGGGCTAGTCACCGGCGAAGGGCGCTTCACCCTCGCCCCCGCAGGTACCGACCGCACCGAGTTCTGCTGGACCGAGGAGCTGAACTTTCCCTGGTGGATGGGGGGCCTGCTTGGTGACATCATCGGCGCCCGCATCCTCGAATGGGTGTGGCGCCGCAATCTGAAAACGCTGCGGGCCCAGTTCACTAGCCGACAATGAGAACCACGGTGGAGCGGCTGGCGGCCCACAGGGCGCCAACAAAGGAAGCCCCAGCCACCACTACGGCAGCAAGCACCGGAATCACGATGGTGTGCTGTTGTCGGCGAATGGCATAGGCGGCGGCACCCACGAGGAAGCCGCCAATGAGACCGCCGATGTGGCCGCCCAGCGAAACGGACCGCACAGTGAAGCTGATCACCAGATTTATGGCGAGAATCGGCCCAATCGGAGTCTGGAACAACCCCACCCCTTGGGCCAGCGACAGGGCAGCGTAGGCACCCAACAAGCCGAAGATGGCCCCCGAAGCCCCCGCAATCAGCGAATTCGGCGTCTCTATCAGCGCTCCGAACGACCCGCTCACCAGCGAGGCGAAATAGACCGCCATGAACTGGACCTTTCCCAGCGACCGCTCCAAGGCCAGCCCCAGGACATAGAGCGAGAACATGTTCACCGCCAGATGGACGAAGCCATGGTGCAAGAACCCGCCGGTGAACACCCGCCACCACTCGTTCAAGTATTCGATGTTCCCGCCCAGGGTGGCAGCACGGTAAACCAGACCGTCTCCATCGCCCCCGCCAACGAGGTCGTCCCCCATCGCGATGCCGACGATGAATACCGCCGCGTTGGCGGCAATCAGCCCATAGCTGACGTACCAGTTATCGGTTCGCTGAGGGACCATTAAGCGAGGTTCGACGGTCGCTACAAGCCCACCGGTGAGCCGTCGCTCAGCAGGTTCTGGCCCACGTTCACCACTTCGGTGACCCCATCCACCCGGTCTTTGAGGATCCGCTCTACCCCGGCCTTCAGCGTGACCGTCGAGGCCGGGCAGCTCACACACGCGCCCACTAGCTCAACACTGACCACTCCGGTTTCCTCGTCCACTCCCCGCAAGAAGATGTCTCCGTCGTCGGCCTGCACCGCAGGGCGAATGGCCTCGATTACCTTGGCGACGGCGTCCTGCATACCCACCATTCTCTCAGCAAGCGGCCCGCTCGCCAACCCTCGCCACGACCAATTGGCCCAGCTTCTGACAGAATCGACGCTGTGGAACTGCTGGCCCACCAGGGAGGCTGGGACGAGATTCTCTTGGTGGCCGCGCCTTTGGCTCTGCTGGCCGGCTTGCTGTTCCTGGCTAATCGCCGGGCCTCTCGTGGCAGACGTCGGCCCCAAGAGCGCTGAGCTTGCCGGCAAAGTCCTCGTAGCCCCGGTCGATGTGATGGGGGTCGGACACCACGGTGACACCGTCGGCGGCCAGTCCGGCCACCACCAGCGCCGCCCCCGCCCGGATGTCGGACGCCCGAACCGGCGCCCCGCTGAGCCGGTCCACGCCCCGGATCACCGCGTGATGGCCCTCGGTGCGGATATCGGCACCCATCCGCACCAGCTCGTCCACATAGCGGAACCGGCCTGAAAACAGGTTCTCCGTAACGATCCCCACCCCTTCGGCCACCGACAACATGGCCACCAGCAGCGGCTTGCAGTCGGTGGGCAGGCCGGGGTAGGGCAGCGTGGACACATCAGCGGAGCGGAGTCGACTGCTGCACATGGCCCAAACACCATCGGGGTCAGACGAGGTCCGCACCCCCATCTCGCCCAGCTTGCGGCACAGTATCGCCATGTGGTCGAGGCGGGCGCCCACCAGGGTGATCTCGCCGGTGGCCACACCGAGAGCAGCCATAAATGTGGCCGCTTCGATCCGGTCGCTCACCACCGTGTACTCCACCGGGCGGAGCTCCTCTACTCCCTCCACCGTGATGGTGGACGTACCCGCCCCGAGTACATGGCCGCCCATGTGGTTCAAGAGTCCGGCCAGATCCGCAATCTCCGGTTCCCGGGCGGCGTTGTCGATGACCGTGGTCCCCTTGGCCCGGACGGCAGCCATCATCACATTCTCGGTGGCTCCCACGCTAGGATACTCCAGCAGCACTGAGTTGCCCACCAGATTGTCGGCAGTGGCATATACGTCCCCGCCGGAAATCTCGAACCGACAGCCGATGGCCTCCAGTCCGGCAATGTGCATGTCGATGGGCCGAGGGCCGAAATCGTCTCCTCCGGGCAAGGCCACCCGGGCGTGGCCGATCCCGGCCAGCAGGGGTCCCAAAACCGCCGTGGAAGCTCGTAGCTGCTCGGTCAGTGCATAGGGCGCCTCGGGGATTATGGCCTCGGGGCGTTCAATGGTGAGGGCGTCGCCCGCTCGGCTGACAGAGACCCCCATGGCCCGCAGCACGTCGGCCATCACCGCCACATCGTGGATGTCGGGCACATTGCGGATCACAAAAGTGCCCTCCGTGAGCAGGCAGGCAGCCATGAGCTTCAGCACCGAGTTCTTGGCCCCGCCGATGGCCACTGTGCCCTCCAGGGGACCATTGGCCCGCACCTCAATGCGGTCCTGCCGATGGAAGTCCTCCTGATGGCCTCGCTCCACCCGACAAGTATGGTCCCCACGCCTTCGCCAGCACAGTCATGGTGAGGTCGCGGGGCGAAGCCTCAACGAAAGTAAGCTGCCCCCAGCCCATGCCCCGAGTGATCTCTCGTCGCGTTCTGAGCACCGATGCCGCAAATGGCGTGCTGAACGGCCCCAGCGGCCTGCTATCCCCTCGAACCGACATCGTCTTGGAACGCGCTGAAGGCGACGCCGTTTTTTCCGCCGCCGAGGGACCGGTCTCGCAATACCAGCGCACGGTCACCGTCGAGCCAGTGGGCTCTGATCATGTAGAGATCACCGAGCAGTTCGACTATCGCCTGGCCATCCCGGTTTGGTGGGTGCTCTTCACCATTCCCTTCAGCCGGGCCCTCCGCCAAGGACGGGAGTGGCCCTGGTGGCACCCCCCAGACCGTTTCACCGCCCGACAGGCCCGGATCGTGGCGCT
>JAJEDQ010000148.1 GCA_022821445.1 Acidimicrobiia bacterium | reverse complement strand
TGCTACGCCCCCCAGCTCGGCGCCATGGTGGGCCTCGACGTGCCCATCGTGTCGGTGATCCACCAGTACCTCATCACCGAGCCCATGGCGGAGATGAAGGAGCTGGGCGATTTCGACCCGCCGGTGATCCGCGACCCCCGGGCCTCGGCCTACTACCGGAGGGAGATCGACTCGCTGCTGGTCGGTCCCTACGAGCGGGAGAACGCCCAGACCTATGGGTTGGATGGGATCGACTGGGACAAGCACTTCTATCTGACGCCGCCCGATCTCGACCAGCTCATGCCCTGGCTGATCGAGGCCGGAAAGCGGATCCCCGCCTTCGCCGACGCCGGGATCAAGACGGTGGTCAGCGGACCGATCACCCACACCCCCGACTCCGGCTACCTCATGGGCCCGGCCCCCGGCCTGCGCAACTACTGGCTGTGCGCGGGGGCCTCCATCGGCATCACCCAGGGGCCGGGGGCGGGCAAATACCTGGCGCAGTGGATGGTGCACGGCCAGACCGAGATCAACGTGGCCGAGATGGACCCCCGCCGGTTCGGCGACCACTGCGGCCCCACCGGGCGCTACGCCATCGAGAAGGCCATCGACGAGTTCCACGAGATGTACGCCACCCGCCTCCCCGGTGAGCAGCGCTTCGCCGGCCGCCCCCAGAAGACCGATCCCATCTACGACCGGCTCGACGCCCGGCAGGCCCAGTGGATGGAGATATTCGGCTGGGAGCGCCCGCAATACTTCGGCGAGCCTGAGGCCCACACCTTCCGGCACTCCAATGCTTTCGACATCGTGGGCGCAGAGTGCCGGGGCACCCGGGAGCGGGCCGGCATCGCCGACCTCACCGCGTTCTCCAAGTTCGAGGTGACCGGGGCCGACGCCGGGGCGCTGCTCGACCGCCTCACCGCCAACCGGATGCCGGCCAAAGACGGGGGGATGCGGCTCACCCACTTCCTGACCGAGTTGGGCGGTATCGAGACCGAGATGACCATCACCCGGCTGGCCCCCGACCGGTTCTATCTGAACTCGGCCATTGTCGGGCAGTTCCACGACCGCGACTGGCTCACCCACCATGTGCAACCCGGCGAGGACGTGACCGTCACTGACAGAACTGACGACATGGGCATCCTGGCCGTGTCCGGCCCGCTGTCCCGCCAGATCCTGGCCCCGCTCACCGATGCCGAGTTGGAGGCCCCGGGGTTCCGCTGGCTCACCGGCCAGCAAATCGAGGTTGCCGGGGTGCCGTGTTTGGCCCTGCGGGTGTCGTACGTGGGTGAGCTGGGCTGGGAGCTGCATCACTCCCAAGAGCACACCGCCGAGTTGTACGACGCCCTGGTGGAGGCAGGCGAGCCATTGGGAATGGTCCACTACGGCGCCTACGCCATGAACACCATGCGCATCGAGAAGGCCTACAAGGCGATGGGGTTCGAGCTCACTACCGAGATCACCCCGGTAGAGGCCGACCTGGGCCGGTTCGTGGACTGGTCGGGCGAGTTCCAGGGCAAGAAGGCCTCCGAGGAGCGGCTGGCCATGGGCGACGACATCGAGATGATCCTCGTGTACTGCGAGGTGGACACCACCGACAACGACTGCCGGGGCAACGAGCCGGTTTACGACGGCGACGAGCTCATCGGGCTGACCACCTCGGGCACCTGGGGCCACACCACCGGGCGCGGCCTGGCCTTCGCCTACGTGAAACCGCAGTACAAGGCACCGGGCACCCGCTTCGAGGTGCAGTTGATGAGCGACCGCCGTTCGGCGATGGTGTTGGACGGCCCCGCCTACGACCCCGACAACGAGAAACCGAGGGCCTAGATGAGGCCTGGGGTTTCCACCTTCGAATGGAGGGCTTGACATGGCGAGACGCGCAGGAGGCAGGGCGGCCCGAGTAGCCATGCGGGAGGCGCCGCCCACCGAGGAGGCTCGGGCCGTGTGGCCGGGAATGCCCGGCGGGGCCTACGAGCCGCTGTCCGAAAGCCAGTGCGACGACGTCTTCGAATCGGCCCTGGGCCTGCTGGCCGATTTGGGCATGGGGCAGGCCACCCCGGAGATCATCGAGGCGGTCACCGCCAACGGGGGCCGGATGGACGACCACGATCGCCTGCGGTTTCCGCCTGATCTTGTCAAGCGGGTCGTGGATGAAGCTTGCAAAGAGTTCACTTTGTACGGGTTCGACCCCGACCGGGGGGTGGAGATCGGTGGAAACCGGGTTCATCTCTGCACCAGCGGGGCCGCGGTGATGATGCTCGATCACGACACCAAGCGCTTCCGCCCCAGCACATTGGCCGACCTATACGACGTGGCCAGGGTGGTGGACACCCTCGACAACATCCACGTGTTCGTGCGGACGCTGGTGGCCCGCGACATGGAGACTGCCCGGGAGGTGGACATCAACACCGCCTACGCTGCCCTGGCCGGCACCACCAAGCCGCTGGGCACGTCAATGTTCCACCCCGACCACGTGCACGAGTGCGTGGACCTGTTCGACATGGCATTGGGGGGCGAGGGGGAGTTCGCCCGTCGGCCATTCTGCATTGCCAACAACACCTTCGTGGTGCCCCCGCTGCGCTTCGCTGAAGAGTCGGCCCTGAGCCTGATTGAGCAGGCCCGCCGGGGCATGCCGATCAACCTGCTGTCGGCGGGCCAGGCTGGGGCCACCTCGCCGGCCGCGCTGGCCGGGTCGCTGGTCCAGGCCCTGGCCGAATGCCTTGCCGGGCTGACTGCGGTCAACCTGATTCTGCCCGGACATCCCTGCGTGCTGGGCATGTGGCCGTTCGTGTCCGACCTGCGCACTGGAGCGATGAGCGGGGGCAGCGGCGAGGAGGCGATCATCAACGCGGCGGCCGCCCAGGTGGTGAATTACCTCGGTTTGCCGTCGGGGGTGGCCGCCGGCATGGCCGACTCCAAGCTTCCCGACAACCAGGCTGGTGCCGAGAAGGCCAACGCCATCACCCTCGCCGCCAACGCCGGGGCCAACATGATCAACGAGTCTGCCGGGATGCTGGCCAGCATCATGGCCTGCTCGCTGGAAGCACTGGTGATCGACAACGACATGCTGGGGTCTATCAACCGCACGGTGCGGGGCATCGAGGTCACTCCCGAGACCCTGTCTACCCAGGTAATCTCCGATGTAGTACACGGCGAGGGCCACTTCCTCGGTCACTCACAAACTCTCTCGCTTATGCAGACCGAGTACGTGTACCCCCAGATCGGCGACCGCCTCAGCCCCGACGACTGGGTGGACGCCGGTGCCCGCCTCATCGAAGACGTCGCCCACGACTACGTCACCGAAGTGCTCAACCGCCCCAAGCCCGACCACATCACCCCCGAAGCCGACGCCCTAATCCGCGAGACCTTCCCCATCCACCTAGCCCCCATTCGCTGACGGAGCGTGCCAAAACTAGGGTCGGGGGATGGCCTGGGATTTTTCTACTGATCCGGAGTTTCAAGACCACTTGGATTGGCTCACGGAGCTCATGCACACCGAGATCGAGCCGCTGGACCACTACTTCCGGGGGCGGTCGCCGTTCGACAAGACTGACGAGGAGGTGCAGAGCCACCTGCGCCGCATCCAGCAGAAGGTGAAGGACCGGGGGCTGTGGGCCTGCCACCTCAAGCCGGAGATGGGGGGCATGGGATTCGGCCAGGTGCAACTGGCGCTGATGAACGAGATCTTGGGCCGCTCCACGTTCGGACCCTCGGCATTCGGCAGCCAGGCCCCCGACTCGGGCAACGCGGAGATCCTGGCCCATTACGCCAACGACGAGCAGAAGGAGAAGTACCTCAAGCCGCTGCTGGCCGGGGAGATCTCCACCTGCTACTCCATGACCGAGCCCCAGGGTGGGTCTGATCCCAACCACTTCACCTGCACCGCCCACCGCGACGGGGACGAGTGGGTGATCAACGGCGAGAAGTGGTTCGCCTCCAACTACCCTCGGGCGGAGTTCTTGATCGTCATGCTCATCACCAATCCCGACGTGTCGGTGTATCGGGGGTCGTCGATGATGCTGGTTCCCCACGACGCCCCCGGCTTGGAGTTGGTCCGCAACGTGGGCGTGGGCGGCGAGCGCCGGGGCCACGGCGGCCACAGCTACCTGCGGTTCAACGAGTGCCGCGTGCCCATCGAGAACCTCATGGGCGAGGAGGGGGCCGGTTTCAAGATCGCCCAGACCCGCCTGGGCGGGGGCCGGGTGCACCACGCCATGCGCTCGGTGGGCACGGCCAAGAAGGCGTTCGACATGATGTGCGAGCGGGCCCTCAGCCGGGAGACCAAGGGCTCGCTTTTGGCCGAGAAGCAGGCGGTGCAGCACATGATCGCTGACTCTTGGGTCCAGATCGAGCAGTTCCGCTTGCAGGTGCTGCACGCCGCCTGGCAGATCGACCAGTCGGACACCTCCAAGGCCCGGCTCTATATCGCCGGAGTCAAGGTGGCCACTCCGCGGGTGCTGATGGACGTGGTGTTCCGCTCCATGCAGATCCACGGCTCGCTGGGCATGTCCAACGAGACGCCGCTGGCCAACATGTGGATGATGGCCCCCACCTTCGGGGTGGCCGACGGCCCCACCGAGGTCCACAAAGACACCATCGCCAAGCAGGTGCTAAAGGACTACCGCCCCTCCGAGGGACTGTTCCCCACAGAACACCTCCCGGCCAAGATCGAGTGGGCCCAACAAGTGATGGCCGAGCGCATCGAAGAGGAGCTGCTGAACGCCTGAGCCCAGGCCGTTCCGGTGGGCTTAGCGGGAGAGCAGGTCGGCCACTCGCCAGGAGTTGGCCATGATGGACAGCACAGGGTTCACGCCGCCGTTGGTCACGTGGAGCGAGGAGTCGGCCACGTAGGTTCGTTCGCAGCCCCACACTTTGCCCTCAGGGTCCACCGCCCCGCCTGAAGGGGTGTCTGACATGCGGGCTGTGCCGGCTTGGTGCTGGCCGCCGGACAGGATTTGGAAGCCCATGGAGCCGCCGGTCACGTCTTGGGCGCCGGTAGCTGTGATCCACTCTTTGGCCCGGTCGGCCAAGAACTCTGCGGTGCGCAGGTCCTCCTCGTGCTGCACACCGAAGAACCGGGCCACCGGCAGGCCCCACCGGTCTCGGACCTCGGTCGACAGGTCTAGCCCGGCCGAGCGGTTGGGGATCTCCTGGATGGGGCCCATGATCATGATGGTGCGGCGGTAGGTGTCCCGCAGGGCTTGACGGGCTGAGGCCCCCGTCGGGCGCCCGTATTCGTCGATCTCGCCCGCGGCCTCGGCCGCCCGCTGGTGCTGGGGCCGGAACCACGAGCCCATCACCCAGTGTTGCACCGGCGACACTGCGTATTCGTCAGCGATCATGCCGCCGCCGATGATGCCATCGTTGTTGTGGCAGTGCTCCCGAGTGGCCATGGCCAGACCGGGGCCGACGCCGTCGCTGAGCGGCTCGTCGGTGTCCACGTGGCCGTGGGCCAACACGTAGGTGTGGCCCTGGAGGCAGCGGCCAACCCAGCTATTGCCCAGACCGCTCAACATCAGCAGCCTTGCGGTCTCCACCGCTCCGGCGGACAGCACGATTCGGTCGGCTCGCACCGTGCGCTGGCCGTTCTCAGAGCGCAGTTCCACCTCGCCTCGGCCGTCGTCGATCCGGACCGCCAGGGTGTCGCACAGGATGTGGGCCCCCACCGCGGTGGCTCGCGGGAGCAGGGTGTTGTGGACGCCGTTCTTGGCATCCACCGGGCAGGGATGGCCCACACACTGGCTGCAACCCGCGCACGCCGGACGTCCGCCGTAGGGCCGTGAGTTAACCAGCAGGGGGACGGGCGCGGTGGCCCAGCCCAGGCGAGCCGCAGCCTGTGCCAGCATCTCTCCCCCTCGGTCGGGCGGAAACGGGGGCAGCGGGAAGCCGCGGGACCGGGGTCCGTCGCCGGTGTGGCCGGGAGCGCCCGCCACTCCCACTTCCCACTCCAGCAGGTCGTAGTAGGGCTCGAGATCGTCGTACGTGATCGGCCAGTCGGCCAGAGCCGAGCCCTCTGGGATGCCGTACTCGCTGGCCATGCGGAACGTCTCCGGAGCGAACCGCCACGCTTGGCAGCCGTACAGCCGGGGGCCGCCCCCCAGCAGAACGGCGTTGTTGTGGTAGCGGAAGTCGTGGGGCTCTAGGGCCTGCTCGCGGTCCTCATCCTTGATAGCTCGGGGATTTCCCACCGGCGTTACCCCTTCGCCAAACCCGAACATGGCGGTGCGGTGGTTGCGCACCGGGTCCCAGCCGATCTCTGTTGATTTGAGGGCCCGGCCTCGCTCCACCACCAGCACCGAGCATCCGGCCGCGGCCAGCACATGGGCAGCCACACCGCCGCCCGCACCGCTGCCCACCACCACTGCGTCGTAGTGATCCCTCACCTCGTCCCAACCGATCACCGGCGGCACGGTGTCGACCAACTCCGGCTCACCGAGGGGGAACCGCTGGTAGCCCAACTCGTCCCAGCACCCCGAGTCGGGATCGGTCAGCCAGCGCAGCGTGTCTTGGTCCACTTGGCTTTCGGGCATCAGTACTCGCCTACGGTGAGGCGGCAAGTGGCGGGGTCGAGGCCGTCGGCGGTGAAGGTTAGATCTACCACGCCTGGGCCGGTAGGGCGGATCACGGCCAGGGCCTGGCCGTCGTAGGTGGTGCAGGTGGTGGACCCGAACGGCTCAGTGGACTGGTGGTCGGCGCTGGCGAAGCCCTGGACCACTCCGGGGCCCTCCACGGCGACCTCCACCGGTCGATTCGCCACCGAGTTCACGATGCCCTCGGCATCAACTAGCCGCACTGTCACATAGGCCAAGTCGGTGTCGCCAGCAGTGATTTCATTTCGGTCGGCCTCGGCCACCAGTTGTACCGGACCGGAGGCGGTGCGGAGCATGGCACGGGCCGATTCCTCGCCGCCGGTGTAGGCGATCGCCACCAACTCGCCCGGCTCGTAGGTTGCCGCGAACTTGGTGCGGAACTCCTCGATGGGCTGCCGGCCGAGGGACTCCCCGTTGAGCACCAACTCCACCTCGTCGTCGGCCGAGTACACCTCAACTTCGACTGCTGTGCCCTCGTGTCCGTCCCACGACCAGCTGTCCACGGTGTCGCTCCACGACCACGGGCCGGAGTAGGCGATCTGCTTGTGGGCGTTCTCCGGTCGCTGCACGGCGATGAAGGGCTCTCGGCGAATACCGAAGACGATCTCCCGGTAGTACGACGCAGGCCGTCGAACCCCGGTTATGTGGATGTCGCCGGTGTGGGCGACGAGCCAGGGAAACGGGGCCACTATGTCGGGGTGCCCCTCGTTTACAGGATCTTCGTCGCCGTAGCCGACGCGGCCGATGCCTACTTCGCCCAAGTAGTCCCAGCCGGTCCAGGTGAAATCGCCGATCAGGTGGGGATGGGCGCAGATGATCGGCCAGTCTCGGCCCAGGTCGGTCACGTTGGTCTCAGAGCCGACGATCACCCGGTTGGGATACAGCTCGTGGTCGATGAGGTACCGGTTCGCCACGTAGTTGTAGCCGGCCACGTCGAGCGAGGCGCACACCTCCTCGGTGCCCTCTGCGATGATCGGTGACTTCATGATCTGATCTTTCACCATGGCCCACATGGCCATCTGGGTGTTCACCCCTTGCGATTCGGCCCTTTCAGCGGCGGTCGGCTCGTCCTCGTCGGATGCCTCGGGCGACTCCATCAGGCCGAGGATCTCGGGAATCCGAGCGATCAGCCCGCGTATGGCCAGCATCGGCTGTACCCCGGTGGTGACATACCGGTGGGGGTCCAGAGAGCGGACGTGCTCGGCGATGTCGCGGGCTCGGGCGGCCCCGAGCGGCGAGCCGACTTCGGGGATCTCGTTGCCGGTTGAGTAGAGCACCACGCTGGGGTGGTTGCGGTTCTTGCGCACCAGGGAGGCGACATCGTTGCTCCATCGCTCCTCGAACCGCAGGGCAAAGTCGTGGTTCACCTTGTTCTCGGTCCACATGTCCCACATCTCGTCCATCACGATCACACCGAAGCGGTCGCAGGCGTCGAGCATGGCCCGGCTCATCGGGTTGTGGGCGCTGCGCAGGGCATTGAACCCGGCGGCCTTCAGAAGCTCCACCCGGCGCTCCTCGGCCCGGCTGATGGTGGCGGCGCCGATGGGCCCGTTGTCGTGGTGGACACAAGCGCCCCGCAGCTTCACCGTCTCGCCGTTGATCCGCAGGCCGTGGGCGGGGTCGAGCTGAAGCGACCGAATGCCGAAGGGGGTGATGTCGCGGTCCATCTCGGCGGCTTCATCATCGGCCTCGTCCAGGGTGGTGGTGCAGGAATAGAGGTGGGGTTGGTCGGCGCTCCAACGGGCCGGGTTGGCCACCGCCAGCCGTTGGCGGCCGATCGCTGTGGCGTGGGGGCGCAGGGTCACCGGGATGACCCCCGAGGCCACCGTCTCGCCAGCCGGATCGCGTACCTCGCAGTCCATTCGCACCGTCACCGTGTGGGCGGTGTCGTTTTGTATCTCGGCGGCTACATCCACCACAGCCCCCTCGTCGATCTCTGGAGTGGTGACCCACACGCCGTCGATGGCCAGGTGTACCGGGTTCTGTACCCACAGGTGTACGGGCCGGTAGATGCCCGCCCCGGAATACCACCGGGAGTCCTCGCCGGCCCGGCAATCCACCCTGATGGTGTTCTCCTCGCCGTAGCGCAGAAACGGATCGAGGTCGACGATGAACTCGGAGTAGCCATTGGGCTCTGAGGCCGCGAAGTCGTCGTTCACATAGACCATGGCGTCGCGGTACACGCCCTCGAACTGAAGGGCGACCCGGCGATCGCGCCACTCGGCGGGAACTTCGAACCACTTGGTGTATTCCCACACCCCACCGGGGAAATAGGCGATGTCGTGGGAGGCGGAGGGATCGCGCTGGGTGTTGATCATCGCGTCGTGGGGCAGCGTCACCGGCTCGGGCCTGTTCTTTGCGCCCGTTAGCTCCGAGAACGGGTTCTGTTTGGGTCGCACTGCCCAGCCCGCATTGAACGACGATCTCATCAGTACCTCCAGTCGGCACAGAGTAGGGGAAGGCCCCTTCAAAGAGCGTGCCCACCGTCCGCAGAAGTAGCGTCCGGCCATGACCGTTCGATGGGGAATTGCCGGGCCGGGGGCCATCGCCGTTGGGTTTGCCAACGGACTCCAGCTGCTGGACGACGCCGAGATATACGCCGTTGGCTCGCGCTCAGCCGACCGGGCCGAGGACTTTGCCGCAAAATATGAGGCATCAGCGGCCTACGGCAGCTATGAGGACCTGGCTGCCGACCCGGGCGTGGACGCGGTGTATGTGGCCACCCCCCAGTCCCGCCATGAGCAGGACACGCTGCTGTTCTTGGAGGCGGGCAAGCCCGTGCTGTGCGAGAAGCCGTTTGCGCTCAACCGGGCCCAGAGCCAGCGGATGATCGATGCGGCCCGGGAGCGGGGCCTGCTGTTGATGGAGGCCATGTGGAGCCGCTTTCTCCCCGCCTATCGGGTGTTGGCCGATCTGCTGGGCGAGCAGGCCGTCGGCCAGCCCCAATTAGTGGAGGCCGACTTCGGGTTCCACCAGCCGTTCGATCCCGACCACCGGCTATACGACCCCGAGCGGGGCGGCGGAGGGATCCTCGATCTGGGGGTGTATCCCGTGCAGTTCGCCTCGTTGGTGCTGGGCACCCCCACCAGCGTGGCGGCCCAGGGCCGGATCGGAGAGACCGGAGTGGACGAGCAGGTGGCCGCCGTCTTGGGGCACGCGGGCGGCGAGCTGGCGGTGGTGAAGGCGGCCATCGCCACCAACCTGGGTTGTACTGCCCGCATTGCCGGCACCGAAGGAACAATTGAGATACCCGCATTCATGCACTGCCCGGGATCGCTGACGGTTGTGCGCGGCTTCGAGCGGGAGGAAATCGACGGCTCATGGGAGGGCGATGGTCTCCGCTTCCAAGTAGAGGAGTTCCACCGCTGCCTGGCCGACGGCGAGTTGGAGAGCCCGGTGATCTCCCACGCCGAAACGCTCTCGATCATGGGCACCCTCGACCAGATACGCGACCAGATCAGCCTCCGTTTCCCGGGGGAGTGAGCGTTGAAGCATTCAGCAGGAAACTATTTGATGGCGATGGGGTTGAGAGGCGAGCCCACCGCGCCGGGGATGTTGAGCGGCGGGGCCACCAGCATGAACTCGTAGCGGCCGTCGTTGGCGCAGTCTGCGGCGAGGGCGTCCAGCACCCAGAATTCCCCCAGGGGCAGCCCGCGGTCTACCAGCGCCCCGCAGTGGACGGGGTGTTTTCGGTCCTCGGGATCTTCGGGCACCAGCACCTCCACGCCGATGGTGTCGGCCGCCACCGCAGAGATGTCGTTGCGATCGCACCAGTTGAGGGCATCAACTCCGAATCCCGGCGATCCTCCGAAATACTCCTCCTGCTGCTGTGGGGTGAAGCTTGGATTCCACAATGCCATGTAGCCGGTGCGGATCAGGGCGATGTCGCCGGGTTCGACCGCGGCCCCCTGAGCCTCGGCACAGCGATCCAGCATGGCTGAGTCGATGACCGTA
>JAJEDQ010000246.1 GCA_022821445.1 Acidimicrobiia bacterium | reverse complement strand
GAATCGCTGCACGCATGCGGCGGCCAACGGGGACTTCTACGAAGATCCCCATCTGCACTGGGAGTTGCACATCGACAACTTGTATCTAGGCGCAGGCCTATCGCCCCAAGAGACCCGCGAGGTGTACACCACGTTGTTCTCGGAGGCTTTGGGCTAGACGCCCCTCTGAGGACTAAGGAAATCCAACTTGGCTCTGCCAAACTTCCGGGTATGGATTCCGAGTTCATAAGACGAGCAGTGGAGCTGGCCGATTTGGACGCGGTGCGGGTGGCGCTGTTCCACCACACCGACGACCCGGAGATCGAGGCACTGCCGCGGATGCTGGAGCTCGACGACGACCAGCGCGAGCTGCTTGTCACCAAGACCGTGGATTGGTTGAAGGAGAACGCCGGGCCAGGGATGCCTGACGAGCCGCCGATGCCGCGCCTTCGCCAGCTTATGGATTTCGCCACCAAAGAGGAGATGGGCGACCTGGAGTTCGAGTCTCGGCGCGAGCTCATGGCTTTCAAGCCTTTCCCATGGACAGTGGACTGGACCAACGGCAAGCCCGAGCTGCCCGAAGGCTTCCAAGTGGCGATTATCGGCAGCGGGTTCAGCGGGTTGGCCGCAGGCATCCAGATGGAGCTGCTGGGAATCCCCTATGTGATCCTGGAGCGTCGCTCCGAGCCCGGCGGTACGTGGAGCCGGCACCGTTATCCCGACATCCGGGTGGACACCATCTCGATCACCTACGAGTTCGCCTTCGAGAAGAACTACCCGTGGCCCGAGTACTTCGGGAAGGGCCAGTTCGTTCGGGAGTACTTGCTCCACATCTCGCGCAAGTACGGCATGTACGACAACACCCGATTCGACCACGATCTGAAACGGGCCACTTACGATGAGAGCCGCGATGTCTGGGTACTCGAGGCCGGCACTCCCGACGGCATCGAGACCATCGAGGCCAACGTGGTGATCAACGCGGTCGGCGCCTTCGCCAACCAGAGAACCCCCGATTTCGAGGGCTTCGAGGACTTCCCCGGTCGGACCATCCACCCATCGCAATGGCCCGAGGACTACGACTACCGCGGCGAGCGGATCGCCGTGGTCGGCAACGGCTCGACCGGGGTGCAACTGCTTTCCCCCATCGCCGAAGAGGCCGAGCAGGTGTACGTCTTCCAGCGCTCCAAGCAGTGGATCAGCCCTCGGCCCAAGTACGGCGAGCCCATCGAGCCGGAAGTGCGCTGGCTGCTCGACAATTTCCCGGGCTACTGGAATTGGTGGCGCTATATGGCCATCGCCGCGCTGTTCAAGACCCACGACCAACTCGTGCCCGACGAGGAGTGGCAGGCCCAAGGAGGCTATTGGAACGAGGTGAACGACCAGCTTCGCTCTTTCCTCACCAACTACATCCACGAGCAGACCGACAACGACCCCGACCTCGTCGACCGGCTGATCCCCGACTACGCGCCCTTCTCCCGGCGCCCTGTGGTGGACAACGGCTGGTACCGGGCCCTCACCCGCGACAACGTGGAGCTGATCACCGATCCGATCGTCCGGTTCACCCCTGAGGGCATCGAAACCGCCGATGGGACCGTCCACGAGGTGGACACCGTGATCACCGCGATCGGCTTCGAGATCGTCCAGTTCCTGTACCCAGCCGACTACATCGGCCGTGACGGGCTCAACGTACACGACTTCTGGTCCAAGGACGGCCCCCGGGCCTATATCAGCATGATGGTGCCGAACTTCCCCAACATGTTCATGCTGTACGGCCCCAATTCCCAGCCCCTGTCGGGCGGAACGGGCCTTCCCATCTGGTATCAGGTGTGGTCGGGCTACGCGGGCCAGTTGATCGTTCGGATGCTCGAAGAAGGCAAGTCCAGCGTGGAGGTCACCATGGACGCCTACGAGCGCTACAACGAGGCCCTAGACAAGGAGGCTTCCGAACTCCTGTTGATGCACGACATTGGGTCACCGGACAACAACTACTACGTCAACTCGGAACACAAACGGCTTCAGATGAGCGCCCCCTGGTACGGCCCCGAGTATCACCGCCTCTGCACCGAGGTGGAGTGGGACGACCTCGAGATCACCTGACCACCCCAAAAGGCTTGTCCCGCTGGGCCTAGCCCCTCGGCCGGCGAGGATCCCGCTTCTGCCTATTGAAGCCGAAAGCGGACGATGCGGGAGAAGCTCTCGGCTTCTAGGGATGCGCCGCCGACGAGGGCGCCGTCGATATCGGGCTGGGACATGAGCTCGGCGACGTTGACGGGTTTGACCGAGCCGCCGTATTGGACACGAACGCATGCGGCGGCGTCGGCGCCGAAGTTGGCCCGTACCCGATCTCGGATCAGGGCACAACCGGCTTGGGCATCGGCGGGGGTGGCGGTGTGGCCGGTGCCGATGGCCCACACGGGCTCGTAGGCGATCACCATGGCCACCACCTGATCCCGCTTCAACCCGGCCAAGCCGGCGTCCACCTGGGTGGTGATGCGGGCCTCGGTCTGATCGGCCTCCCGTTCCTCCAGGGTCTCTCCGCAGCACATAATCGGGGTCATGCCCGCCGCCAGGATGGCCCTGAGGCGGCGGTTCACGTTCTCGTCGGTGTCGCCGAAGAGCTGGCGGCGCTCAGAGTGGCCGGCGATCACATAGCTCACCGCCAGTTTGGCCAACATGGCGGGCGACACTTCACCGGTGAACGGCCCGCCCTCCTCCCAGTGGCAGTGCTGAGCGCCCAGGGCGATGGGGATGTTGTCGGCGTCGAGCACCGTCTGGGCCGAACGCAGGTTGGTGAAGGGCGGGTGGATGGATACATCGGCGGAGTCGTAGTCGGCGTGGTCGAGGGCATACGAGAGCTTCTGGATGAGCTGGATGGCCTCCAGATGGTTCATGTGCATCTTCCAGTTGCCGCTGATCAGCGGCTTGCGTTCAGCCATCGTGCCCCTCCTCGGGAGTCCCAACTGATTCTCTCAGTGCCCTCAAGCCGGGCAGGTCGCCCTGCTCGATCAATTCCAACGACGCCCCGCCGCCGGTGGACACGTGGTCAATCTCTCGGTCCAAGCCGAATTGGCGGACCGCGGCGGCACTGTCGCCCCCGCCCACCACGGTGAAGGCACGGCTGTCGGCCAGGGTCTGGGCCACGACTTTCGTGCCCGCTGCGAATCTCGGGTCTTCGAACAACCCCATGGGGCCGTTCCACAGCACGGTGCCCGCCTCCGCGATGAGGTCGCTGAACTCGGCCGCAGTGCCCGGGCCGATGTCCAATCCCTTCCATTCTGGGTGCAGGTCCACTCCGGCCTGCACCACCCGCTCCCCTGGCGCCAACGCGGTGATGTCGGAGGGGAGCCGGATGGGCGCGCCTGAACTCAACAGGCGGCCGCAAGCCTCAATCTGATCGGGCTGGAGCAGCGAGTCGCCCACGCTGTGGCCTTGGGCGGCCAGGAAGGTGAAGCACATGCCTCCGCCGATCACCACCTCGTCGGCGGTCTCCAACAGGGCGTCGATCACCCCCAGCTTGTCGCTGACCTTGGCCCCGCCCAACACGGCAACAAAGGGCCGCTTGGGTTTGGCCCGCAGCCCCAACAACACCTCGGCCTCTTTGGCCAGCAGGCGGCCCGCTGCGCTGGGCACATAGCCCGGCGGGCCCACGATGGAGGCGTGTGCTCTATGGGAAGCCCCGAAAGCGTCGTTCACATAGCCGTGGCAGCCAGCGATCAATAGCCGCACGAAACGATCCTCGTTGCCGGTCTCGCCTGGATCGAAGCGCAGGTTCTCCAGCAGTTCCACACCAGGAGCCAACTCCCCCAGCCGGGCCTGCACCGGCGCCAACGAATACTGCGGGTCGGGCATCCCGTCGGGACGTCCCAGATGGCTACAAGCCACAACCGCGGCCCCTTGGCCGGTGAGCCAGCGGATGGTGGGCAGCGCGGCTTTGATGCGGAAGTCATCGGCAATATGGCCCTCGGCGTCAAGCGGCACGTTGAAGTCGGCCCGCAGCAGGATTCGGCGGCCGTCCAGTCCGCCGAGGGCTTCACCCAGCGATTCCAGTGTGGGAAGCACCCCGGTGCTCAGCCGCCCGCCGCGCCCACGATGGTGACCAGATCCACCAGCCGGTTGGAGTAGCCCCACTCGTTGTCGTACCAACCGGACACCTTGACCAGATTTCCCAGCGCCATTGTCAAGCCGGAGTCGAGCGTGCAGGAAGCGGGCGAGCCGCAGATGTCGGCCGACACCAGCGGGGCTTCGCTGTAGTCCAGCACCCCCGACAGCGGCCCATCAGCCGCCGCAGCGGCGAAGGCGGCGTTGACGTCGTCGGCCGAGGGCTCGCCCTGTACGACGGCGGTGAAATCGGTGAGGGAGCCGTTGGGAATCGGTACCCGCAGTGCTATGCCGTCGAGCAGGCCGTTCATGGCCTGGAGCACCAGTCCAGTGGCCCGGGCGGCGCCGGTGGATGTGGGCACGATGTTCACCGCGGCGGCTCGGGCCCGACGCAGATCGGAATGGGGACCGTCCACCAGCGCCTGGTCTCCGGTGTAGGCGTGGACGGTGGTCATCAGGCCCCGCTCCACTCCGAAGGCATCGTCGAGCACCTTGACCATGGGCACGAAGCAGTTGGTGGTGCAGGAGGCGTTGGACACCACCAAGTGGTTGTCGGGGTCGAAGTCGCCGTCGTTCACCCCCACCACGAAGGTGGCGTCGGCCCCCGACGCCGGCGCGGAGACGATCACCCTCGGCGCACCGGCTTCAAGGTGGGCGGCCGCCTTGTCCCGAGCAGTGAAGAACCCGGTGGACTCCACCACCACGTCCACACCCAAGTCTCCCCAGGGCAGGTCGGCCGGATTGCGCTCCGACAGCACTTGCAGGGTGCTCCCC
>JAJEDQ010000082.1 GCA_022821445.1 Acidimicrobiia bacterium | reverse complement strand
TCCCTGTGTCGGCCCGTTCGACGATGCTGCCATCAACCTGATGACCGACATGTCGGTGGCCGCCCAGACCCAGCTCAACTGGAACGTGATGACCGTGGCTGAGGGCAACTTGGACGAGTGCTACGCCAAGCTGGAGGCCAGTGACCACGCCAAGGCCAACGGCGGCAAGGTTGTGGCCCTCACCGTGCCCATGGCCTTCTCGGTTCGCCTCAGCATGGCCGGCGGCTTCGTGCTCGATGCCCTGCCCGACTGGGAGGGCGCCATGCTCGCCCCGCCCGCCGAGAAGATGGCGCTGCTGGCCAATCAGGCCGAGCGCGACCGGCTCGACGAGCTGGCCCAGCAGCCCGGACCGCTCAAGGGACTGGCCGATTGGTCCACCAAGATCATCTTCGACACGTTCGCCCCCGAGAACGAGCGGTACCGGGGCCGCACCGTGGGCCAGATCGCCGACGACGAGGGCAAGAAGCCGTTCGATGCCCTGTGCGACATCGTGGTGGCCGACGAGCTGAAGACCTCCTTCGGCACCCCGCCGCCGGTATCCTCCAACGAGGACTGGAAGGCCCGCATGGAGATCTGGCGGGACGGCCGGGCAGTGATCGGCGCCTCCGACGCCGGAGCCCACCTCGACCTGTTCATGACGGCCAACTACGCCACGTCCATGCTCGGCCAGTGCATGCGGGAGCGGGAGCTCATCTCCATGGAAGAGGCCATCCACTTGATGACCGACGTGCAGGCCAAGCTGTACGGCCTCAAGGAGCGGGGCCAGCTCCAAGAGGGCTGGCACGGCGACGTGGTGGTGATCGACGAGTCCCAGGTGGGGGCCAAGCCCCTCACCGTGGTGGCCGACCTGCCCGCCGGCGCCCCCCGCCTGTACGGAGAGGCCGACGGCATCGACCACGTGTTCTGCAACGGCGAGGAGATTGTCCGACACGGGCAGTTCACCGACGCCCGACCGGGCAGGCACCTCCGCAGCGGAACAGATACCGAGCGGGTAGACCTCTCCTAGACTCCATACTTCCCCTCCCCCTAGGCCCCAGGGCCCCAATCCCAATCGATCAAAAGCAAACCAGGAGCAACCATGCCCGAAGCAGTAATCGTCGCCACCTCCCGCACGCCCATCGGACGAGCAGTCAAGGGATCGCTGGTCGACGTCCGCCCCGACGACATGTCGGCGTTCATCATCGGCGACGTTCTCGGCAAAGTCCCCCAGATCGACGGGGCCGATGTCGAGGACGTGATGTGGGGCTGCGCCCAGCCCGCGGGAGAGGCCGGCTACAACATCGCCCGGCTGTCGGGACTGTTGGCCGGGCTTGACGTGCCCGGGGTAACCGTCAACCGCTACTGCTCCTCGTCGCTTCAGACCATACGCATGGCGGCCCACGCAGTGCGGGCCGGTGAGGGTGACGTGTTCGTGTCCGGCGGAGTGGAGTGCGTGAGCCGCTTCGCGGCCGGCGCCTCCGACCGGGGCGGCAAGAACGACAAGTTCGCCGAGGCCGATGCTCGCTCAGCCGAGCGCAGCGGGGAGGGCACCCCAGCGTGGGAGCCCCCCGAAGGCCTGCCCGACATCTACATCGCCATGGGGCAGACCGCCGAGAACGTGGCCCAGGCCTGGAATGTGAGCCGCGAGCGCCAAGACGAGTTCGGCGTCAGGTCGCAGAACCGGGCCGAGGCCGCCCAGGAGCGGGGCTTCTTCGAGCGGGAGATCACCCCCTTCCCCCTGGCCGACGGCACGCTGGTGACCAAAGACGACGGCATCCGGGCCGGCACCGTCATCGAGAAGGTATCCCAGCTAAACCCGGTTTTCCGTCCCGACGGCACCGTCACTGCGGGCAATGCCTGCCCGCTCAACGACGGGGCCGCTGCGGTGGTGGTGATGAGCGACACCAAGGCCGCCGAGCTGGGGGTCAAGCCGCTGGCCCGAATCGTGGCGTCCGGGGTAGCCGCGGTGAACCCCGAGATCATGGGCCTCGGCCCCATACCGGCCATCACCCAGGTGCTGGATCGGGCCGGCATGACCATCGACGACGTCGACCTGGTGGAGATCAACGAGGCCTTCGCGGCCCAGGTCATCCCCAGCGCCGACGAGCTGGGCATCGACTACGACAAGCTCAACGTGAACGGCGGGGCTATCGCTTTGGGTCATCCCTTCGGCATGACCGGCGCCCGCATCATGGGAACCCTGCTCAATGGCCTGGAAGACGCCGACAAGACCATCGGGGTCGAGAGCATGTGCGTGGGCGGCGGCCAGGGCATGGCCATGATCGTCGAGCGGCTCAGCTAGAACCCACACCCATCAGCCAGGCCTGGTAGGCCCTTAGGCAATCATCAAGCAAAGGGGTCGGCTGCGCCCGTGCGAGTCCCAGGCGCAAACGTGACCGGCATCGACACCACCCCGGTCATCAACAGATTGCCCGGATAGGGCTTGAACCCGTCGAGGTTGATCTCGTAGTCGCCGATGCGGGCGAGAACGTCTCGCAGCATGAGCTCGGACTCGATGCGGGCGATCGACGAGCCGATGCAGCGATGGCCGCCCAGTCCGAACGCCAAGTGCTTGTTCACCTCGCGGTCGATGCGCACCTCGTCGGGGGCATCGAACACGGCAGGGTCGTGGTTGGCCGCCACCCAGCTGATGAACACGATGTCGCCCCTGCGGATGTGGCGTCCGCCCAACTCCACGTCGCGGGTGGCGGTGCGGGTGAGGGTCTCGCTGGGGCTGTAGTGGCGCAAGAACTCTTCCACCGCGGCCGGGATCAGACTCGGATCCTCAATTAGCCGGGTGCGGTCCTCGGGATGGGTTCCCAGGTGGTGGAGGCCCCACGACACCAGCGATGTGGTGGTGTCGAGGCCGCCCGCCACCAGGTTCCACATGATGGCGGTGATCTCGTCGTCGTCCAGCATCCGGCCATCAAGGGGGGAAGACACCAGTGCAGTAGTGACATCGTCGGCTGGGTTGTCCCGGCGGAACGCGGCGAAGTCGCGGAGCTCGCCCCACATTTCCGGTTGGTGGGCAATCGCACTCCGGTACCGCTCGTCAGTGGGCTCGTACGACGACGTGGCATGGAAGAAGTCGGCGTAGTGCTGCCAGTTGGATGAGACCATGCCCATCATCTCCAGCGTCAGCACCGCGGGCACCGGCGTGGTGTAGCCGAGCACCAAGTCGGCTTCGCCCGACTCGACGATCTCGTCGAGGAACCATGCCGACACCGCCTCCATGCGGGGGCGGTTGCTCTCGACTGCGTTGATGGTCATGAGCGGATTCAGCACCCGCCGCAGGTCGGCGTGCTCGGGGCCATCGATCTCGGACACTCCCTGGCGGGGGATGTAGCCCGGTCGGGGCACCCCGCAGATGCCCATGTAGGAGATCCCGTCGGGGGCGTCGGGCTCGTATTTGTGGGCGAACGTCTCGTTGTCGCGGGCTACCTGGGCCACCGACTCGTAATCGGTGACCATCCAGAATCCGCCATAGTGCTCGTTGAACACCACCGGGCAGCGTTCCCGCAGCTCGTCGTAGCGGCTATGGCGCTCGGCGACGAACTCCGGCGTCTGATGATCGATGTCGATCATGGCATCTGCTGTCTCGGCGTCCACGCCCGCAGCGTAGTGGCCGAGTGCGGCGGCTCCTGCGCCTAGGAGCCGTAGACAAGCACTCCTTCGGCATATTGCTCGGCAAAGAGTTTCAGCACCTCGCCTACATCGGCATGCCGCATGCAGTCGTCTTTGGAAAAGAGCATCTCACCGTCGACTTCCACGTCGAAGATGCCCGACGCACCGGTCACCAGGGCCAGTTGCTCGATGATGTGCTGGTAGTTCTGAAGCAAGTCCTTGGCAGCGCTCACGGCGTGCTCGGAATAGTCTCAAGGAACTCAATAGGTGATGGTGATGCGGTGCTTTTGCGCCATGGGTGCAGGCTATCGCCGGGCAGAGCGCAACCCGCACATTTCTGCGACCGCTACTCTCGGAGCCCATGAACCAACCAGCCGCCGAGGTCGGCGTGTTCGAGGCCATGCACACCCAGCGGGCGGTGCGGCGCTATTTGCCCGATCCGGTGCCCGACGAGCTGATCGCCCAGGTGCTGGACGCTGCCATCCGGGCGCCCAGCGCCATCAACGGGCAGTTTGCCCGATTCGTGGTGGTCACCGACCCCCAAAAGCGCCGCCGTTTGGCCGAGCTCTATCTGGACGCCCAGCAGGAGTCGTACGACAACCCGTCGGCGGCGGGCACCGAGTGGCTGCGGGGCCAGGAGGCCGGAATCGTGGAAAAGGCCGCCGAGTTCGCCCGGGAGGTGGGCAATGTGCCGGTGTTCATCATCGTGTGCTCCACCCAGCGGGGGGTGAGCCACTCGGTTTACCCCGCGGTGCAGAACCTCCTGGTGGCGGCCCGCAGTCTGGGGTTGGGCACGGTGCTCACCACACTGCACGCCTTTCGGGCCGATGGGGTTCGGGCCGTGCTGGGCATCCCCGACGGCGTCCACATTGTGTGCGGCATCCCGATGGGGTGGCCCGCGGTGCCTTTCGGCCCGGTGCGACGACGCCCGTTGTCAGAAGTGGCGTATTGGAACCAGTGGGAGGACCACGATGAGTGAGCAGAGCTTTGGCCCGTTTTCGCTGAGCGTCAACGATGGCGTGGGCTGGGTGGTGATCGATCATCCCCCCAAACAGCTGGTAGACGGCCCTCTGATCGGCGGGCTCATGGGCATGCTCGATGCAGTTGAGGCTGATGAGCAGGTTCACGTCTTGGTGTTCGAAAGCGCCGACCCCGAGTTCTTCTTGATGCACGGTGACGTGGAGCAGATCTTGGCCATGGAGGCCCCCGCTGAAGTGCCGACCGAGCCCAACTTCGCCGCGGCCACCTTCGACCGCTGTCGCACATTGGGGGTGGCCACCATTGGCATGATCGACGGCGTCGCCCGGGGCGGCGGCTCGGAGTTCCTTCTGTCGCTCGACATGCGCTTTGCCGGGCCTCGCACCGTGTTGGGCCAGCCCGAGGTGGCCATGGGCATCATCCCCGGGGCCAGCGGCACCCAGCGGCTGGCCCGTTTGGTGGGCCGCAGCCGGGCGCTGGAGATCGTCTTGTCGGGCAACGACGTAACCGCCGAGGAGGCCGCCGCCATCGGCTACGTCAACCGGGTGCTGCCCTCCGATGAGCTCCGGGCCCACACCGCCCAAGTGGCCCGTCGCATCGCCGCCTCGCCGAGGCTGTCCATCGCCAAGGCCAAGCAGGCCGTGGACGCCGCGTTGGGGCCGGTGAAGCCGGGCCTGCTTACCGAGACCCAGGCCATGATGGCCTGCTCAGCCACCGGCCAGCACGTGCCCCTCATGCAGCGATTCCTCGACGCCGGCGGCCAAACCCGCGAGATCGAGCGCGACCCAGCCGCGATGGCTGCGGTGATCGACGAGATGCTGGGAATCGACTAGCCCAGTTCCGGCCAAAGAGCCAGGGCGGTGCCTCCCAAGAACTGGGCCTGCTCGCTCTGAGTCATCCCAGCGCAGGCCGCCCGCGCCTGATCAGCCAGTTCCCCATAGGGCCGGTCGTGGGTCTGGGAGTAGTCCGACCCCCACATGAGCCGGTTCGGGCCGAACTGCTCGGCCAGCCGTTCCAGCATGACTGCCGGGTCGCCCGCATCCAGCACATGAGGAGTGACTTTGAGATAGAGGTTGGCCAGATGGGCATAATCCCCGATTGACTCCGGCGCGAACCCGCAGTGGTCGAGCGACAAGATCACATCAGGATGAGCCTCCATCGCCTCACCCAGTGCAGGCAGATACTCAGGCACCGTGGCCGCGCTCACCCGCAGACCCAGTCGGCGCGCGGCGTCCCAAGTGGCCTCTTCATGCAGCGGCCCTCCCCCGCCGATGGCGAAAAACCGCACCCCGCCCGCCCCGGCTGCTGCCAGCCGGTCGAGCCCGGCAGGTTCGTCGACGATAACCACTGCGCTGAACGAATCGGGATAGGCCGCCCGTGCGTCCAGCGCATAGGAGTTGTCCGTGCCATAGCCACCTTGGGCCTGCACCAGCACCGCCCGGTCCACTCCAGCAGCCGCCATCTCGGCCAACAGCTCTTCGGCCGTCACCGGCGCCTCGTACACCCACTCCACCCCCGGATAGTCGGCCACCTGAAGCGGATACTTCTCCAAGTCGTCCGAGATCACGTGAGTATGAGTGTCCACTACGAGCACCCGACTAGTTTGCTCGGCAGCGCCCCCTAACGCCGATCCCACGGGGCTCCCTATAGGGCAGATCGGCCAGGAAAGGAACCCAATATGGCCAACTCAAACCAGAACTACACCTGCTTCGAAGTCACCCTCGAAGGCGGGATCGCCCATCTCCAGCTCTCGCGGCCCGGAGCCAGGAACTCAATGGTTCCGGAGTTCTGGTCTGAGCTGCCCGCCGCGGTAAACGAGCTGTCCGGCTCTGGGGACGCCCGGGCGTTGGTGATCTCATCCACCGGACGCCACTTCACCGCGGGCATGGACCTGTCGGTGTTTACCCAGCCGAACCCGCTGTTCTCGGCTGCTTCGGACTCCGGCGAAAAGCCGGAGTTCGGCCGGGTCCGGGCCAAGGTTCGCAGTGCAGCTTTGGCTCTCCAAGAGTCTTTCAGCTGCCTGGAGAAGGCCCGCATGCCCGTGCTGGCCGCGGTTCAGGGCGGCTGCGTCGGCGGAGGGGTGGACATGGTCTGCGCCGCCGACATGCGGTATTGCACTGCCGATGCCTTCTTCTGCATCCAGGAGATCAACATTGGCCTGACTGCCGACCTGGGCACACTGCAACGGCTGCCGCGGATCATCCCCGACGGACTTGCCCGTGAGCTGGCTTACACCGGCCGCCGGCTCACCGCCGATGAGGCAAAGGCGGCCGGGCTGGTCAACCAGGTCTACCCCGACCACGACGCCATGGTGGAGGGCGTGCTCGGAATTGCCCAAGAGATCGCCGAGCGCTCGCCGCTGGCCATCTGGGGCTCCAAGGAGATGCTCAACTACACCCGGGACCACAGCGTGGCCGACGGCCTTACCTACATCGCCACCTGGCAATCGGGCATGTTCCACCCCGACGACATGGCCGAGGTCTTCGCGGCGAGAACCGAAGGACGCGACCCCGTCTTCCAGAACCTCCTCCCCGTCAGACGAGCGCTCTAATTCCTGAGTACTTGAGTCTTGGAACCCTGGAGTTCCAGCAACCAGGCAACAGCCCGGTAGGTTCACACCATGGCTTCGATTGCTACCGACCGCTACGTCGACCGGGCCGAGATGGAGGACTTCGTCCGCCCCCGCCACCGGGGCGTGCTCCTCACCACCCGCCGGGACGGGCGGCCTCAAAGCTCGCTGGTGACGCTAGGCCTCGATACCAGCGGCCGGGTGGTGGTGTCCAGCTACCCCGAACGGGCCAAGTCGATCAACGCCAAGCGACACCCCGAGGCCTCAATGGTGGTGATGTCAGACGAGTTCGGCGGCGAGTGGATGCAGCTCGACGGCACCGCCGAGGTCCTCGACATGCCCGAGGCTCTCGACGGCCTAGTCGAATACTTCCGAGTCATCTCCGGCGAACACCCCGACTGGGACGAATACCGCGAGGCCATGGCCCACCAGGGCAAATGCCTAATCCGCCTCACCATCGACCAGTGGGGTCCCATCTCCAAAGGCGGCTTCCCCGCCCGCCTAGCCCAAGACGACTGAGGGAGCACGTCGTGGACTACCTCATGTCATCGCCTGTAGATCGACACAGGCTTTGTACAAGACCCGTTCGAGTTGCAGGTCTGGTGGGACGCCGTCGCGTTGCCGGTAATCGGTGAACGAGTCGCCGACGGGCTCGAAGCAGTAGAGGCCGACAGCATCGAGGACTTGCTGTGCTGTTGAGGCCCATTTGAGGATCCTCTCGAAATCGCTGTCGTTGATGACCCGTACTGCGATGAAGAAATAGATCTTCGGCTCGACCGAGCGGAGCCAGGTGGTCAGATCACCTCCGCCGGGGCCTCCAGTACGGGGCGCTGTGCCGGTCATCGTCTGACGTCTGCTGAATTCGCCCTTCAGGTCGATGCACTTGAAAGCCAGTTCCTTGACCCGTTTGTCGATGTCGGCAGATCCAGGTCGCCCTCTCTCTTTCTGCCTTGGTGAATTGATGTGCTTGGGTGTGCCCATCATCTTTGCTTCAAGCATGAATTGAAGATCACCTTTAGCGGGGTAGACGCAGTCGAGGTTGTGTACGGGCACGATTAGCCCTGGGACTGGGCGGCGAGATGTCAGAAGCTCGACACCGGAGCACTGTTTGAGGAGGAGAACGAGCAGATCGTTGAAGAAGTCACCTTTGCCGTTTTGGAGATCGGCTCCCAATTCAGACTTCTCGTCATCGGTCATGTCAGCACCCACCGACGCGGCGATGGAAGCGTCGAATTGAGACATCGCCAGTAGGAACGCTTGTTCTACTTGATTCCAGCTTGTGTGCCCTTCAGCCTCGGCGGTGGCGTACACATCCATGAAGGGGGCGCATCGTTGGCTCGTGGCCCATCGAGCGTTGGTTGGAGCAGGCATCTGCTGGCTCTTCCTGTCAACTCTTGCTCAATTGAATGCCACTACGAGAACGCCCGCCAACCTGATCAAAGTCGCAGGTCACGCCATAGGCCTCTGCCGCTGCTTCAGTCGCGGCACGACGATCTCGCTCTTTGAAGGCCCTTCTTAGGTGGTCCTGTAGCTCCGTGCTAACGGCATCAGGGTCGGGTACTCGAATCTTGCGCAAATACTGTGCCTGGAATCGGTAGGTGCCACCTCGCATCTTGACGCAGTAGGCACCGACAAAGAGGTTGGCGATGTCGGACAGCAGGATGCCACCAAGCACTTCAAGATCCCATGAATCGGATACCACGTAGTAGAGGTTGTGGTGGGGGTAGAAGCCACCAGGATCCAAAACGGGGTGTGAAAGCGCCTTTATGTCCGGAAGCAACAGCTTGGGCTGGTTTATCAGTTCAGGAGTAACCCGGTCGATGGTCCGATACCAGGCTTTCGGCTGCCTCCGGGCGACATGGCGTGATCGAAGCAGCTTGCTGTTCTGCTCGAAGTGGCCCGCCAGTCCTGGGTAGTCGCGCAGGTCCACGAGCCCATCCTCATCCCAGGGGTTGATCAGGTACTTGCCCGACCAATCAGGACGACCCGTCGCGATATCGCCTGCGGTCAGGAGCGGGAGCAGACGATCGGGCTCCACCCCCTCGGCCTCAGCCCGGATATAGACCTCGTCGCATCCCGTAGCAACGCCAATGCCAATACGTGTCCCTGTCCGAGAATCTTCGAGTGGGACAAACCGGGATTCGAGATCAGCCAACAACTCAAGCGTCTTGGGGGATCCTGCCGGCCATAAATCTGGACCCTCGAACCACCGTGTCAACTCGCCTGCCTCAAAGCCCCTAGAGGCAGACAAGGGCTGCTGTGAATCACATGGCCAATCGAGCACCAGGGAAGCCTCGTGCTGATCGAAGGAAGCATTGGCATCCACTACCCGTACAGGACCCTGGACTCCATTCCGAAGGATGGTTATGGCCGGGTACGCCGACACCTCCTCTTCGAACGCGTCGACATCATGCATGACCATGACCGTGTCAACGGCATAGCAGCTCGACACCAACTTGCGGAGGTGCGCGCCGTACTGGTTCCGCATCCATCGGTCTGCGCAGATATAGGCCAGCTGGCCCTCAGGACCAAGCAAAGACAAGCCCTTCTCAAAGAACCCGATGTAGATGTCTGCTCGACCTCGCATGGTTGGCCACATGGATCGGTAAGCATCGCTGACTTCCCTGGGAATGTCCTCCAAACGGACATACGGCGGATTCCCCACTACAAAATCAGCTAGTTGTACCGGCTCTTCGCTCAGCAGAAAGTCACTCGTTGTGACCCACTGCTGAGCAAGGCGCTCTGCGCTCTCCAGGTCCTCACCCAGATCGAGAAGTTTGGCCACAACAGCCTTCCGAGCAATCTCAGCATTGTGTTCAAGCAAGTCGAAGCCTGCGATTGCATTCCCTTGCTCGGAGAGCGGACGCCCATAAGTGGTGCACGACTCCGCGAGCCGCTCGACAATTGGAAGTAGAAACGCTCCACACCCGCAAGAAGGCTCCACGACCACCTTTGCCCCCAGGTCGGCCTCGGGCGTGTAGCCGATGAGATCGAGCATAAGGTCGACCACCCAACGTCGCGTGAACACTTCGCCGTACTCGCCTTGAGAGTCGGCATTGACCATCGGCTCGCGAGAATCCACGATGGGTAACTGCCGAGTCCCGCTCACGCGGAAACCCCTGTGCAGCGCAAACTACATAGCTGGAATCTCATATCAGTACATTAGCGACACGTAGTGACAACTACCGGCACGCATGCCCTCCTCACGGATGGAATGGTCACGCCAGTCTGTCATCGCGAACTGCCAACGCATCACAAATGGGCTGCCCCTATTGGCTTGAGGTCGGCAGGTCGAGCGCCAAGCTCATGCCTGCGTCAATCAACCGCATGGTGGAGGCGTCAACCCGGCCGGCCCAGTCAGACAATAGGACCTTGTCGATGGTCACGATCTGCGAGACGTTGGCTACCGAATCGCGGTCTAGGCCGGTGCTCTCTGAAGGCAGTTCGACGTTGCCGGGAGCGTCGGCAAGGCGGAGGTTGGAAGTAATGGCCACCGCCAGCACCGTGTCGATCCTGCTCTGGTTGAATCGGTCGCTGGACACAACAAGCACTGGACGACGGCGGCCCGGCTCAGATCCCGTCGGCTGACGTAGATCTACCCAGTAGATCTCACCCCGGTGAATCACCAGGCATCTGACAGCGCGTCGGCCTGCGCATCTTTCAGCGTCTCGCCAAGACCTGAGGACACCTCCGCATACACAGCGTCGAGCCGAGCGGTGACTTCATCGCCATCCGCATCAGCCAACAGCCGCTCCAGCGCCTCCGCATACAGACTCGATCGAGAACACCTGCGGCGGGCCACCAATTCCTCGGCGGCTTCGAACACCGCATCCGGAATGGAGATTGCAACCTTCACAGCGCTAGTATAACCAGGTATTACCAAATTTGGAATTCCACGCGACCGCCAGTGTTCAGCCGAGGCGCTCAAGTTGGCGGCGGAGCCAGTCTTCTTGGTCAGCGGAATAGCGCTGGGCTACTTCGAGGTGGGCGAAGAGGGCGACGCCGTGGGGGGCGCCGGGGTAGACGTGGAGCTCGGTGGGCACGCCTGCGCCGTACAGGCGCATGGCGTAGGTGATGTCCTCGTCGCGGAAGCCGTCGGCGCCGCCGATGCAGACGTAGGCGTCGGGCAGGCCCGACAGATCCTCCGCCCGAGCGGCCGCCGCGGTGTAGGGCACATCGTCTGACCCATAGAGATCGCCCAGGTAGCTCTTCCAGCCGAAGGCGTTCGACTCCCGGCTCCAAATCAACAGATCGTCGAGC
Organism: Acidimicrobiia bacterium; assembly: GCA_022821445.1. Lineage (GTDB taxonomy): Bacteria > Actinomycetota > Acidimicrobiia > Acidimicrobiales > Bin134 > Poriferisocius. The sequence continues at coordinate 4,791 of JAJEDQ010000082.1, read as the reverse complement.
TGGCTCGAAGGGGTGATCTGGCGGTCGTCAAGCATCGGACAGTCCAACAACTGAAACTGAAGCGGCAGCTCGCCCCGATCCCGGGCCAATAGCGCCAGCGCGGCGCATAGGCCTCCCCCGGCACTCACCCCGGTAATGCCGATCTTGTCGGGGTCGATGCCCAGCTCATCGGCATTGTCATACGCCCACTTCAAACCGGCGTAGCAGTCCTCCAGCGGGCCGGGATACGGCGTCTCGGGCGACAGGCGGTACTCCACCGAAACCCCGACGATTCCGTACGTCGGACACCACCGGTCGAACTTGGCGTCGTCCATCTCATAGCTGCCCAGGATGTAGCCCCCGCCGTGGATCGAATACATACACGGCGCCGCGCCCTCCAGCCCCACCGGCCGATGCACCCTCACCACCACGCCGTTGGCCTCGTCCACCACACGGTCTGTGCGAACAACCGCTTCGCTGAGTTCGGGAAGGTCTCCCAAACGGGACTCCCGCAGCTCGGGCAAGTTGTCGGCATTGATCACCGCGAACGGAACCATTTCCCCTAGCGCTTCGATCTCCTCCAGTAGCGGCACAGTGGCCATTTAAACTCCTTTCTCAACCTGTGTGGACACCCCAGTCATGGGTGGTGGAGTGGGTTAGTCGTTGTCGGTGATGGTGATGGTGTGGCGTCGGGTCCAGTCGGGGCCGAGGAAGTAGTAGCGGCCGATGTTCAGCTTCAGGGTGAGGGTTTCGGGGCCTTCTGCTGTGTTGTCGTCGATGATGCCGATGGGGATGTCGGCGTGGGTGGCTCCGGCGCGCACCAGCAGGGTGATGCCCTCTATGGTGTAGTCGGCGCGGTGTCCGCCGCGTGTCGCGGCGCCCGGCTCTGTGGAGTACAGCGCCGAGTAGCCGAGGTACACGTCGCGGTGCGGCGGGGTGCTGAACAGCACTCGCACGTGGTGGGCGCCCGCGTTCTCGGCGGCGGTGGAGGTGGTCGCCGCGAACCGGGCTGTGGCCCGGTCGTTGTCGTGTACGGCGACTGTCGCTGCGGGGTGGGCGCCGATGGTGTAGCCGGCGCCGGCCTCCAATGTGACGGTCACCGACCCGGAGGCCTCGTCGGCGGTGTCGTCGAGGGTGGGAATGCGGATGACCGCCCTGGTGCCGCTGAGCGCGGCGGTCTTGCCCGAGCCGAGCTGCCCCGAGGCGAGGTACTGGCCGTTCTGGGTCACGGTGTAGCGCACCTCGATGGGCGCGGCCGGCGCGGCGGTAGCGGTGATCGTGAAGGCCGCGTCGGCGCCCTCGATCGCGTAGGGCCCGCCCGACACGGTGACCTCGGGCAGGGGGGGCGCGTCGTCGTCTGCGATGGTGAGGGTGTGGGCGCGGGGCGAGCCGACGGCGTAGCCGGCGCGGGCGGTCAGGGTCAGGGTGATGGTCTCGGCCGCTTCGACGGCGCTGTCGTTTGCGATCGCGATGGGGATGTCGACGAACGCGGCGCCGGCGGCCGCGGTGACGGTGCCGGGTGCGGTGTAGTCGGCGCCGCGGGAGGCGGTGCCGGCGAGCGTGTAGCCCACGGTGACGGGGCGGTACGGCACCGGGCTGATGCTCACCCGCACATGGTGCGTGCCCGCGCCCTCGCCGGCGGTGGACGCCGCGGCGGCGAACTGGGCTGTGGGCGTGTCGTCGTCGCGCACCGTGACCGTGGCGGTGCGGGGCGATCCAACGGTGTAGCCGGTGCCGCCGGTGAGCGTGACGGTTACCGATCCGTCGGCCTCGTCCGCACTATCGTTGTGCGTCGGGATGCTGATGGTGGCGCTGGCGCCGGTGAGGGTGCGCGTCTTGTTCGTGCCGAGCCGCCCCGAGGAGACGTATTGGCCGTTCTGGGTGACGGTGTAGCGCACCGAGATGGCGCCGGCCGCCGCCGGGCTGGCCGACACAATGAACGTCGCCGCGGTGCCCTCGCCCACCGCCGGCCCGGCGGCGACGCTCAGCTGCGGCACCCCGGCGGTGTCGTTGTCGGCGACGGTCAGCGTGTGGGACCGGACAGCGCCGACGTCGTAGCCCGTTCCACCGGTCAGCGTCAAGGTGATGGTCTCGGCGCTCTCGGCTGCGCTGTCGTCGGTGATCGCCACGGGAATCGCGGCAGTGCCCGACGTTCCCACCGTCACCGTGCCCGTGTTCGACGTGACGCCGCTGATGGTGTAGTCGCTGCCGCGCACCGCCGTGCCCGACAAGGCATAGGACACGGTGAGGGTACGCGCGGGCGCCGGGGCCAGGTTCACGGTGATGTTGCGGGTGCCGGCCGACTCCCCGGCTGTCGACGCCGCCGCCGCGAACTGCGCTGTGGGCACGTCGTCGTCGCGCACCGTCACCGTCGCCGAGCTCGGGGATCCGACGGTGTAGCCGCTGCCCGCGGTCAACGAGACCGTCACCGACCCATTGGCCTCGTCCGCACTGTCGTCATGCGTCGGGATGCTGATGGTGGCGCCGGCGCCGCTGAGGGTGCGCGTCTTGTTCGTGCCGAGCTGCCCCGAGGTGACGAACTGGCCGTTCTGGGTGACCGTGTAGTACACGGTGACCGTGCCCGACGCCGCCGGGTTGGCCGACACGGTGAACGTCGCCGCTGTGCCCTCGTCCACCGCCGGCCCCGCTGTGACGGTCAGCTGCGGCACGACCACCGCGTCGTTGGCGGCGATGGTGAGAGTGTGCGACGGGCTGTCGGTGCCCACGGTGTAGCCGCTGCCGCCGCTCAGCGTCAGCACGACAGTCTCGTCGCCCTCTGTGGCCGTGTCGTCAATGATCGCCACGGGGATGGTCGCGGTGCCCGACGTGCCCACCACGATCGTGCCCGAGTTCGACGTGACGCCGCTGATCGTGTAGTCGCCGCCGCGCACCGCCGTGCCCGACAGCGCGTAGGACACCGTGGTGCTCTGCGCGGGGGCGGGAACCAAACGCACCTCTACGTTCCGCGTGCCCGCCGACTCGGCCGCGGTCGACGCCGCGACCGCGAAGTCGGCCGCCGGCGTGACCGCCGTGCCGCTGTCGGTGATGGTGACGGAGTGGCTTCGGGTCCATCTCGGGCCCAAGAAGTAATACCGGCCGATGTGCAGCCTCAAGGCGACTGTCTCGGGGCCCTCGGCGATGTTGTCGTCGACGATCCCCACCGGTATGTCCGCGAACGCCGCCCCGGCCCGCACCAGCACCGATCTGCCCTCGACGGTGAAATCGGCGCCGGGCGTCGCGCTGCCCGGTTCCCCGGAGAACAGCGCTGAGTAGTTGAGGAGTATGTCGCGGTGCGGCGGCGTGCTGAACAGCACCCGCACATGATGGGTGCCCGCGCCCTCGCCGACACTGGAGGTCCTCGCCGCGAACCGCACGAAAGCCAGGTCGTCGTCGGACACCCCCGCCGTCGCCGACGCCGGGGCTCCGACGGTGTAGCCGCTGCCGGCCTCGAGCGTGACCGTCACCGACCCGTGGGCCTCGTCGACGGCGTCGTCGACAGTGGGAATCCGGATGGCTGCGCTGGTACCGCTGAGCGTGGCAGTCTTGCCCGAGCCGAGCTGCCCCGAGGCCAAGTACTGCCCATTCTGGGTGACGGTGTAGCGAACCGACACCGCGGCCGCAGGCAGGCTCGCCGACAGAGCGAACGTCGCATTGGCGCCCTCGATCACCGCGGGCCCCGCAGCTACGGTCACCACCGGAAGCGCGGGCGGTGGACCGGTCGGGCCGTCTGCGACGGTGATCGTGTGGACGCGGCGCGACCCCACCTCGTAGCCTGTGCCGCCGGTCAGCGTCAGAACCACCGTCTCGTCGGGCTCGTCGGCGCCGTCGCGGATGATCGTGACGGGGATATCGACGAACGCGGCGCCGGCGGCCGCGCTCACCGTGCCTGCCGTCGCGAAGTCGGTGCCGCGCGTGGCGGTGCCGCCCACCGTGTAGGCCAGCGTGATGCCCCGATGCGGCGCCGGGCTAAGGCTCACCCGCACCAGGTGCGTGCCCGAGCCCTCGTCCCCGTCGGAGGCTCCAGCCGCGAACTGCGCTGCGGGCACGTCGTCGTCGCGCACCGTCACCGACGCCGAGCGCGGCGAACCGACCGTGTAGCCCAGACCGATGCCGCCCGTCAGCGCGACCGTCACCGACCCGTCGGCCTCATCCGCGCTGTCGTCATGCGTCGGGATGCTGATCGTGGCGCTGGTGCCGCTGAGGCTGCGCTGCTTGCCCGACCCGAGCCGGCCCGAGCCCAGGAACTGGCCGTTCTGGGCGACCCTGTAGCGCACCGAGATCGCACCCGCCGGCGCCGGGCTCGCCGCGATGGTGAACACGGCGTTGCCGCCCTCGATCACCGCGGACCCCGCGGTGACGCTCACCGCCGGCACTCCGGCCGTGTCGTTGTCGGTGACGGTCAGGGTGTGCGCCGGCGCAGTGGTGCCCACCGTGTAGCCGCTGCCGCCGGTCAGCGTCAAGATGACCGTCTCGGCGCTCTCGGCTGCGCTGTCGTCGGTGATCGCGACCGGGATCGTGGCGATGCCCGACGGACCCACGGTCACTGTGCCCGAGTTCGACGTGACGCCGCTGATCGTGTAGTCGCTGCCGCGCACCGCGGTGCCCGACAGGGCATAGGCGACCGTGATGCTCTGGGAGGGGGCGGGAACCAGCCGCACCGCGATGCTGCGAGTGCCGGCCGACTCGGCCGCGGTCGACGACGCCGACGCGAAGTCCGCCACTGGCGTCACCGCGGTGCCGGCGATCTTGAACACCGGCGACATGGCGTACAGCGGGCGCTGCTGCGTGCGGGCGCTGTGCGCCTGGTGCAAG